>WFVA01000015.1 GCA_015491895.1 Albidovulum sp. | reverse complement strand
GAGCCGGAGCGCGGGGCACCGGCAGGGCATGAAGAGGCAGGCGGCGGCGCATGATCGCATCATGGCTCGATCTTTCCATGACGGCCCAGGGCGTGCTGATGCTGGCCATCGTGGCCGCCATGTTCGCCCTGTTCCTCAGCGAGACATACCCCGCCGAGGTGGTGGCGCTTTCGGGCGCGGCGCTGGTGCTGGTGCTCGGCCTCCTGCCGTACCAGGATGCGCTTTCCGTGCTCTCCAATCCGGCCCCCTGGACGATCGCCGCCATGTTCATCATCATGGGCGCGCTGGTGCGCACCGGGGCGCTTGACTGGTTCACCAGAAAGGCCGAACGCCACGTGAGTGCGCGCCCCCGTTTCGCCATCGCTCTCCTGATGGGCTTCGTGGTGCTCGCCTCCGCCTTCGTCTCCAACACCCCGGTGGTGCTGGTGATGATCCCGGTCTTCGTGCAGCTGGCGCGCAAGCTCGGCGTTTCCGCGAGCAAGCTCCTCATCCCGCTCTCCTACGCCGCCATCCTCGGCGGCACCCTCACTCTGATCGGCACCTCGACGAACCTCCTCGTCGATGGCGTGGCGCAGGTGCACGGGCTTGCCCCCTTCACCATCTTCGAGGTCACGCCGCTGGGCCTCGCGCTGGTGGCCTGGGGCATGATCTACCTGCGCTTCATCGGCCCCCGCCTGCTGCCCGACCGCCCCAGCATGGCCACCCTTCTCTCCGACAAGTCGCGCATGAAATTCTTCACCGAGGCGGTGATCCCCCCCGAGAGCAATCTCGTGGGCCGCGCGGTGACGGGCGTGCAGCTTTTCAAGCGCGATGGCGTGCGGCTGATCGATGTGATCCGGGGCGACAAATCGCTCAGGCGCAATCTTGACGAGGTGATCCTGCAGCCCGGTGACCGGGTGGTGCTGCGCTCGGCGGTGAGCGAGCTCCTCAGCCTTCAGCGCAACAAGAGCCTGCGCCGTGTCGATCAGATCTCGGCGGTGGAAACGACAACCGTCGAGGTGCTGATCTCGCCCGGCTGCAAGATGATCGGGCGCACGCTCGGCTCGCTCCGGCTCAGGCGGCGCTACGGCGTCTATCCGCTGGCCGTGCACCGGCGCAATCAGAATATCGGCCGCCAGCTCGATGATCTGGTGGTGCGGGTGGGCGATACGCTGCTGCTCGAGGGTGCGCCCGAGGATATCCGCCGCCTCGCGCAGGACATGGATCTCGTCGATATCACCCACCCTTCGGGGCGCGCCTTCCGCCGCGGCCACGCCCCCATCGCCATCGCCGCCCTGTTCGGGGTCGTGGTGCTCGCGGCGCTTGGCGTGGCCCCGATCCTGCTTCTCTCCGTCGTCGCGGTATCGGTGGTGCTGCTGGCGCGCTGCATCGATGCGGAAGAGGCCTTCTCCTACATAGACGGCCGCCTGCTGGCGATGATCCTCTCCATGCTGGCCATCGGTGCCGCGCTCGAAGCCACCGGCGCGGCGGGCCTCATCGTCAATGCCATCGCTCCCCATCTCGCCGGCCTGCCGCCCTTCCTCGTGGTCTGGGGCATCTATCTGCTCACCTCCGTGCTGACGGAGCTTGTCTCCAACAATGCCGTCGCCGTGGTGGTGACCCCGATCGCCATCGGCATTGCACAGGCTCTGGGCGTCGATCCCCGCCCGCTGGTGGTGGCGGTGATGGTGGCCGCCTCGGCGAGCTTCGCCACCCCCATCGGCTATCAGACCAACATGATGGTCTATGGCCCCGGGGGCTACAGGTTCGCCGATTTTCTGCGCGTCGGCATTCCGCTCAATCTCTCGATCGGCATCATCGCCAGCGCTCTCATCCCGCTGATCTGGCCGCTCTGAACCGCCCGTTTTCGCAGGCCCCGGGGCCGTTTCCTCTCATCATTGGTCCATAAATATCCCGGGAGCGCGGGGGCGGGGGCCGGAAAGGAAAGGGGCAGCCCCCGCATTTCCTTCACTCGTCTGCCAGTTCGGTTTTCACCTTCGCCCCATGCACGAGCGTGCGATGCACCGGGCATTTGTCGGCAATCTCCAGAAGCCGCGCGCGCTGGGCCGCGTCAAGATCGCCCTCGAGCCGGATCCGGCGGCGGAAGAGATCCACCTTCATGGGCCGGCCGCCCTGCGCGTCCTCGGCATGCACCTTGTCATGCGTCACCTCCACGCTCACATGCGCGAGCGGCCAGCCCTTGCGGCGCGCATACATGCGGATCGTCATCGAGGTGCAGGCCCCGAGCGCCGCGGCCAGCAGCCCATAGGGCGAGAGGCCGCGGTCGGTGCCGCCGAATGCCTTCGGTTCGTCGGCCAGCAGGTGATGGCGCGGCCCGGCGCTGATATCCTGCAGGAAGCCATCGGGATCGGCTTCGCTCACCAGCACCACGCCTTCGGGCGCGCCCGAAGGCGGCGCAGGCGGCGCAAGATCGAGATAATGCGCCGCCCAGGCCGCGATCACCCCGGCCGCATATTCAGCGTCATCGGGATTGGTGAGCAGGTGGTCGGCCCGATCGAGGGAGACGAAGCTCTTGGGATGGCGCGCGGCCCTGAAGATGTTGGCGGCGTTCTCGATCGCCACCACCCGATCCACCGGCGAATGCATCACCAGAAGCGCGCGGCCCAGGGCGCGGATCGCGGGCGCCAGCGATTGCGCGCAGACATCCTCGACGAAATCGCGCCCGATGGTGATCCGCCGCCCGCCGAGTTCCACCGCGGCTTCCCCCTTTTCGCGGATCTCGTCGATCGCGCCGGCGAAATTGTGCAGCACATGGCCGGGATCGAACGGCGTGCCGATGGTGGCCACCGCGCGCGCGCTTTCGATCTCGCCCGCCGCCTTCAGCACCGCAGCGCCGCCGAGGCTGTGGCCGATCAGCAGCCCCGGCGCCATGCCGCGCGCCTCCAGATACCGTGCCGCCGCCACCAGATCCTCCACATTGGAGCGGAAGGTGGTATTGGCGAATTCCCCCTGCGAGTGGCCAAGCCCGGTGAAATCGAAGCGCAGCACGCCAATGCCCATCGCCGCCAGCCTTCCCGCGATCCGGCGCGCGGCGACGATATCCTTCGAGCAGGTGAAGCAATGAGCGAAAAGCGCGGTGGCGAGATGCGGGCCGCGGGGCAGATCAAGCCGCGCGGCGAGCATGTCGCCGCGATGGCCCCGAAATTCGATGCGTTCATCCGTCATGTCCGCTCTCCACTGACCGTTGTTCAACAGGAGTTTGAGGAACATGGCGGGATTTGCAAGGCCGCTCCCCGTGCCGGCCGCGCAAAGGTGACAACCCTTGTTGCGGTTTCATGCGCCCGGGCCTAGGCTCCGGCCGTGATGAAGGCAGGGAGAGGGCGATTTCACATGGGATTGCACATGACGGGATGGGGCATTCTGGCATCGCTGCCCTTTCTTCTGCTGGCGGCAAGCCACCTCGGCGCGCTGCACCCGGCGGGGGATTCGCTTGCCGTCTTCCGCCCCTGGCTCGTTGCCCTTGCCGCGCTGGCGGTGGCCTTGCTGTTGGCGCGTGGCCACAGGGGGGCGGCGCTGGCCGGGATGCTCGTGATGCTGGCATCGGGCGCGACGCTCCTGCGCGCCTGGCTTCCCGCCGGCGCGGTTGCGGGTGGCGGGGCAGGCGTTTTCACCCATTACCAGAAGAACATGAGCTACCGCCTCGCCGATACTGCGCCGCTGGCCGAGGATATCCGCGCAGTCGCGCCCGATTTCATCACCCTTCAGGAGGTCACCTACCGCAATGCGCGCCTTCTCGCGGTGCTGGCGGAGGAATATCCGGCCGTTCAGGAATGCCCCTTTGCGAAGGTGGGGGGGGTGGTGGTGGCCTCGCGCTGGCCGAAGATCGCGGGCAGCGGGCGCTGCGGCGCCGGGCGGGGGATGACGGCGATGCAGGTAGAGACGCCGATCGGCCCGGTCTGGGTGATCGCCATCCATCTGCACTGGCCCTGGCCCTTCGGCCAGCCCGCCCAGGCGCGGGGAATCGCGCAGGATATCGCCGTGCTCCTCGATGAGGATCCGGCGCCCGTGGTGATCGGGGGGGATTTCAACATGGTGCCGTGGTCCCATCTCATGGGCATGATGGAGCAGGCCTCGGGCGCGCGGCGGATCGGCGGGGTGGCGCCGAGCTTCCCGCTGCCGAAGATCGGGGCGAAGATCCCGATCGATCACGTGCTGGCCAGCACCGACGGCGGCCGGCTGGAACGGCGCCCGCGCCTTGGCTCGGATCACTTCGGGATCGTGGCGCGTTTCGCCCTTTCGCGCGGAGCGGCGGGGCAATGAAGCCGGGAATGAAGCCTATCCTGCAGCAGAGCCTGCCCCATGATCCCTGGGGCGATCCGGCGCTTGCGCGCCTGCCCGGCGTGAAGCCGGTGGCGCCGGGCGAATGGCTCTGGGTGGATGAGGCCTACGGCGCGCAGATGGCCGAAAAGGCGCGCCTTCTGGCGGCGCGGCGGGGGGATGTGCTGGCGCTCGATCCGGGCGCGGCCCCGGCGGCGCGGGAATTGCTGGCGCTGGTGGTGGAGGAGCTTTCGCAGAAGTCCGGTTTCCGCCGCGAGGGGGCGGAGATGCACTGCCCCGACGGGCGGCGCGTGGCGCTCGATGAGTCCTCGCCCCTGGAAACGCTGGGGCGGCTCGTGCAGGAGGATTTCTGCATCCTCGAAAAACGCGGCGGGGAGGAGCATCTGCTGACGGGCGCGCTCCTGTGCTTTCCCGCAAGCTGGACGCTGGGGGAGAAAATCATGCGCCCGCTCGGGGCGATCCACGGGCCGGTGCAGAGCTATGACGCGGGGATCGCGCGCCGGGTGCAGCGGATGTTCGACATGATCCGCCCCGAAGCGCCGCTCTGGCGCGCCAATGCGCTTTTCTACCGCGATCCGGCGCTCTTCCAGCCCCGCAGCGAAGCCGATCCCCGCCCCGAGGAGAAGGAGGAGGCGGCCTGGATCCGCTCCGAGCGTCAGACGCTTCTGCGCCTGCCGGGGAGCGGGGCGATCGTGTTTTCCATCCATACCTGGATCATCGCGCGCGAAAGCCTCTCGCGCGCGCAGCGTGCATCCCTCGCGCGCGCCGTTGGGCGGCAGGAGTGAGGGATTTCATGCCTCCGGCGGGGCTATTTGCAGACCAGTGACGAGAGGCCCGGGCGCGGGGCTCAGGCGGGTTTCAGGCGGGCGGGTTACAGGCGGGCCGGATTCTTCCTCTTCGTGTGTGCGCGGTGCTGATCCATGAATTCGAGCACCAGGGGGCGGATGTTGTCGCGCCAGCTGTGGCCGGCGAAGATGCCATAATGGCCGGCGTCGGGCTCGAGATGGGAGGCCTTCATGCATTCGGGCAGGCCGGTGAGGAGATCGAGCGCGGCCACGCATTGGCCGGGGGCGGAGATATCGTCCTTGCCACCTTCCACCGTTTTCACCGCCACGTCGGTGATGGCGCCGAGATCGACGGGCCTGCCCCTCAGGGTGAAGGCATTGCGGGCGATCTCGCGGTTCTTGAAGATGCGCTCGACGGTGGAGAGGTAGAATTCGGCCGTCATGTCCATCACCGCGAGGTATTCGTCGTAGAAGCGGTTGTGGCGGTCATGATCGCCGGCCTCGCCCTTGGCCACGCGCAGGATCTGCTCGGAGAAGGCGCGGGCGTGGCGTTCGGAATTCATGGCCATGAAGGAGGTGAGCTGGAGGAGGCCCGGATAGACCATCCGCCCCACGCCGCGGTATTTGAAGCCGACGCGCTGGATCGCGATTTCGGCCAGCTGGGCCATGTGCATCCGGTCGCCGAAATCGGTGACGTCCGTCGGCGCGGCATCGGGATCGACGGGGCCGCCGATCAGGGTGAGGGTGAGGGGCTGGGCGGCGGGCTCCTCGGCCGCGAGATGGGCGGTGGCGGCGAGCGCCAGCGGCACCGGCTGGCAGACGGCGATCACATGGGTATCGGGGCCGAGGTGGCGCATGAAATCGGCGAGGTAGAGGGTGTAATCCTCGATGTCGAACCGCCCCTCGCTCACCG
Organism: Albidovulum sp.; assembly: GCA_015491895.1. Taxonomy (GTDB): domain Bacteria; phylum Pseudomonadota; class Alphaproteobacteria; order Rhodobacterales; family Rhodobacteraceae; genus WFVA01. The sequence goes on along the minus strand of WFVA01000015.1, from coordinate 19,678 downwards.
GAATGTCGCGCGCGTTGTGCCAATCGGTGATCCAGAGCTCGCAATCGGGCAGCAGGCTTTGCACGGTCGAGCGCAGCAGGGTGGCGTAATGGCCCGACATGGGGGCGATCAGCAGCACCCGGCGCGCCTTCTCGGGGCGGCCCTGCACCCGGAAGCGGATCAGATCGCCGAAGGGGCGGGTGATCTCGGCCTCGATCGTCACCACGTGATCGCGCCCGTCCTCGGCGGGGATGGAGGCGATGCCCCAATCGGGCTTGGTGACCATGCGCGCGAAGCTGCGCTCGGCCACCTCGCCCCAGGCGCCGAGCCAGTGCAGAAAGGGATTGGGGATGATCTGCGCGCCCGGACAGGCGGCCATGGCCCTTGCGCTGGCGCCGAGCCACTGGCTGGTGTTGCGCATGGTTTCCATGAGGTCATAGGTGGCCATGTAGCGCATGTCTTCGCGTTCCTGCTCTGTTGCCTCTTGGCGCTTTGCGTGGATGCAATTGCGCGCTATGTTGCATGTGCAGCAAACATTAGGGCCAGGCGATGAACAAGACAAGCTCCCCGAAAGGGGAAGGTGGTGCAGCCGGGCGCGCCGGGGCGGCGGCAAAGGCGGCAAAGGCGGCGGCGAAGAGGAAGGATGCCGGGGGCGGAAAGGGCGCGGAAAAGCCCGGCCTGCAGGAGGGCGGGGCGATCGCGCCTTCGCCGGAGATGGCGCGCAATCTTGCCCGCATCGAAGAGCTTTCCCGGCGCCTGATCGCCGCGCTTTCGCGCCGCAGGCCCCATTCCCCCGCCCTCGACGGCCCTTCTCCCGAGCTTTACGCGAAGGCCGGCGCGGCGTTGATGGCCGAATGGATGACCAACCCGGCAAGGCTCATCGGCCAGCAGGTGGAATGGTGGGGCCGGGCGGTGCAGAACTACATGGAGGCCCAGCAGGCCATGCTCGCGGCAGCGGCGGGCGGGGAGGAGGAGAGCGGCGAGGAGGCTGCGGCCGCAGCGCGGCGCGATCGCCGCTTCAGCCATCCGCTGTGGTATTCCAATCCCTATTTCAGCCTGCTGCGCAAGCAGTATCTCCTGAATGCCGAGACGCTGGAAAAGGGCGTCGATGCGCTGGAGGGGCTCCCGCCGCCCGAGCGCGAGCGGCTGCGCTTCTTCACCCGCCAGATCATCGACATGATGGCGCCCACGAATTTCCTCGCCACCAACCCGGACGCGCTTGAGCGTGCCGTGGAAACGGGGGGTGAATCCCTCGTGCGCGGGCTCGAGAACCTCGTGCGCGATCTCGAGGCCAACGAGGGGGATCTTCTGGTCACGCTTGCCGACCCCGAGGCCTTTCGGGTGGGCGAGAACATCGCCGGCACCGAAGGCGCGGTGATCTACCGCAACCGGCTCTTCGAGCTGATCCAGTATGCGCCACGCACCGAAACCGTGCACGAGATTCCGGTGCTCCTGTTTCCGCCCTGGATCAACAAGTTCTACATCCTTGATCTCAGGCCCGACAACAGCCTGATCCGCTGGATCGTCGATCAGGGCTACACGCTGTTCGTCGTTTCCTGGGTCAACCCGGATGAAACCTACGCCGATGTGGGGCTCGAGGATTACATTCGCGAGGGCTATCTCGAGGCGCTTCGTGTGGTGAAGGAGGTCTGCGCCACCGATGAGGTGAATGCGGTGGGCTACTGCATCGCCGGCACCATGCTGGCGCTCACGCTCGCGCTTCTGGAGAAGCGGGGCGAGAGATCCGTGCGCGCGGCCACCTTCTTCACCACGCTCACGGATTTCTCCGAGCCGGGCGAATTCGCGGTGTTCCTCGAGGATGATTTCGTCGATGCGATCGAGGAGGAGGCGAAGCGCGCGGGCGTGCTGCGCAGCTATTTCATGGCGCGCACGTTTTCCTATCTGAGGCCCAATGATCTTGTCTATCAGCCCGCCATCCGCAGCTACATGCTGGGCGAGCCGCCGCCCGCCTTCGATCTTCTCTACTGGAACGGCGACGGCACCAATCTGCCCGCGCGCATGACGGTGGAATATCTCCGCCTCCTGTGCCAGCAGAACCGCTTTGCCGAAGGCGGGATCGAGATCCTCGGCGAAACCCTCCATATCCGCGACGTGAAGCGCCCGCTCACCGCGATCGCCTGCGAAACCGATCACATTGCGCCATGGAAGGCGAGCTTTCGGGGCGTGGCGAAGATGGGCGCGCGCTCGAAGAGCTTCATCCTCTCGCAATCGGGCCATATCGCCGGCATCGTCAATCCGCCGAGCCGCGACAAATACGGCCATTACACCAGCAAGGCGCCGATCCGCGATCCCGATGTCTGGTATCAGGCGGCGGATTTCCATCCCGGCTCCTGGTGGCCGCGCTGGGAGAGATGGCTGCGCCGGCGCGCGGGCAGGAAGGTGGCGGCGCGCATCCCCGGCGCGGCAGGCTATCCGGTGCTCGCGCCGGCGCCCGGCACCTATGTGCTGAACGCGAAATACGAGGCCTCGAAAGCAGGGGGGTGAGTTCCGCGGCAGGAAAATGCCGCAGCGCAGCAAAATCCCCTTGAAATGCCGCAGCGCAGCATCTATATGCTCCCTTGAGAGATTTGAAATATGCTGCCTCAGGCAACGCCGGGCGGTGCGAAAGGAGCATGAAGATGGCACAGACAACCCAGGACTACACCAAGGCGATGCAGGAAATGTTCGCGAAACTTCCGTTTGATACGAAGGTGTTCGAGGATGCGTTCCGCGCCCAGGCCGAGCTTAGCGAGAAGATGACGAAGCTCGCAATCGAGGCGGCCGAGAAATCGACCGAGATTTCCGCCAAATGGACGAAGGAAACCCTCGAGAAGCTTGCCGACATGACGAAGGCCAAGGATGATCCCGCCGCCTACGCCCAGGCGCTGAGCGAGTTCGCCGCGAAGAGCGCCGAGATGGCGGCCGAGAATCTGGCGGCTTTCGCCGATGTGGCCAAGAAGGTCCAGACCGAAACCGTGGAGCTGATGATCTCCGCCGGTCAGGAAATGAGCGAGGAGGCGCGCGAGGCCATGGAAAAGGCGAACGAAGAGATCGCCAGGGCCATGAAAAGCGCTTCGGCGGCCAATCCGGCCGCAAAGCCTGCCGCGAAAAACGGCAAGAGCGGCAAGTAAGCCGCAACGGCGAAAGAGATGCCGCCGGCGCTTTCCTCCCGGCGCCGGCAACCATCCCGGGCGGGCTCGATGAGCCCGCCCTTTCTTTTTCTGCGCAAACCCCCTAATCTTGCTGCGCTGCAACAGGACAAGGGGAGATGTCGTGGCAGAGAAGGAAAAGCCGCTCTTGATCAAGCGCTACGCGAGCCGGCGGCTCTACAATACCGAGACCAGCGATTACGTGACGCTCGAGGATATCGCCCGTTTCATCCGGGAGGGGCGGGATGTGCAGATCGTCGATCTCAAGACAGGCGATGATCTCACCCGTCAGTATCTCCTGCAGATCATTGCCGAGCACGAGAGCCGGGGCGAAAACGTGCTGCCGGTGGATGTGCTCACCGATCTCGTGCGCAGCTATGCCACCCAGGCGCAAAGCGTGGTGCCCGATTTCCTGGCGATGTCGTTCGAGCTTCTGCGCCAGGGGCAGGAAAAGGCGCTGGAGCAGATGAAGAGCGTGGCCGGGCCGATGGCGGCGATGCCGGGCTTCGAGGCGCTGAAGGCGCAGCAGGAGGCTTTCCTCAAGGCGATGACGGGCGGCATGACCGGCGGCTGGAGCGCGCCCGCGCCTGCGGAAAAGAGCGCGGAAGCGGCCAACGGGGCGGAAAAGCCCGAAGCGCCGGCGCAAAGCGAGCTTGACGAGATCAAGGCCCAGCTCGCGGAGCTGCAATCGAAGCTCTCCGAGATCGGAAAGTGAGGCCCGCATACCGGCCCCGAACCGGATCCCGCCGGGCGGGCGGATGCAGGGTGGGGCCGATGAAGGGGCGCAGGAGGGGGCGGCATGGCTGAAACGCCCGGCAGGATCACGCTCTGGGGGATCGAGGTTTTCCTCGCCACCGCCCAGGAGGGCGCGATCTCGGCCGCCGCGCGCCGCCTTGGCGCCAGCCCCTCGGCCGTCAGCCAGCAGCTCAGCAATCTCGAGGCCGCGATCGGCGCCACATTGCTTGACCGCAGCGCCCGCCCCGCCACCCTCACCGCGGCGGGCGAGATCTTCCTGCGCCGGGCGCAATCGATCCTCAACGAGGCCACGCTGGCGCGCGCCGAGCTGGCCAGCGCCGATCTTTCCGCCCTCACGCGCTTTCGCCTCGGCATGATCGAGGATTTCGATGCCGAGGTAACGCCGCGCCTGCTTGTCGGGATGGCGGAGGAGCTGACCCGCTGCCAGTTCCTGCTCGAAACCGGCGCCAGCCATCACCTGTTCGAGCTTCTGGACATGCGCGCGCTCGATGTGGTGGTGGCCGCAGATACCGGCTTTCGCGCCGATTGGGCCGAGGTGCATCCGCTGATGCAGGAGCCCTTCCTGGCCGCGGTGCCGCGCGGGCGGGTGGATCCGGCCGGCCCGCTTCTGCCCCGGATCGGCGATCTTCCCTTCATCCAGTATACCGAACGTCACCACATGGGCCGCCAGATCGCCGCCCATCTGGCCGAGCACGATCTGCGCCTCAGCCCCCGCTTTCAGCTCGACAGCTACCACGCCATCATGGCCATGATCGCCGACGGGCAGGGCTGGAGCATCCTTACCCCGCTCGGCTATCTCGCCGCGCGCCGCTTCCATGAGAAAGTGGCGCTCATGCCCCTGCCGGTGGCCCCGCTCACCCGCACCATCACCCTCACTGCCCGGCGCGACATGCTCCAGGATCTGCCCGCGGCCATGGTCGCCCGCCTCGGGCCGCTGCTGGATGAAAGGGTGGTGGCCCCGGCGGTGGCGGAATACCCCTGGATCGGGGAGAGCCTGAAGCTCTTGTGAAGCGGCGGGATTTTTCCCGTGATTCGCAGCTTTTCCGCCCTGCGCCGGATGCCGTTTTTCGGGGCATGAACCTTCGGTTTTCTCCCCGGCAGGTTGCGAAACGCTCAAAATCGCAAATGGTTTGTTGCATCCCCTGCGCTCATTCGCTTAAGTCTTCGGGGAGTGACAGGGCGGCATTGCCGCTGCCAGACGGGGAGCCATGTGTGGTTGAGGAGCTAGTGCAGGACGCGTTCGTCGAATTCGATCGCGTGCAGAAGAGCTACGATGGCGAAACGCTTGTCGTGAAGGATCTGAACCTTCGGATTGCAAAGGGCGAATTCGTCACCATGCTCGGCCCCTCCGGCTCGGGCAAGACGACCTGCCTGATGATGCTCGCCGGGTTTGAAACAGCCACCAGCGGCGAGATCCGCCTCGATGGCCGCCCGATCAACAACATACCGCCCCACAAGCGCGGCATCGGCATGGTTTTCCAGAACTACGCCCTGTTTCCGCACATGACGGTGGGGGAAAACCTCTCCTTCCCGCTCGAGGTGCGCGGCATGGGCAGGGAGGCGCGGGCCGAAAAGGTGCGCGCCGCGCTCGACATGGTGCAGATGGGCGATTTCATCAACCGCCGCCCGGCCCAGCTTTCGGGCGGCCAGCAGCAGCGCATCGCGCTGGCGCGCGCCTTGGTGTTCGAGCCCGAGCTTGTGCTGATGGACGAGCCCCTCGGCGCGCTCGACAAGCAGCTCAGAGAGCACATGCAATTCGAGATCAAGCACCTGCACGAACGCCTCGGCATCACCGTCGTTTACGTGACCCACGATCAGGCCGAGGCGCTCACCATGTCCGATCGCGTGGCGGTGTTCAACAATGGCGTGATCCAGCAGCTCGCGAGCCCCGAGGATCTCTACGAGCGTCCCGAAAACAGCTTCGTTGCCCAGTTCATCGGCGAGAACAACAAGCTCGAGGGCACGGTGGAGGGCTACGAGGATGATCTGGTGCTGGTGCGGCTCGCCGATGGCGCCATCACCCGGGCCAATCCGGTGAAATGCGGCGATCCGGGCAGCGCCACGCTGATCTCGATCCGCCCCGAGCGCGTCTGGCTCGAGGGCGAGACGAACGCGAACACCACCGAGGCGGAGGTGCTGGAGCTGATCTATCTCGGCGATCACCTGCGCTGCCGTCTCAGGGTGCACGGCAATGAGGATTTCATCGTCAAGGTGCCCAATTCCGCCGGCCACAGGCCTCTCGTGGTGGGCGAAAGGACGCGGGTTTCATGGAACGCGCAGGACGCGCGCGCCCTTGACCCGCTCTGAGCCGATCTGCTCTGATGAACAGAGCGTATCGCAAACGAGGGAGGCAGGGCCAACCGGCCTCACGAGGCTGACAGGAACGAGCAGAAGAACTTGAACCAAGGGAGAAAGACATGAAGAAGATACTGATCCTTTCCACCGCGATTGCCGGCCTTGCCGCCGTCGCGGCCTCTGCGGAGGAGATCAACGTGATGTCGTGGGGCGGCGCCTACACGAAATCGCAGGTGGAGGCCTACGGCAAGCCCTTCACCAAGGAAACCGGAATCAAGGTCAACTGGATCGACGCCGACAACCCGGCGACCCCGATCAAGGCGCAGGTGGAAGCGGGCAATGTCTCGATCGACGTTGCGGATGTGGAATATTCCGACGCCGTGCGCCTGTGCGACGAGGGCCTGCTGGAGGAGATCGATCACGCCATGCTGCCGCCCGCGCCCGACGGCACGCCCGCCGAGGAGGATTTCATCCCCGGCGCGCTGACCGATTGCGGGGTGGCCAATATCGTGTGGTCCACCGTGGTGGCCTACAACAAGGAAAACGTGGATGGCGCGCCCCAGAGCATCGCCGATTTCTTCGATACGGAGAAATTCCCCGGCAAGCGCGGCCTGCGCAAATCCGCCAAGGCCAATCTCGAGATGGCGCTGATGGCCGATGGGGTGCCCGCCGATCAGGTCTATGATCTGCTGAACACCCCCGAGGGCGTGGAGCGCGCCTTCAGGAAGCTCGATACCATCAAGGATGATATCGTGTGGTGGGAAGCCGGCGCCCAGCCGCCGCAGCTTCTGGCGGATGGCGAGGTGGTAATGTCCACCGCCTACAACGGCCGCATTTTCAACGCCGCCGTTTCCGAGGGCCAGCCGCTTGAAATCATGTGGGACGGCCAGATCCTCGATTTCGATCTCTTCGTGATCCCGAAGGGCGCGCCCAACAAGGAGAACGCGATGAAGTTCGTCGCCTTTGCCACCGATACCAAGCGCCTTGCGGATCAGGCGAGCTGGATCTCCTACGGCCCGGCGCGCAAATCCTCCTCCGCGCTGGTCGGCAAGTTCATGGACGGCAAGACGGACATGGGCCCGCACATGCCCACCGCGCCCGAGAACATGAAGAACGCCCTCGTGAACGATTACGAGTTCTGGGTCGATCACGATGCGGAGCTCAACGAGCGCTTCAACGCCTGGCTGGCCCAGTAAGCCGGCGCGGCACATGAAAGAGCGGGCGGCGCAGCGCGTGCCGCCCGCACCCCCGAGGCAGCGGAAGCGGAAGACATGACGAAGGAACTCCCCGCCGATCCCCATGTGGCCGTTGTCGCCACGGCGGGCGGTGTCGAGGATGGCCCGCTCACGATGGCCGACGGCACCTCGCTGAAATCCGCCATGGCGCGGGCGCAGTTCCGGGCGCGCCTGCGGGCCTTTCTGCTGGTGCTGCCGCTTCTGGCCTTCGTGGTCATCACCTTCATCATGCCGATCGGCGAGTTGCTGAAACGCTCCGTCTACAGCCCGAATTTCCATGACAACATGCCAAATCTCGTGGCCTGGTTTGCCAAGCACCCGCCCGGCACGGAGCCCGACGAAAGCGCCTATGCGGCCCTCGTCGCCGATCTCAGGCTGCTGAAGAAGACGAAGAAGGCCGGGCTCGTGGGCACGCGCGTCAATTACGAACTGCCCGGCTCGCGCAGCCTGTTCACCAAGGGCGCGCGCAAGGCGAAGAAGCTCGAACCTCCCTACAGGGAGGCCCTTCTGAAGCTCGATCCCAAATGGGGCGATCCGGCGCTCTGGCAGGTGATGCGCGCCGCCGCCTCGCCCTACACGATGAATTTCTACCTCGCGGCGCTGGATCTGAAGCGCGATCCGAGCGGCAAGATCGTGCCCGTGGAGGAAAACCGGCGCATCTACAAGATGCTCTTCGCCCGCACGCTGGCGCTCTCGCTTCTGATCACCTTCCTCACCCTGATCCTCGCCTATCCGATCGCCCATCTTCTGGCCACGCTGCCGCTCAGCAAATCCAACCTGCTGATGATCCTGGTGCTGCTGCCGTTCTGGACATCCCTTCTGGTGCGCACCACCAGCTGGATGGTCCTCCTGCAAAGCCAGGGGGTCATCAACGATGCGCTGGTGGCGCTCGGCATCATCGGCGATGACGGCCGCATCCAGATGATGTACAACAAGACCGGCACCGTCATCGCCATGACCCATATCCTGCTCCCGTTCATGGTGCTGCCGCTCTATTCGGTGATGCGCACGATCAACCCTTCCTATGTGCGCGCGGCGCGCAATCTCGGCGCCACCAGCTGGACGGCCTTCCGCCGCATCTACTTCCCCCAGACGGTTCCGGGCATCGGCGCCGGCGCGCTTCTGGTGTTCATCCTCGCCGTGGGCTACTACATCACCCCGGCTCTTGTGGGCGGATCGGACGGCACGCTGATTTCCAACCTGATCGCCTTCCACATCCAGAAATCGCTCAACTGGTCGCTCGCCGCGGCGCTGGCCGCGCTCCTGCTGACCGGCATCCTCATCCTCTACTGGCTCTATGACAAGCTGGTGGGCATCGACAACCTGAAGCTCGGATAGGAGGCGCGCAATCATGGCCCTTCCCAATTACGCCTCTCCGCTGGAGCGCATCTGGCACTACACCTACCTCGTGATCTGCGCGCTGATCTTCCTCTTCCTGATCGCGCCGATCCTTGTGGTGATCCCGCTTTCCTTCAATGCCGAGCCCTATTTCACCTTCACCCCGAAGATGCTGGCGCTCGATCCCGAGGGCTATTCCCTGCGCTGGTACGACAAGCTCCTCACCTTCGGCATGATCGACCCGGACGCCCCGCGCGATCTCGCCTGGTGGGCGGATGTGTGGGAAAATTCCAAATGGGTGAACGCGGCGAAGAATTCCTTCATCATCGGCATCTTCGCCACCATCCTCGCCACCGGCTTCGGCACCCTCGCCGCGCTCGGCCTCTCGCGCCCGGAAATGCCCTTCCGCCGCGCCATCATGGCGATCCTGATATCGCCCATGATCGTGCCCATCATCATCACCGCCACCGGGCTTTTCTTCTTCTACTCGAAGATCCAGATCAGCCACTGGGGCATCCCCTATCTCGGCATCATCCTTGCGCATGCCACGCTCGGCATTCCCTTCGTGATCATCACCGTCACCGCCACGCTGGTGGGCTTCGATCATTCGCTCAATCGCGCCGCCGCCAATCTCGGGGCCGATCCGCGCACCACCTTCTTCCGCGTCACCATGCCGCTCATCCTGCCCGGCGTGATCTCGGGGGCGCTGTTTGCCTTCGTCACCAGCTTTGACGAGGTGGTGGTGGTGCTTTTCGTCGGCGCGCTCGACGAGCAGACCATCCCGCGTCAGATGTGGAACGGCATCCGGGAGCAGATCAGCCCGGCGATCCTCGCGGTGGCCACGATCCTGGTGATCGTCTCCATCGCGCTGCTGACGACCGTGGAGCTCCTGCGCCGCCGCTCCGAGCGCCTGCGCGGTGTCAGCCCGCGCTGAAACCCTGCCGGCAATCCAGCGCGGGTGATCGCCCCCTGAGGGCCGCGGCTGGCCGATCAGGTCTTCAGTTGATGCGCAGCCATGCCGGTTGTGGGGGAGGAATGGTGGGCGACCCTGGAATCGAACCAGGCATGGGTCTCCCCGGCGGAGTTACAGTCCGCTGCCGCACCTTGCAGCACGTCGCCCGTCGCGGGAGGGGATAGCCTTCGCCGCTTTGGGCGTCAACCTGAAAAATGCGCCTGATGGCTGATGGCGGGGCTTGCGCCGGGAGCGGTGCGCGCGCATCTATGGGGGATGGCAAGGCGCATCCATGCGCAGGGCCGTTGAGGGCCGTTCAGTGGGCCGTTTGGGGCCGCAAAGGGGTGCGCGGGCATGAAGAAACCGAAATGGGTGATCGAGAAGGAAAAGGCCCGCCGGGCTGAAGACGCGCGCAGCGTCTGGCTGTTCGGGCTTCATGCGGTGCGCGATGCGCTCCTCAATCCCGCGCGCGAGAAGCTGCGGCTGGTGATGACGAAAAACGCCGCGCAGAAGCTCGGCGATGCCATCGCGGCGGCGGGAATCACGCCCGAGATCGCCGATCCGCGCAAATTTCCCGTGCCGCTTGATCCCGGCTCCGTGCACCAGGGGGCGGCGCTCGAGGTGAAGCCGCTTGACTGGGGCACGATCGGTGAGCGCTGCCTTGCGCGCGAGGGCGAGACGGCGCGGGTGCTGCTCCTCGATCGGGTATCGGATCCGCATAATGTCGGGGCGATCCTGCGCTCGGCGGAGGTGTTCGGCGCGCGCGCGGTGATCGCGCCCCAGCGCCATTCGGCGCCGGAGACGGGCGCGCTTGCCAAGGCGGCCTCGGGAGCGCTCGAGCGCCAGCCCTATCTCAGGGTGCGCAATCTCGCCGCCGCGATCGGGGAACTCCAGGACATGGGCTATCTGGTGCTTGGGCTGGCGGGGGAGGCGGAGGAAAGCCTCGCAGGGGCCGTGCGCGCCGCCGGCGAGCGCCCGCTCGCCTTCGTGCTCGGGGCCGAGGGGCCGGGCCTGCGCGAAAAGACGCGGGCCTCCTGCGATCGGCTGGTGCGGATTCCGGCTGCGGGCGATTTCGGCTCGCTCAACGTGTCCAACGCCGCCGCTGTCAGCCTCTATGAGGCCGTGCGGGAGCGGACAGGCTGACCGGCAGGTGAGGCGCGGCGCCCAAGCGCTTGTTCACAAACAGTTTACAAAGGCTGGATATACTCCCTTCACATCCCCATATGTCAGGGGAAGCCAGGGCACGGAACACCCTTGCTTCATTTCACTGTCCCTCGTTCCGTAACTGGCGCCCGGGCTCAGAACCGGGCGCTTTTTTCTTGCGAAGCGCCATGATAAGGGAAGGGCATGAGCTATTCCTTCGCCTTTCTGCGCCAGATTCTGGACGAGACGAAAACCATCGCCTGCGTGGGCATTTCGCCCAATCCGGTGCGCCCCAGCCATTTCGTGGGCCGGTATCTGACGAGCAAGGGCTACCGGGTGATTCCGGTCAATCCCGGCCATGCGGGCAAGGAGCTTTTCGGCGAGGAGATCATGCCCGATCTCTCCTCGATCAGGGAGCCCGTGGACATGGTGGACATCTTCCGCCGCTCCGAACACGTGCTGCCGATCGTTGAAGAGGCGCTCGCGGCTTTCCCCGATCTCAAGACGATCTGGATGCAGATCGGGGTGGAGAACGAGGAGGCGGCGAAGCTCGCGCAGGCACGCGGGATGAAGGTGGTGATGAACCGCTGCCCGAAGATCGAATACCAGCGCCTGTTCGGCGAACTCAGGATCGGCGGGTTCAATACCGGGGTGATCAGCTCGAAGCTCTGATACCCGTGCCCGGTGGCGGGGCGAGCCGGCGGTGAGGCGGGGCGTGGGGGCGATATGCGCCGGTGCTTCGGCTCACGCGCCGTTCTGATCCAGCTCCCTCAGGATACGCGCGGCCTCTTCATGGATATCGGCGAGATTTTCGCGCTTTTCGCCGGGGAAGAAGCGGGCGCGCAGGGCGGTGGGCATGGGCCGGGGGGTGACGATATCGATCCGCGGGCCGAGCCGCTCCGTTTCTGCCGCCCAGGCACGCGCCAAGGCGATCTGCGCGGCCTTGGAGGCGGCGTAATCGGCGAAGAACTTGCGGCCTTCCGGCAGCGGATCATCGAAGAACACGGCCCGCCCCTCCTCGCCCAGAAGCGGGGCCACATAGGCGATCAGGCGGCCGGTGGCGTGGATGTTGGTGGCAACCGATTTCTCCCAGTCGCCCATGTCCATATGCGGCGCTGGGGTGAGGGGGGAGGCATGGATCGCGGTGTGGATCCACAGATCGAGCCGCCCCCAGCGATCGAAGATCGAGCGGCAGAGCTGCTGCATGGCGGCGTCCACGGTGATATCCATCGGCGCCAGCGTGGCGCTGCCGCCCTTTTCCCGGATGCGGTCATCGAGATCCTCGAGCCCGCCCACGGTGCGGGCCACGGCCACCACGTGAAAGGCGGGCGCAAGCGCCTCTGCGAGGGCAAAGCCGAGCCCGCGCGAGGCGCCGGTCACGAGGGCGAGGGGTTCGCTCATTCTGCCGTTTCCCTTATCCTGCTGTCCGGGCCCACTTCGCCGCCGGCGCGAAAGCCCTTCTCGATCATGTCGCTTGGCTCGATCGGGTATTCGCCGCTGAAACAGGCATCGCAATATTGCGGGCAGGCGGCATTGCGCCCCTCCGCCTCGCCGGCGGCGCGGTAGAGGCCGTCAAGCGAGATGAAGCGCAGGGAATCCACCCCGAGATGGGCGCGCATTTCCGCCTCGTCCATCCTCGCCGCCAGAAGCTTTTCGCGCTCGGGCGTATCGACGCCATAGAAACAGGGCCACATGGTGGGCGGGGAGGCGATGCGGAAATGCACCTCCTTCGCGCCGGCGTCGAGGATCATTTCCTTGATCTTGCGGCTTGTCGTGCCGCGCACCACGCTGTCATCCACCAGCACCACCCGCTTGCCGCGGATCAGGGCGCGGTTGACGTTGAGCTTGAGGCGCACGCCCATGTTGCGGATCTGCTCGGTGGGCTCGATGAAGGTGCGGCCCACATATTGATTGCGGATGATGCCCATGCCGTAGGGGATGCCGCTTTCATGGCTGTAGCCGATGGCCGCGGGGGTGCCGCTGTCGGGGACGGGGCAGACGAGATCGGCCTCCACCGGCGCCTCGCGCGCCAGCTCGATACCGATCTGGCGGCGGGTTTCATAGACGCTGCGCCCGCCGAGGATGCTGTCGGGGCGGGAGAAATAGACATGTTCGAAGATGCAGAAGCGGGGACTTTTCTGCGCGAAGGGGCGCATGCTCTCGATTCCGCCCCCGGCGCTGATCACCACCATCTCGCCGGGCTCCACCTCGCGGAGGAATTCGGCGCCGATGATATCAAGCGCGCAGGTTTCGCTGGAAAGCACCCAGCCCTCGCCGAGCCGCCCGATCACCAGCGGGCGCACGCCGAGCGCATCGCGCACGCCGATCAGCTTGGTGCGGGTCATGGCAACGATCGAGAACGCCCCCTCCACCCGGCGCAGCGCGTCCTTCATCCGCTCGGGGATGGTGCGCTGATAGCTGCGCGCCATCAGGTGGATGATGCATTCGCTGTCGGAGCGGGACTGGAAGATCGAGCCGTGCTCGATCAGCTCGCGCCTGAGCGCCACCGCATTGGTGATGTTGCCGTTATGCGCCACCGCCGCGCCGCCCATGGAGAATTCGCCGAAGAAGGGCTGGACGTCGCGGATCGCGGTATTGCCCTTGGAGCCGGCGGTGGAATAGCGCACATGGCCGATGGCAAGCGGGCCCGGGAGGGTATCCATCAGGCTTTTCCTGGTGAAATTGTCGCGCACATAGCCGAAGCGGTGGGCGGAATTGAAGCCATGCTCCGGGTGCCAGGCAACGATCCCGCCGGCCTCCTGGCCGCGGTGCTGGAGCGCGTGCAGGCCCAGCGCCACGAAATTCGCCGCATCCTCGACCCCGATCACGCCGAAAACGCCGCATTCTTCCTTCAGCTTGTCATCGTCGAAGGGGTGACGAAGCGAGAAATTCGGCGGCATTTCGGGGCGCATGCGGATACTCCGAATCCATGGCTGGCGCGATGCCCTTCTCATACTGGGAAGGGGGCGCGGAGTCATCACCGTAAATGGGCGCCTGCATGCGGCGAAACGGCCGCCGGGGCGGGGCGGACCGGCGCGGTGGCAGGTTTCGCCGATGCAGCGCTTGTTGGTTCTACTGCGAGGGTGGCTGTTGCATGGTGCCGGTTTCAGCGCCGGCCTCCGGGGTATTTCCCGCGGGCGCCGGCCTCCGGGCGCTGCAATAGCCCACAAGCTCTTCATACTGGCGGGTGACCCAGCCCATCGCCTGCTCGGGATCGCGCTGTTCGATCTGGTCTATGACGCTGGCGAAGAGCTGCTTGGAGCGGCTGTCGTCCACCATCGGGATCGGGGCGGAGGTGATCACGCGGTCATAGATGAAGAAGGCGATGGCCACGAGCACCGCGCCGCGCAGCACGCCGAAGAGGAAGCCGAGCGCCTGATCCACGCCGCCGAGCGCCGAGCGCTGCACCATGTTGGCGAAAAGCGGGGTGAAGATCGAAGCCACGATCAGCGCCGCCACGAAAACCCCCGTGAAGGCGGCGAGCAGCGAAAGCTCGCAGCTTTTCGCAACCAGCTGGTTGATGATCGGCACTTCCTTCACCAAGGGCTCGACCTGGGGCGCGAAGATATAGGCCGCGACCGCCGCCGCCACCCAGCCGACGATCGCCAGGGTTTCGCGCACGAAGCCTCTTGCATAGGCCAGGATTGCCGAAAGAATGATGACGATGGCCACAACGCCGTCGATTATTGTGAAGCCTTCCATGGTTCACGCTCCGTTATCAGCCCCGGGAGCCGCGCTCCCGAAAAATCGCCCCACAACATCGCCGAGATCCTGAAAATGCGCCATTTTCAGGCCTCCCTGCGCGCCCGTCTTTGTGCCCGCTGGCACAATGGCCTTGGTAAAACCAAGTTTTACCGCTTCTTTCAAGCGATTTTCCGCCTGAGCCACGGGCCTCAGCGCCCCTGATAGACTGATTTCGCCGAAAACCACAGCATCAGCCGGCAGTGCCCTGTTTTCGCGCGCCGACAGTAGCGCCGCGGCCACAGCGAGATCGGCCGCCGGCTCGCTGATCTTCAGGCCCCCGGCCACGTTGAGATACACATCCAGCCCCGCAAAGCCCACGCCGCAGCGCGCTTCCAGCACCGCGAGGATCATCGCGAGGCGGCTGCCGTCCCAGCCCACGACGCTGCGCCGCGCCTGGGGCTGGGGGGCGGGGGAAACCAGCGCCTGGATCTCGCACAGGAGCGGGCGCGTGCCCTCGATGCCGGCAAACACCACCGAGCCCGCCGTGGGCGCGCTGCGCTCGCCCAGAAAGAGGGCGGAAGGGTTCTTCACCTCCGCAAGGCCCCGCCCCGTCATCTCGAACACGCCGATCTCGTGGGCCGGGCCGAAGCGGTTCTTCACCGCGCGCAGGATGCGGAACTGGTGGCCGCGCTCGCCCTCGAAATAGAGCACCGTATCCACCATGTGCTCGATCACCCGCGGCCCCGCGATCTGGCCTTCCTTGGTCACATGGCCCACCAGCACCACCGAAAGCCCCTGGCGCTTGGCGAAGGTGGTTAGCTCGTGAGCGGCGGCGCGCACCTGGCTCACCGAGCCCGGCGCGCTTTCCACGTGATCGGCCCACATCGTCTGGATCGAATCGATGATGGCGATATCGGGCCGCTCGGCCTCGAGCGTGGTGAGGATGTTGCGCAGGTTGGTTTCGGTGGCGAGCTTCACCGCCGCGTCCGCCAGCCCGAGGCGGCGGGCGCGCATGCGCACCTGCGCGCTGGCTTCCTCGCCGGAGATGTAGATCGCCTTCAGCCCGGCGCGCGCGAATTGCGCCGCCGCCTGCAAGAGCAGCGTTGATTTGCCGATCCCCGGATCGCCGCCCACGAGGATCGCGCTTGCCGGCACCAGCCCGCCCCCGAGCACCCGATCAAGCTCGCCGAGCCCCGAGCGGGTGCGCGGCGGCGGCGCTTCCTCGGTGGAGAGATCGCTCAAGGGGATGCGCGCGCCCCGGCGGTTTCCGAGCGAGGTTTTCGCCGGGCCGGCGGCGAGAGGGGCTTCCTCGGAGATGGTGTTCCAGGCGCCGCAGGCATCGCAGCGGCCGGACCATTTGCCATGCGCCGCGCCGCAGGCCGAGCAGGTGAAGGTGAGTGTCTTTGCCATGCAGGGGCTTATGGCTCAATGCGGGCGCTTTTCCAAGCGCTCCGCGCCGGCGCGTTCCGTCAGCATGGAAATGGCGATGCTGGCGAGGATGCAGGCGGTGAAGAGATAGAGCCCCCAGGCCGTTTCCACCTTGCCGTAGCCGATCCCCTTCGCGACCACGATATAGAGCGCGATCAGGAAGACATCGCCCATCGCGAGCTTACCCAGCACATGCAGCACCGGCAGCACGCGGCGATCGAGTAGATGAAAATGCACCAGCGCGAGCCCGATTGTCTTCAGGTAGGGGGCGAATATCGCCAGCCCCGTCACCAGGAGCGCGAGGGCCACATCCGTTTCCCACAGGGATTGCAGCCCCGAGATCACGGATATCTCCGAAAGCCCAAACAGAGGTAACAAGCCCGCGCGCAGCAGGGGCGCGAACCAGGCCAGCGGGAACAGCACCAGCAGCGAGAGGTTGAGGTATTTCAGCAAGACCATGGGGCAGGGTTGGCATTCCCGGCACGATCTTGCAACCGGAATTGCGCGCCTTCTTGCGGCGGCGGCGATAGAGGGGGCTCCTGCGCAGCACGGCGGCCATCACCCTTCCGGCGATCCAGAGCGGCAGCGCGGCGGCGGCGAGGCCGAGCATTTCGGGATCGGGCGTGCGGGCAAAGAGGATATGCGGGAAGGTCAGCGCCGCAATCACGAGCCCGGCAAGCGAGAGCGCGAGATAGAGGAAGAGATTGTAGCTCACCGAACGCCTTGCCCGGCGCAGCCCGAGAAACATCACGATCAGGGGAAGATCGGCAAAGAAGATGCGCAACGCGAGATCGGCAATCGGGCTTTCGAAGGCCATGTTTCTCGTTCTCCGTTCAGGCTTCACCCCCGCCCTCATGGTTAAGATGCGGTAAGAGGTCTTAATGCCAGGTTAACCGGAGGTTGTATTTTCATCCCTTGAGGGCCTTTTCGGGATCGGGGTGTGAAAAAACCGTGGCAAAAAGGTTAACAGATTGAATAATGGAGTTTATCGGCCCAAGCGGGATACGGTCTGCAAGGGGATGTCAACACGCATGGGATGAGTCGGCTGGCTTTGCCTCGGGGCTCAGCGGATGGCCGCGATCGGGCCGTCCGGGCGGCCGTGGATGAACTGATCCACGTAAGGATTGCCGCTGTTTTCCAGCTGCTCCACCGGCCCGCACCACTGGATCATGCCTTCGTGCAGCATGGCCACCTTGTCGGCGATGGCGCGCACGCTTGTCATGTCATGGGTGATGGTCATGGCGGTGGCCCCCATTTCGGTGACGATTTCGCGGATCAGCTCGTTGATCACCCCCGCCATGATCGGGTCAAGCCCGGTGGTGGGCTCGTCGAAGAAGATCACCTGCGGATCGGTGGCGATGGCGCGCGCGAGCCCCACGCGCTTCTGCATGCCCCCCGAAAGCTCGGCCGGGTAGAGATCGGCCACCTCCCGCTTCAACCCCACCCGGCGCAGCTTGCCGATGGCGATTTCGCGCGCCTCCTCGCGCGGGCGCTTTTCCTTGCCGTGCAGCATGCGGAAGGAGACGTTCTGCCACACGGTGAGGCTGTCAAACAGCGCCGCGCCCTGAAAGAGCATGCCGAAGCGGGCGAGGAAGGCTTCGCGGCGCGCCTCCGTCAGCGGCGCGCCATCCACGAGGATTTCGCCGCCGTCGGGCCGGACAAGGCCGAGGATGCACTTCAGCAGCACGGATTTTCCGGTGCCCGAGCCGCCGATGATCACCATGCTCTCGCCGGTTTCCACGGTGAGATCCACCCCGCAGAGCACGTGGTTATCGCCGAAGGATTTGCGCAGGTTGCGGATCTCGATCATGTGGAAAAGAACAGCTCCGTCAGGATGTAGTTGGCGGCGAGGATCAGCACCGAAGCGGCCACAACCGCCGCCTTGGTGGCGCGGCCCACGCCCTGCGCGCCGCGGCCCGAATTCATGCCGTGGTAGCAGCCCATGAGCGCGATCAGGAAGCCGAACACCGCCCCCTTGACGAGCCCCGAGACAACATCCCAGGTTTCGAGGAAATTCACCGTGTTGTGGAGATATGTTGCCGGGTTGAAGCCGAGCCGCCCGGTGCCCACGAGATAGCCGCCGAGGATGCCGATGGAATCGCCCACCGCCACCAGCCCCGGCACCGCGAGCGTGGCGGCGAGCACGCGCGGCACGGTGAGATATTTCATCGGGTTGGTGGAGAGGGTTACGAGCGCGTCGATCTGCTCGGTGACCTTCATGGTGCCGATCTCGGCGGCGATCGAGCTGGCCACGCGCGCCGCCACCATCAGCCCGCCGAGCACCGGGCCAAGCTCGCGGGCCATGCCGATGGCAACGATCTGGGGCACCACCGCCTCGGCGCTGAAGCGCGCGCCGCCGGCGTAGATCTGGAGGGCCAGCGCGCCGCCGGTGAAAAGGGCGGTCATGCCCACCACCGGCAGGCTGAAATATCCGATCTGCAGAAGCGCGTGCAGGAATTCCCTGAAGTAGAACGGCGGGCTTGCGAGATGGCGCAGGGTGGCCAGCGCGAAAAGCGCGACCCGCCCGGTGGCGGCGAGAAGGGCGAGCGTCTGGCGGCCGATGGCGGCCACGGGGGAGAGGAGGAAGGTCATGGCGCCGTTCACGAGGCGCCCCCGCGGATGTGGCGGCGCTGATAGCGGGGGCCGAGCGCGGTCAGGATCTCATAGCCGATGGTGCCGGCGGCCTCGGCGAGCGCGTCCACCCCCTGCGCGGGGCAGAGGATGTCGAGGGTTTCGGGGCGCGCGGGCAGATCGGTGATGTCGGCGGTGATCAGATCCATGGATACCCGCCCGACGATCGGGCAGGGCTGATCGCCGTCATAAAGCCTGGCCCGCCCGCCCATGGCGCGGATCAGGCCATCGGCGTAACCGCCTGAAATGGTGGCGATTTCGCGCTCTTCCGGGGCTTCCCAGGCATTGCCGTAGCCCACGGTTTCGCCGGCAGCCACGGGGCGCGTCTGGATCACCGGGAGGGAGAGGCGCACCACGGGGCGGGCCTCGGTATGGGGCGCGCCGCCGTAAAGGCCGATGCCGGGGCGGGTGAGATCGAAGTGATATTCGGGGCCGAGCAGGATCCCCCCGGTGGCGGCGAGCGAGCGGGGGGCGCTGATGCCCTCCGTCAGCGCGCGGAAGGTTTCGAGCTGCCGGCGGTTCATCGGGTGATCGGGCTCGTCGGCACAGGCGAGATGGCTCATCACCAGGCGGGGGGTGAGCGAAAGCGCGATATCGCGCACTGCCTCCCATTCGGCGGGCTCCATGCCGAGGCGGTTCATGCCGGTATCGAGCTGGATGGCGAAGGGATGGCCCGGCAGCGCCTCGACATGGCGGGTGAGCTGTTCGGTGCTGTTGAGAACGGGCGTGAGGGCGAGATCGGCGATGGTATCGGTATCGCCGCGCATGTGGCCGGAGAAGACGAAGATTTCCGCATCCGGCCCAATCGCCTCGCGCAAGCTCGCGCCCTCCTCGGCCACCGCCACGAAGAAGCGGCGCACGCCCGCGCGCCACAGCGCCCGCGCCACCGGCCCCGCGCCAAGCCCGTAGGCATCGGCCTTCACCACCGCGCCGGTTTCCGTGCCGGCTGCGCTTTTTGCGTCCAGCGTCCGCCAGTTTTCCACCAGCGCATCGAGATCTATGGTGAGCGTTCCGCAAGCCATGGGATCGGTTTTTGACGCGCCGGCGCGTGAGGTCAAGGGGAAATGGCGGGGTGGATGGTGCGGGGA
>WFVA01000014.1 GCA_015491895.1 Albidovulum sp. | reverse complement strand
GCCCTGCCCCAGCCCCCGCCATAGGCGGCGCGCCCGGCGATGGCGTTGATGTAATGGCGATCAACCCCCGCATCCAGCAGGGTGACGCCGATGTTTTCGCCGCCGCGCGGCTTCCCGGCACCGGGCGCGCCGATCGCCGCCAGCGCCGCGCGCCTTGTGGCGAAGAGCCCCCCGGCGATCCAGCATTGCCCCGCCGCCGCCTCGAGCTTCTGGAGCGGCAGATCCAGCGAAACCGCCTCGGGCAGAGCCTCGGGCACCTCGTCGGGCAGGGCGCTGGCGAGGCCGTGGCGCAGATCGTCAAGCTCCTGCTGCGACACCTCGGCAACGTAGCCCGCATCGCCCCCGCCCGGGGAAGGGTGCGGCTGATCTTCCGCATCGAAGAAGACCCAAGGGCGCAGCCGCCCGGCCTCGAGCGCGGGATCGATGGCGAAACTTTCCGGCAGCTTGCCAAATATCCGTTTCTTCTGCATGCTTCCCTCCTGGCAGCCGGGCCATGAGCGCAATAGCCCGGATGCCGCTGGCCATATGTGGGGTTTATCACATCGGGGAAGTCGTTTTCGCCCCAAATGCGGATTTTTCATCGGCCTGGGCGAACCGGCGCCCGGCGAAATGATGCAATTGCAGATGCCGTTTGCACCAGCCGGCAGCTATCGGGGCTGAATTGCCAATGCCTTCCAGATCGCAGGAAAGACAGTTCATCGTTTTCGCCGACATGGTCGGCTACAGCGCCCTCATGGCGCGCGACGAGGAAAGAACGCATGCGCTGTGGATGGATTTCGTGCATGAATGCCTCGCGCCGGCGGGGCGCGAATGCGGCGCACGGATCATGCGCACGCTCGGGGATGGCTGCCTGCTGAGCTTTGCAGACGGCGCGGATGCGCTTGCCTGGTGCGCCCGCGTGCGCGGCGAGATATGCGCCGATCGCGGCGCCCATGTGCCGCGCTGGCGCGGGCTTTCCATGCGCTTTGCCATCCATGCCTGCCCGGTGATCGAGGAGGGGGGCGAGATCTACGGCGATGGCGTCAACATCGCCAAGCGCCTGCAGGAGCGCGCGCCGGCCGATGGTCTGCTGCTTTCGGGGGATGTGGTGGAAAGCCTGCCCACCGATAAACGGCCCGAGCTGCGCTACCTCGGTGCGCTCAGCTACAAGAATATCGAAACCCCGGTGCCCACCTACGAGCAGATCTTCAAGGATGCCGGCCCCGGGCGGCGCGAGGGCGAGCACGATCTGCCGGCGATCGCCGTGCTGCCCTTCCGCAATCTCACCCAGAGCCCCGATCTCGATTACTTCGCCGAAGGGGTGATCGAGGATATCATCTTCTCGCTTTCGGGCCTGCGCGAGCTGCATGTGATCTCGCGCGGCTCCACCAGCGCCTTCGCGGGGCAGACGGTGGATCCGCGCGATGTGGCGCGGCTTCTTTCGGTGCGCTACGTGCTCCAGGGCAGCCTGCGCGCGGCGGGGGAGACGGTGCGGATGCGCGTTTCCTTCGAGGATGCGCTGAGCGGCGAGACGATTTTCGGCGAGATATGTGAGTTTCCCCACAGCGAGCTGTTTGCCTTTCAGGACAATATCGTGCGCAAGATCGTCGCCCGCGTTGCCCCCAACGTGCGCGCCCTCGAACTGGAGAAGGCCTTGCGCAAACCCCCCGGGAATTTCACCGCATATCAATGCACCCTGCGCGCGCTCGATCTGATGCGCACGCTTGATCGCGCGGATTTCGCGGCGGCGCGCGCCCAGCTTGAAAAGGCGATGGAGCTCGATCCCGATTTCGTGCTGCCGATCGCCTGGGCGGTGCGCTGGCACACGATCAACCTCGGGCAGAACTGGTCTGCCGATCGCGAAGGCGATCTCGCCCAGGTGCGCGCGCTCGCCACCCGCGCGGTAACGCTCGATCGCCAGAATCCGCTGGCGCTTGCGGCCTACGGGCACATGAAATCCTACCTCGAGCGCGACAACACCACCGCCCTTGTCTATTTCGACCGCGCCCGCCAGGTGGGGCCGAGCCATTCCGTCGTCTGGATGCTCTCGAGCGCCACGCTCTCCTATCTCGGCAAGGGCGAGGAGGCGATTGCCCATGCCAAGCACGGGCTTTCGCTCTCGCCCAATGATTACGAGCTTTTCCAGTATTATGATTTCCTGTGCCTGGCACATCTGTGCGCGGAGAAATACGAGGAGGCGCATGTCTGGGCGAAGCTCTCGCGGGCGGAGAACCCGGGCTATCTTTCCAATGTCCTGCAGACGATCGCCTGCACGGCGGCGCTTGGCCTCGAAGCGGAGGCGGCGGCGGCGAAAGAGGAACTGGCGCGCCTGCAACCGAATTTCAGCCTCGCGCGCTACCGCAGGCGCTGCCCGATCAGCGAGGAGAATTTCCGCGCGCGCTTTCTCGCCCATCTGGAAGCGGCGGGCGTGCCGGAGTGAATGACGATTTGAATGAAGGAAATGGAAAATGCCATCTGTCATTGCAAGATTGAACGGGGTGAACGGCGTCAACGGGGTGAACGGCGTGAACGGCATCAATGGCGCGGGCCCGGTGCGCGCGCCAACCGCGAGCGGCGCGGCAAGCGGCTTTCTCGCGCTCGGCATCTCGCCCGATTACGTTCCCGTCGCCGCCGATCTGGGCGCGGGCATTCCCGCCTGGCCGGGCAATCAGTGGCCGGCCGTCAATCCGCCGGTGCGCGCCGCGGCGGGCGATCACTACGCTCCGCTGCACGAAATCTACGCCTCCATGAGCGCCCCCCTCCCCGAATTCGCCGCCGCGCGCTGGTCGCCCGCGAATTTCTCGGTGGCCTTCATGGCCGCCCATCCGGGGCTGATCCCGGCGCCCGATGATACGGGCGAGGATGGCGCGCCCATCGTCGGCCCGCCGCCGGAAGGGGAGGCGCTCGCGGCGGAGCTCGAGGAGCTGGTGGCGCTGATGGAATACCGGCCGGGGGTGATCGGCGAAGCGCTCAATCAGGCCGATATCATCGACACCTATTTCAGCGACATCTTCCATTTCAACCGCTACTCCCACCCCGCCACCACCCGCCTCGTGGCGCTGGCGCTCTCGGCCGCGACGCTCGCGGTGATGCGCTTCAAGTGGCACTACAAGCGCCCCCGCCCGAGCCAGATCTGCCCGGCCCTCCTGCCGCCCATAGAGCCGCCCGAACACGCGGCCTACCCAAGCGGCCACGCCACGCAGGGGCATCTGATCGCCCATGTGCTGAGCGCGATCCTCGGCGAACGGGCCGAAACCGCCCACCACCTCCACGCCGACGGCACGCCTCTCACCCGCAACCCCTATTTCGACATGGCCGAACGCATCGCCCGCAACCGCGAGGTGCTCGGCCTCCACTACCCGAGCGACAGCCGCGCGGGCATGCGGCTTGCGGCCGAGATCATGCGCCGGATGGGGGAGGATGCGGATTTCGCGGCCGAACTCGAAGTGGCGCGGGGCGAGTGGTGAGAGGGGCGTTCAGATCCCGGCCACCATGCGGCGCAGGGCCTCGGGATCGGTGATGACCAGCTTCTGACGCCCGGCCTTCACGATCCCGGCGCCCGCAAGGCGGCTCATCTCGCGGCTCACCGCCTCGCGGTGGGTGCTGAGGCGGGTTGAAAGCTCGTAATGGGAGGGGGCCGGATCGATCACGATTCCCCAGCCCTCGCCGGCCGCACCCGCACGCGCCGTCAGCCCCTGCCCCTCGGCAAGGCGCAGCAGTTCGGCACAGAGGCGATCGCGCACGCTCATGGTGCTGAATTCGTAGATCCGCGCGCTCATGCGCCGGCTCTTGGCCACCAGATGCTCGCAGAGCCTGAGGCCGAGCAGCGGGATCTCGCCCACGAAGGCGCGAAAGCGCGGGGCGCTCATGCTTGCGATCAGGCTCGGGCGCAGCGTCTGGACGAAGGCCGAGCGCGGCGCCTCGTCAATGGCGGAGAATTCCCCGAAGAACCCGCCCGCGCCGATCTCATCGTAGGTGACTTCCCGCCCGCCGGCCGAATAGCTCTTGGCCACCACCCCGCCGCTCAGAACGAAGAAGATCGCGGTGCTCCGATCTTCCTGTGAAATCACGGTGCTGCCCGCCGGAAGCTCCAGGCGCTCGCAAGCCCGATCGAGCCGCGAAAGCGCCTCCGCCTCCAGCCCCTGAAACAGCGCGATATCCGCAAGGCTCGCCATGCGATCGGGCATGATCCTCCTGCCTCCCTCCGGCCTTCGCTCCCCTTCCCCGCCCGTTTGTGAGGAATGCCACAGATACTAGCACCGATCCGTGGCAGATTCCCGTCAATATTTCTTTCTTCATCTTTTCAGCTTTTCCAGGGGGCAGCGATCATGTCCGATACCATTCTCAGAAACCGATACGGCGAGGTGGAGCTGATTTCCCACCAAGAGCCGGTGCATATCGAAACCGGGCTTGCCGGGGCCACCCCCTCGCAGATCGCGGATGCCTATATCCGCCGCAACATGGGCGAAATGGGCCTTGAGCAAGTGGCGCTCGCGAGCGACGAAAAGGCGCTTGCGGGCGTGGAGAAGGGCGAGATGGCCGCGCTCACCGTTGCGCGCGAGAAGAAGATCGCGGGAGCGGTGGTTGTCGTCTATCGCCAGTCGCTCATGGGGCTCGAGGTGTTCAATGCCCGGATCGGGGTGCGGCTCGGTGCGCGCGAAAGGGCCGTGCTCGGGCTGCAATCCTCTGCCCATGCGCGGATCGAGATCGCCAATCCGCTGGCCCGGCGCGAAGGCGGGGCGGGGGAGAAGGAGAAAGGCGAAAAGGGAAAAGGCGGGAAGGGGAAAGGGCGTGGGATCGCCCTCAGGGCCGCCGATCTCAGGAAGCGGCTCGGATTTGCCATCCCGAAGATGAAGAACGGGCGCATCGCCCGCCAGGTGATCTACCGCTACGAGCCCGATGCGCGCATCGAGAAAAGCGATGACGGCGGCTTCGGCCCCGAAGCGATCCTGCCGGATCTGCCGCCCCTGCCCAAAGGCATCCGCCCCGGCGCCCATTACATCACCGACGAAATCCTCTTCGAGGCCCCCGCAACGGAAGCCGGCGCGATGGCCCATTGGCGCGCGCTGGTGGAGCCCGAAACCGGCGCTGTCCTCCTGCTGCGCGCCCATGTGGCCGGGGCGACGGGGATGGTCTATGAGCGCGACCCCCAGACGCAGAGCGGCGCCGCCGTCACCGCCGCCTCCAGCAATGCCGCGCTCAATCCCTTCCGCAGCAGCGTGCCCCTCGAGGGGCTCGCCGCGGCCACGCCGCAGCCGCTTTCGGGGGAATATGTGGAGATCGCGGATCTTGTGAATCCAGCCGTTG
Source organism: Albidovulum sp. (assembly GCA_015491895.1). GTDB lineage: Bacteria > Pseudomonadota > Alphaproteobacteria > Rhodobacterales > Rhodobacteraceae > WFVA01. The sequence goes on along the minus strand of WFVA01000014.1, from coordinate 11,761 downwards.
CACCGCCCGAAGGGGCGGGGCCGGCGGCGGCGTTCGATTTTGATGTGACCGATGACGATTTCGCCGCCGTCAACGCTTATTACCACTGCGATCGCCTGTTTCGCACCATGGAAGAATACGGCTTCGACATCTCGAGCTATTTCGCCGGCACAAGCTTCCCCGTGCCGGTGGATCACCGTGGCGAAGGCGGCGTCGTGAATGCCCATTGCTTCGGCAATGCCTCGGGCGACGGCATCGGCTCCATGACCTTCGGCCTCCTTTCCGAGGGCGATCCGGTGGGCATCGCCACGTCAAACCGGGTGGTTTGGCATGAATTCGGCCACGGGCTTTTGTGGGATCATGTCTCCAGCCCCAATTTCGGCTTCGCCCATTCCGCCGGCGATGCGATGGCGGCGATCTTCAACGATCCGGGAAGCTCCGCGCCCGATCGCGGGCTCACCTTCCCCTGGGTCGATGCAAGCTCGGGCTTCACCCGGCGCCATGATCGCACTGTTGCCGATGGCTGGGCGTGGTTCGGGCCGAACTACAACACCCAATACAACGGCGAGCAGGTGCTCTCCTCCACCCTTTTCCGCATCTACCGCTCGCTTGGCGGCGATTCTCCCAATCTCACGAAGCAGGAGCGCGCGGCGGAGCTTGCCACCTACCTGATCTTCAAGGGCTGCGGCCTGCTCACCGCCACCTCGAGCCTGCCCGAGGTGTTCGAAACCGCCATGGAAGATGCCGACAGGACGACCCTCGATTTCAAGGGCATCCCCGGCGGCACGCTGCACAAGGTGGTGCGCTGGGGCTTCGAGAAGCAGGGGCTCTTCCAGCCCGCGGCCGCGCCCGGCCAGGGCAATACGGTGACAAGCGAGGGCAATCCGCCCGATGTGGATGTGTATATCGACGACGGGCGCGGGGGCGAATATGATTACCTCGCCAATCACTGGTCCTGTCAGGACATGTGGGTGCGCCATGCGCCCGATGGCGGGCTCACCCACGAACAGCCGCTCGTGGGGCTCACCAACTACATGTATGTGCGGGTGAAGAACCGCGGCCTTCAGACGGCCCAGAACGTCAGCGTGGACGCCTATCACTGCCTGCCCGGCAGCGGGCTCTCCTTCCCCGATGACTGGATGGCGATGGATACCCCCACCCTGCCGGCCGCCGGGCCGATCCCGCCGGGCGGCGAAACCATCGTCGGCCCCTTCGCCTTCGTGCCAAGCCAGGTGGGCCATGAATGCCTGCTTGCCGTGGCCTCGGCGGATGACGATCCCGCCAATGACACCACCATCACCGGCACCGTGCCCGAGCACCGTCTCGTGCCGTTTGACAACAACATCGCCCAGCGCAACGTGCATCCCGTCTATCCCGCCTTCCGCTGGATCCTCGAATTCCTGCGCGAACACCCGCTGTGGATCCGCAATCCCTTCCGCCGGCCCGTCGTCTGCCGGATCGAGATCGAACTGCCGCGCTTCCTGCGCCGGCTCGGCTGGGAGATGAAGGTGGTGAGCGAAGGCGGCGGCAAGTTCGAGATCGGCCCGCGCGAAAAGCGCCGGATCGTGCTGACCATCGAGCCGGGGAAGGAATTCACCCCCCGCGCGGCGCGGCGCGCCATCGCCGAGGGGGATCACGTGATACGGATTGTCAGTCTGCTTGACGGCGAGCCCGTCGGCGGCATGGATTACCCGCTTTCCTTCGATGCCCACCCCGAGCCCGGCTATCCGCACCAGGACGAGGAGGACAGGGGCGAACCCTGCATCCCCTGTTCCACCATCGAGGAAATCATCCGCATGCTGCGCAAGCGCTGCAAGGAGGCGAAATCCCGTCCGCCCTGCCCCCCCGGCAAGGCGCATGGGCCAGGAAGGCTTCGGGCCGGGATCCGCCCGGACGACGAAACCTGAAGCCGGCCCGGAAGCCGGAATCTCCTCCCCCCGGCTTCCGGGCCACAGCATTCGCCCCGAAACGCCCCGAGGCGATCCGGGAAGAGATCTGACCAGAGATCCGGCCAGCATGGAGGAGGATCATGAACAAGGGCTCAAAACACCCGCCGGCCAGCCGCTATCCGCTCTTCGACCTGCGCAGGTCACTTCTGGTGCCGCTCCTTGTTGCGAGCCTCTTCATCGTGGTTCTCCTCTGGTGCTGGTGGTGGCCCGTGCGCACCACCACGATCTATCTCGCCCGCCATGCGGAAAAGGCCTCCGGCCCGCCCGGCAACCCGTCCGATCCGCCGCTTTCGCCCGCGGGAGAGGCCCGGGCCCAGGATCTCGCTCATATGCTCGGCGATGAGGGGATCGAGGCGATCTTCGTCACCAATTTCCAGCGCACGCAGCAGACGGCCGCCCCCCTCGCGGCCGCCACCGGGATCACCCCGATCATCTATGATGCCGGGAGCCCGGCGCAGGCTGTCGATGCCATTCTCGCCGATCACCAGGGGCAGAGGATTCTCGTCATCGGCCATTCCAACACGCTTGACGATCTCGCCGCCGGGCTGGGCGCTGCCGGCGTGCCCGAACTTGGCGAACAATCCTTCGATCGCCTGTTCGTGATCCACAGGTTCGGCGCCACCCCCCACCTCGATCGCCTGCGCTACGGCGAGGAAACCCCGTGAAACCGATGGAAAGGGAAAAGCCGATGCAGGGCAAGGCGATCAGACGGGCCGTGGTGATCCTCGATCAGGCCAGCGGCGCGCTGCGCGAAGATGGCGGGCAGGTGCTCGGGCTCGATCTGTGGCCCCAGGTGCGCGCCGATCTCGAAGCGCTCGCCGAACGCGGGGTGAAATGCTTCCTCGGCGTGCCGGCAGAGGCGGAGATGAAGGGCATCGAACGGCTGCACGCCTTCGCCCCCTTCCTGCGCATCATCCCGCTCCCGCCGCGTTTCTGCCATGCGCGCAACGGGGAATTCGCCGCCGGCCTCGGGCTTGAGCCCGGCGAGGCGGCCACGGCGCTTGTCTCGGCCGATCGCCGCCTGCGCGGCAATGGCGCGCGCGCCGGGCTGATCCCGGCTCCGCATGTGGCGATCCTGCCGATGCTCGCAGAGGGGCACATCATCCGCGCCGCCCGCCTCGTGGCCGCGCGCGAAACCCTGCTCAGATTCGGCTACACCGCACGCCCCGTGCCGATGCATTTCCAGCCCACCGGCAAGGGCGGCGAATGGGCCATGATCGCGCTGATCAGCGAGGAGATGCGCAAAGCCTGCGCGCTGCGGCGCATCGGCGTGGAGATCCTGCCCTGCGATCCGCTGACGGAGGATCTCTTCTGGCTGCGCCCCGATCCCCACGCCCCCCTAGCGGAGAAGGCCCGCGCGGCACTCGAAGAGCGCGAAATCCTGCATGGCGAGGCCGGGCAGCTGCTGGTGGCGATGAAGCCTTGCGAAAACGCGCTGGCGCTCGATCTTCATGGCGCGCATGGCCACAGCGAATATCTCCAGCCCGATCCCGGCCTGCTGCGCCCCGCGCCGCGCTCCTGCGCCGGCCGCATCCCCGGCGATCTTCCCGAAATGCTCATCGAGAAGCCCCGCCTCGATCCGCGCTGGCTCGATCTCCTGCGCCTCACCCGGCCCCTCTGCGATATCGTCACCGCCCATTACGCCGATGATCTCGATCGCTACACCGGCGCGGCCAGCCTCGATGCAGACGGCCCGATCATCTCGCGCCATTCCCTGCATCCTGACAACAAGCGCGTCGAGAAGGCGCTTCTCGCCGATCTCGCGGCCATGGGCTATTGCCCCTGGCGGCACGATTTCATCCACGCCGGCGTCACCCATTCCAACATCATCGCCGATCTCCCCGGCCGGGGCGATCTTGCGATCCGCGCCGACATCCTGGCGCGCTACCGCGATATCCTGCACCGCGGCCCGATCCCCTTTCCGCTCCGCCAATGGGAGCGGGAAATCGGAGAACTTGCGGATTGCGAATGGTTCGCGCGCGCCGATCTCGCACAGATGCCCGATCACGAAATCCTCTGCCGGATCGAGGAAATCTTCCACCTGCGCCCCTGGTATCCCTGGTGGAAAAAGCTCTGCCGCTTCCACGGGCTCGGCGCCGATATCGTGCTCGTGGGCTGCCATTTCGATTCCACCGCCGGCTTCGAGCCCGTCTATGCCGCCACCGTCGATCCCGCGCCGGGGTGCGATGACAACGGCTCGGGCCTCGCCGCCACGCTCTCCATCGCCCGCAACCTGCGCGCTCTCGAAGGCCGGCTCACCCATACCGTGCGCTTCTGCTTCTTCAATGCCGAGGAATCGGGGCTCGTTGGCTCCAAGGCCTATGCCGCGGCCATGAAGGCCCTCGATGCCCCGATCCGCGCCACCATCTGCACCGACATGATGGGCTACAATTCCGACGAAAACCGCCTCTTCGAGATCCACGCCGGCTACACCGATCCCGCGATCCGCGACATCAGCCTGCCGATCGCCCAGAGCGTCGCCGATGCCGCCGCCGCCTACGGCACCCTCGCCCCCGCCCAGACATACCGCGGCACCAGCTGGTCCGGCGCGCCCGACAGGACCGTCTTCGATGGCGGGATAAACCGCTCCGATCACGCCGCCTTCCACCAGCAGGGCTATGGCGCGGTGCTGGTGAGCGAGGATTTCTTCGCCAATCTCGCCGGCGAGCCGGGCGCCGATCCCAATCCCGGCTACCACCGCCAGAGCGATACATTCGTCGATCTCGATTACGCCCGCGCCATCACCTGCGCGATCAACAAGGCGGTGATCAATCTCGCCCTGTGAATGGCACCCGAAAGGCCCTGCATCCCCCCTGCCCGCCTCTCGCCCGCGGCAACATGCCTCGCCCCCCATCTCTTCATCCTGGAGAAAATACTCCGGGGGTGCGGGGGCAGCGCCCCCGCCGCCGCCATCAGGCCGATACCCGCCCGGCCACTGCGCGGCAGGGATCGTCTTGCCCATTGAAATCTTCTGGCGCATCGTGGCAGTGCGTCGTGCAACGTTTGGAGAAAAGGACAGGATTCCATGCAGAAGATCGCCCTCCTCGGGACCGGGATCATGGGGGCGCCGATGGCGCAGAACATCGCGCGCGCCGGCTATCGCGTGGCCGTGTGGAACCGCACGCGCGAAAAGGCCGAGCGGCTTGCCGGTCTCTGCCGGGTCTGTGCAACCCCGTCCGAGGCGGTCGCGGGGGCGGATATCGTCATCACCATGCTCGCCAACGGCGCGGCGGTGACGGAGGTGCTGTTCGGCAAGGAAGGGATTGCACCGCATCTGCGGCCGGGCGCGGTGGTGGTGGACATGTCGTCGATCCAGCCGGGCCTTGCGCGCGATCACGCGGCGGCGCTTGGCGCGCGCGAAATCGCCCATCTCGATGCACCGGTTTCAGGCGGCGAGAAGGGCGCGGAGGAGGCCACGCTGGCCATCATGGCCGGCGGCGAGGCTGAAGATTTCGCCGCCGCCGAGCCGGTGCTGGCAACGATGGGCCGGCCTACCCATGTGGGCGTCCACGGCGCCGGACAGGTGGCCAAGCTCGCCAATCAGGTGATCGTTGCGATCTCCATCGGCGCGGTATCGGAAGCCCTGCTGCTGGCGCAGGAGGGAGGGTGCGAGCCGGCGGCGGTGCGCGCGGCGCTGATGGGAGGCTTTGCCACCTCGCGCATCCTGGAGCTGCACGGCCAGAGGATGATCGAGCGCGACTGGATCCCGGGCGGGCCGATCGAGATGCAGTTGAAGGATCTCGACAACGCGCTTGAAGTGGCGCGCGAAGCGGGACTCGATCTGCCGCTCACGCGCCTGGCCCGGCGGGCCTATCACGATCTCGCCCACGGGATGGGGCTCGGGCGCAACGATCACGCCGCCTATCTGAGGTGGCTCGAGGCGCAGAACCCGGGCTTTCGCCTGGGCGAAGGCCCCGATCGGCTGCCCTGAGCGGGCAAATTCGCGGGCGCAAGGCTGCGGGGCCTCCCCCATGCCGGATTGAGTGCAAATCCCGCGTCTCCCGCACGGGCCTTCAGGCCCCCGCCACGCCTTCGCACCCCAGAAGATGGCGGCGGGCAAGGGTGATCGCGCCTGAAAGCGCATCCCCGTGGGCGGGGCGGCAGAGGCGGCGGTAGCGCGCCGGCAGGAGCGGCTGATAGACCGGCCCGAGCCCGCCCAGCATGTAAAGCGCGCCGCTCTCGCCAGCGCCCAGCGCCTCGAGGCGGGCGCACAGAAGATCGAGCCCCCGCCCCATGATCTCGCCCGCCACCGGATCGCCAGCCGCACGGGCCTCGGCGATCTCGGGCGCAAGGCGCGCGATCTCGCCCGGGGTTGCGGCCTGAGCATAGCGCACCAGCGCACCCGGAACCTCATCGTAACGGGCGAAAACCGCCTTCGTGAGGGGGCTGTGTTCGATCAGCCCGTCATGGGCCAGAAGCACCGCGCGCAGAAGTTCGCGCCCGAGCCATGCGCCGCTGCATTCATCGCCCAGGTGATAGCCCCAGCCGCCGATATGGCGATCCCGCCCGCCCTCGCGGCGCACGAAGAAGGAGCCGGTGCCGATCAGCGCCACCGTGCCGTCAGCCCCGCCCAGCGCGCCCTCGACGGTGGTGTCGCTGTCCGTCGTGACCCGCGCCTTTGCAAATCCGAGCGCGCCTTCCATGCGCCGGGCGAGATCGGCAAACGCCGCCCCCGCCAGCCCGAGCCAGGCCACATCGCGCCCCCGGCGCGCCGGATCGAGGCCTGCCGCCCGGTAGGCCGCCGCCACGGCTTCGAGGATATTCGCCCGCGCCGCATCGAAATCGTTGTTCACATTGGCCGGCCCGCCCTTCGCCGAGGCAATCTCGCGCCCCGCGCGATCGGCAAGCCGCACCCGGCAGCCCGTGCCGCCGCCGTCCACGGCGACGATCAGCTCTCCGGTGGTGTCGTGCATGGCATGTTCCATGGCTCAGCCATACAATATGCCTGCACCGCATGTAAGCCCATGCAAACTCCGGGCCGCCGGAAGCATTGCGCCGGATTTCGCCCCCCTTCCGGGCATCCCCGCCCGCTCCCGCCGGCGCTTCATCCGGCCAGGAAAAGCTCCGCCTCGATCTCCACGGCGATGTTGAAGGGAAGCGAAGCCATGCCCACGGCCGAGCGCGCATGGCGTCCGCCCGCCGCGCCGAACACATCGAGGACGAGGCGCGAAAAGCCATTGATCACCGCCGGGTGGGCGTCAAATCCCGGTGCGGCATTGACCATGCCGAAAACCCGCCCCCAGCCCGCGATGCGATCGAGATCGCCGAGCGCGCGCTGCAGCGAGCCGAGCATGGAAAGGGCCGTCAGCCGGGCAAGCGCGGCGGCCTCCTCGAGGCTCACCTCCGCCCCCACCTGCCCGAAGGGGCCGGCGAGCGTGCCGTCCGGGTTCTGCGGCCCGTGACCGGAGACGAACACCCGCCGCCCCGCCACATGCACCATGGGAAACAGCAGCTCCACCCCCTCGGGCATCACCGGCTCGGGCGGCAGGGTGAGGCCGAGCACGCGCAGGCGCTCCCCGATGGCCCCCATCAGGCGATTTCCCGCCTGCCGCCGGGCGCCGCCCCCTCGCTGCCATCGACATCGCCTTCACCGGCCGCCGCGGCCTCGATCTCGGCCGCCCGCTTCTCCACCTGCTCGACGATGTGATCGATCATCTCCGCGTTGGAAAGCTTGTGGCTCTGCGCGCCGGCGAGATAGACCATCCCGCTCCCCGCGCCGCCGCCGGTGAAGCCCACGTCCGTCATCAGCGCCTCGCCGGGGCCGTTCACCACGCAGCCGATGATGGAAAGGCTCATGGGGGTCTTGATATGTTCGAGCCGGCGCTCGAGAATCTCCACCGTGCGGATCACGTCAAACCCCTGGCGCGCGCAGGAGGGGCAGGAGATGATGTTGACCCCCCGGTGCCGCAGCCCCAGCGCTTTCAGGATCTCGTAGCCCACCTTCACCTCCTCTACCGGATCGGCAGAGAGGGAGACGCGGATCGTGTCGCCGATGCCCGTCCACAGGAGATTGCCAAGGCCGATCGCCGATTTGATGGTGCCGCTCACGAGCCCGCCGGCCTCGGTGATGCCGAGGTGAAGGGGCGCGTCCGTGGCCTCGGCGAGCGCCTGATAGGCGGCGGCGGCAAGGAACACGTCGCTTGCCTTCACGCTCACCTTGTATTCGTGGAAATCATGCTCCTCGAGGATGCGGATGTGATCGAGTGCGCTTTCCACCATCGCCTCGGGGCAGGGCTCGGCGTATTTCTCCAGAAGCTGCTTCTCGAGGCTCCCGGCATTGACGCCGATGCGGATCGAGCAGCCGTGATCCTTCGCCGCGGCGATCACCTCGCGCACCCGCTCGGGCCTGCCGATATTGCCCGGGTTGATGCGCAGACAGGCCGCGCCCGCCTCCGCCGCCTCGATGGCGCGCTTGTAGTGGAAATGGATATCGGCCACGATCGGCACCGGGCTTTCGGCCACGATCTCGCGAAGCGCACGGGTGGCGGCTTCGTCGGGCACCGAGACGCGCACGATATCCGCTCCCGCCTCCGCCGCCGCCTGCACCTGGGCCACGGTGGCGGCCACGTCGGCGGTGTCGGTGTTGGTCATGGTCTGGACGCTGATCGGCGCATCGCCCCCCACCGGCACATCGCCCACCATGATGCGGCGGGATCTGCGGCGGTGGATGTTGCGCCAGGGGCGGATGTGATTGTGTGTCATCAAAGGGCCTTCCGCAAGGATATCGCTTTTTTCACTGGATACGCCTCATCGGCGGCAAGGACAACGCCCGGGGGGCATTTCATGCGCTCTTGGGCACGTCAGCGCGGCTTGTCCTGGTGATGCAGCCGGCGCAACGCGGTAGGGCCGCGGCCGGGATCACTCCCGCGCCAGTTCGGCGACAACCTTCGCAAGCTCGGGGTGTTCCTTCAGTTCGGCCACCGAGAAGGCCTCCTTCAGCTCTTCGGGGCCGAGCACGATGTTCTTCACCACATTGGGCCCGGTGCCGGCGGGGCCGTATGTCCGGCCGTTGACGGCGAAATAGACGGCGCCCGCATAGCCCGTGCGCAGCACCGGCGGCTTCTCGGAGGCCGGGATCACGTAGCGCTCGCCGGCATCGAGGATCTTTTCGAGAATCACCGATCCATCCGCCGCCTTGACCTGCACCCAGGCCGGGCGGGTGGCGATGATGGCCACGGGAGCGGCGGGATCGTCGATCACCTTCACGCCGGGATCGGAGCCCTCCGTATCGGCGATATCCGCCTCGGCGCCGGCGATCATGGCGCCGGCCATGCCGCGCTGTTCGCGATCATTGCCGGTGGAGACGAGAGGGCCACCGCCCGTCTGCCCCGCGCCCTCGGGAAGATTCGGCAGTTCGTCGGGCTGGGAAAGCCCCGCGAGCACGCCGCTCTTCTCGGGATCGAGCGTGGCGATCGGGCCATCGCGCGCCACGAGCACCGGCACTTCGAGCACGCGGGGGCGGTAGAGTCTGTCAAAGGCATCCTCCGGGGCCTCGGCGAGCACGGGGCCGTCGCCCTCCCCGCCCGAGGTGGCGGCAAGCACATCCGCGTTCGGCGCCAGCGGATCGAGCGCGATCGTCACCCCCGGGGCCTGCTCTACGGGGGTGAATTTCACCTTCTGGATTTCCTTCAGCACCGTCCAGCCGCCGTAGCCCACGCCGCCGATCAGCAGCAGCAGCACCATGACGGCGCCGAGCGCGGCGGGCTCGAAGCCCGCGAAGAAGGATTCACCGCTCGGAATGTAGGGCGCCCTGGGCTCGGTGAAGGGATCGCGGGAGAGGCCCGGGGAAGCGGCGGCGCCGGATCCGGGCGCCCCCGCGCCGGGCCCTTTCCCCGAAGCAGCGGCGGCCATCCCGTGCACCTTCTCGAAATTGCTCTCCTCGCAGAATTTCTGGAAGGCCCATTCGGGATCCATGCCCAGATAGCGCGCATAGGAGCGCACATAGCCGGCGATGAAGCCGGGAGTATCGAAAGCGGAGGGATCGGCGTTCTCGATCGCGGCGATATAGGTGGCCTTGATCTTCAGCTCGCGCTGCACGTCGAGAAGGGACTTGCCAAGAGTGGCACGCTCGCCGCGCATCATGTCGCCCAGGCGCAGTTCGAAATCGTCGAAGCCTTTCGGCGCGTCGATTTCGCCCCCTCCGGGCTGCGGCGCATGCCTGCTCATGAACTCTGCCCCATGTGCAATGTTGTCCCCGTTCAGATGGCGCGGATGGGTTGTGATTCGCCCGCTGGCCGTCCTCTGACGGGAATGTTACCACAGCGGAAACGATTCTGCACCCGAGGGGATATTAGCCCGTCAGATCAGCACGATTAAGGGCGCATTGTGACCAAAGCGTGTCAAGCGCGGCGATCAGCCTGTCCATTTCGTCGGGGCCGTGGACGGGCGAGGGCGTGAAGCGCAGCCGCTCGGTGCCGCGCGGCACGGTGGGGAAGTTGATCGGCTGCACATAGATGCCGTGATCCTCGAGCAGCCTGTCGGAAAGCATCTTGCATTTCACCGGATCGCCCACATGCACCGGCACGATATGGCTGCCGTGATCGATCAGCGGCAGGCCGAGCGCGCGCAGGCGGGTTTTCAGCACCCTGGCCTGGGTCTGGTGGATCTCGCGCAGGTGAGGATCCGTCTTGAGATGGCGGATCGAGGCGGCGGCGCCGGCGGCAACGGCGGGCGGCAGCGAGGTGGTGAAGATGAAGCCCGGCGCGTAGGAGCGGATCGCGTCCACCATCCTGGCGCTCGCGGCGATATAGCCGCCCATCACGCCGAAGGCCTTGCCGAGGGTTCCGTTGATGATGTCGATCCGGTGCATGAGGCCGTCGCGCTCGGCCACGCCGCCGCCGCGGGGGCCGTACATGCCCACGGCATGGACTTCGTCGATATAGGTGAGCGCGTTGAATTCATCCGCGAGATCAAGGATTTCCTCGATCGGGCCGAAATCGCCGTCCATCGAATAGACGCTTTCGAAGGCAATGAGCTTCGGCGCTTCGGGATCGAGCCCTTCGAGAAGCTCGCGCAGGTGGGCCACGTCGTTGTGGCGGAAGATGTGCTTCTCGCAGCGGCCGTGGCGGATGCCCTGGATCATCGAGGCGTGGTTCAGTTCGTCCGACAGGATGACGAGGCCGGGAAAGAGCTGCGGCAGGGTGGAAAGGGTGGCGTCATTGGCGATATAGGCCGAAGTGAAGACAAGCGCCGCCTCCTTCTGGTGGAGATCGGCGATCTCGGCCTCGAGCGCTTTGTGATAGACGGTGGTGCCGGAGATGTTGCGCGTGCCGCCCGAGCCGGCGCCGGTGGCATCGAGCGCCGCGTGCATGGCCTCGAGCACATGGGGGTGCTGGCCCATGCCGAGGTAATCATTGCCGCACCAGATGGTGACTTCGCGCGTGCTGCCGTCGGGGCGGCGCCAGAGCGCGCGGGGGAAGGCCCCCTTCTGGCGCTCGATATCGATGAAGACGCGGTAACGCCCCTCTTCATGAAGGCGGTTGAGGGCTGCGTCGATCCTGGCGTCGTAATCCATGCGCGGTTCTCCGGTTTGGTCCGTTCGGGGGCAGGCCTGCCCTCTCGGGCGCTGGGGGCGCTTGCCCCGGCATGGCCCCGGCAAATGACAGTCTGGCGGGCGAATCCTTACAGGAGGTTAAGCCCTGCCCCCTTCATGCAACAGGGCGCAAATTGCCGCTGTGACTTTTATCAAGCCGAAGGCGGATTTCGCATTTTTCCGTGCAGCTTTCCCAAAGCGGCATTCAATCCCGGATCACGATCCGGCAATCGGCCCCGCCCGCCGCTTTTCGCCCGGCCTTGCGCGCTGCCAGTGCATTGCAATCGGCAAGCGCGCGCGC
>WFVA01000013.1 GCA_015491895.1 Albidovulum sp. | reverse complement strand
TTCGCTCTTGGCGATCAACTCGGGAAGGTCAATCATGCTCTTGGTCATCGTGCTCTCCTTCGTCACGTCATCGGTTCTTGCAAACCTCAGACTAGCGAAGAAGCGCGGTGGCCGCCTCATACACCACGGACTGGGACACTATCTTTGCTCTATCGCAGTTCTGTGTGTGTAAGCCTCGGTTTATGACACTCCGCCCTGTTTGCGTTCCGCGTTGTGCGTCTTCCCGCTTGAGGGAGACCTTTGGGCCGTCGTAGCCGCGCGAGGGCAGAAGCGAAGTCGCTGGGTGGGAAGCGCAGTAGGCCGATGTATCTACGGGTGCGGTCGAATCCGGCTGGCTCAAAGCCATCAACTTGAGGGGGCAAATAATGGGACGACCGCGATACCAAGAAACAAAAGCATAAAGATCAACTGGATGAGGAGAAGATTTGGTAGCGGAGGAGGGACTTGAACCCCCGACACATGGATTATGATTCCACTGCTCTAACCAGCTGAGCTACTCCGCCACGGGCAGGCAGGATTTAGGCGAGGGGGGAGGGGGCGTCAAGGGAGGAAAGGCATATTTCTGGGCTTCTTTCCGGGCTTCATGCCCGCCGGGTGTTCGGGGATGTGCAGATTCTTCTTGACTGGACGGTAAAATATCCTGCCATCATGGCCAAGGCGCCACAGAAAAAGAACAGGCACGAGGCGCGGTGCAACCAACAGATGGAGAAATGAAATGCATTTGGGAAAGATTTTGTCTTTCGCCGCGGCGGCGGGTGTGCTCGCGGCTGCCGTGGCGCAGGCGGAAACGGAGCTGACCGTCTATACTGCCGTGGAAGCGGAAGATCTGAAGCGCTATGCGGAAACCTTCAATCAGGATCATCCCGACATCAAGATCAACTGGGTGCGTGATTCAACCGGGATCATCACGGCCAAGCTTCTCGCGGAGAAGGACAATCCGCAGGCAGACGTGATCTGGGGCCTTGCCGGCACCTCGCTCCTGCTGATGAAGGGCGAGGGGATGCTCGAGCCCTACAAGCCCAGGGGCGTGGAGAAGCTCGATCCCAAGTTTGTCGATCAGGATGATCCGCCCTCCTGGGTCGGCATGGATGCCTGGGTTGCGGCGATCTGCTACAATACCGTCGAGGGCGAGAAGCTCGGTCTGCAGCCGCCCACTTCGTGGAAGGATCTGACGGATCCGATGTACAAGGGCCATATCATCATGCCCAACCCGAATTCCTCGGGCACCGGCTTTCTTGATGTTTCCAGCTGGTTGCAGATTTTTGGCGAGGAAGAGGGCTGGAAATACATGGATGCGCTGCACCAGAATATCGCACGCTATACCCATTCCGGCTCCAAGCCCTGCAAGCTGGCGGCTGCCGGCGAGATCCCGATCGGCATTTCCTTTGCCTTCCGCGGCGCAAAATCCAAGGCCGCGGGCGCACCGATAGAGATCATCGTGCCGAAAGAGGGCGTTGGCTGGGAGATGGAGGCCACGGCGATCGTTGCCGGCACCGATGATCTGGAGGCCGCGCAGAAGCTGGTGGACTGGTCGATCAGCCCGAAGGCGATGGAGATGTACAACCAGGGCTATGCGGTGGTGGCCATTCCCGGCATTGCCAAGCCGGTGGAGCATTTCCCCGAAGGGCTCGTGGATGCGATGATCGACAATGATTTCGAATGGGCGGCCAACAACCGCAAGCGCATTCTTGCGGAGTGGCAGAAGCGCTACGATTCGAAATCCGAGCCGAAGAACTGATTTCCGGCGTGAGAAAGGGCCGGGGGGCGAAGGCGCCCCGGCTCGCCGCCTTTCCATCCGCCGGGCGGGAGATCCATCTTGAAAGACATCGCTGAAACCCGGGAATCGTATCTCGAGATCATCGGCCTGTGGAAGATGTTCGGTGATTTCGTTGCGTTGCGCGATATCACGCTTTCCATCGACGAGGGGGAGTTCGTCTGCTTTCTCGGGCCCTCCGGCTGCGGCAAGACAACGCTCCTGCGCGCCATTGCCGGGCTCGACATCCAGACCCGCGGCAGGATCGTCCAGGCCGGCCAGGACATTTCCGACCTGCCGGCCTCGGCGCGCGATTTCGGGATCGTGTTTCAATCCTACGCCCTGTTTCCCAATCTGACGATCCGCAGGAATATCGCCTTCGGGCTCGAGAACATCGGGCTTTCGCGCGAGAAGATCCGCCAGAGGGTGGACGAGCTTCTGGATCTCGTCGGCCTGCCCGATCAGGGCGAAAAATATCCGGCGCAGCTTTCGGGCGGGCAGCAGCAGCGGATCGCGCTGGCGCGCGCGATCGCCATGTCGCCGGGGCTGCTGCTGCTCGATGAGCCCCTGAGCGCGCTCGATGCCAAGGTGCGGGTGCATCTGCGCCACGAGGTAAAGGAGCTTCAGCGCAAGCTCGGCGTGACCACGGTGATGGTGACGCACGATCAGGAGGAAGCCCTTGCCATGGCCGATCGCATCGTGGTGATGCGCGATGGCGTGATCGAACAGATCGGCCCGCCGACGGAGATCTACCGCGAGCCGCGGAGCCTGTTCGTGGCCGATTTCATCGGTGAAATGAATCAGCTTGCGGCGGTTGCCGAAGATGGCGATGCCGTTCGGGTGGGGGAAGTGAGGCTCGACAGCCGGCAACATGATTTCAAGCCGGGAGAGCAGGTGATTGCGGCGATCCGCCCCGACGATCTGATCCCGCACGAGGCAGGCCACAAGCCGGATGCCGATAGCGGGAACTGCCTGCGTGTCCGATTGCGGGAGATGGAATTCCTCGGCTCCTTCTGGCGCTGCTCTCTGGGCCATCAATCGCTTGGCGGTCAGATGCTGATCGGGGATTTTTCGGTGAATGCGGCGCGGCGCCTTTCGCTTGAAGAGGGCGGCGAAATGATGATCGAACTTCCCGCTTCGCGGCTGATGATCTTCGGCAGGGACGAGAGCGAAGATGGCGATGACTGACCGCGCTTCGCCCGCCATCCCCCGCGGCGGCCGGATCAGGGCCCGGCTCAGCCGGGATGACGTCATCATGCGCGCCAGCATGGTGATGATCGCGCTCTATCTGCTCATTACCCTGATATTGCCGCTCTACGTGATGTTCTCGAAGGCATTTACCACCAATACTTTCGATCTTTCGCAATATGAGGTCCAGGTCAGCAACGAAGAGGGGGAATTCGAAAACCCGCCCGTCAACCTCGCCGTGCTGAACGAAAAGCTCGGCGTCTTCGGCCCGGCCGATCTGGCCACAAGTTCCGATGGCCGGCTTCCCGTGACCAGGCTGTTCCCCGATTTCAGCTTCAGGAGCCCGGTGAAATACCGCATTCACGGCACCACCCCCGATGCGGCCATGCTTGTCGGCTCCGCCCTGCACAAGGGAACGGAGTGGGTGGAGCTTGATTCCAACACCTTCCGCCGGGTGGTTCTGCGCCCGAAGAAGGAGCGCGGGTTCGAGAATTTCCGCGCCTATTTCTCCACTCCCGCGCTTTTCAACTCGATCGAGAATTCGCTCTTCATCGCCACCGTCACCACCATCATCACCGTGCTCCTCGCCTTCGGCTTCGCCTATGCGCTCAATCGCAGCTGCATGCGCTTCAAGGGCGCCTTTCGCCTGATCGCGATGATGCCGATCCTCGTGCCCTCGCTCCTGCCGGGGATCGCGCTCGTCTATCTCTTCGGCAATCAGGGGATCTTCAAGGAGCTCCTGATGGGCGAGAGCATCTATGGCCCGATCGGCATCATCATCGGCTCGGTCTTCTTCACCTTTCCCCATGCCTTCATCATCATCTCCACCGCACTCGCAATCTCGGATTCCCGCCTCTATGAGGCCGCAACCGCGCTGCGCGCCAGCCCCTGGCGCATCTTCTGGACGGTCACCATCCCCGGCGCGCGATACGGGCTGATCTCGGCCGCCTTCGTGGTGTTCAATCTGGTCATCACCGATTTCGGCCTGCCCAAGGTGATCGGCGGGCAATACAACGTGCTGGCGGTGGATATCTACAAGCAGGTGATCGGGCAGCAGAATTTCTCCATGGGCGCTGTGGTTTCGGTGGTGCTGGTGGTGCCGGCGGTGATTGCGTTCGCCATCGACAGGATGATGCAGGGCAGGCAGGTGGCGATGCTCACCTCGCGATCCGTTCCCTACCAGCCCAAGCCGAACCCGAAGGCGGATCGCGCCTGGTTTCTCTACAGCCTGATGATCGCGGTATTCATTGTCGGCATCCTCGCCATGTGCCAGTTTGCCGCTCTGGTGAAATTCTGGCCTTACGATCTTTCCCTCAGCCTGCGCAACTACCAGTTCGATCTGATGGACGGCGGCGGCTGGGCCAGCTACCGCAATTCGCTGAAGCTCGGAATCCTGACGGCGATCGCCGGCACCAGCGTGATCTTCTTCGGCGCCTATCTGGTGGAAAAGATGAAGGGCTTCGAGTGGGGCCGCAACATCTTCCAGGGGATGGCGATGCTGCCCATGGCCATTCCGGGCATGGTGCTCGGCCTTTCCTACATCTTCTTCTTCAACAACCCCGACAATCCGCTGCGCTTTCTCTACGGCACCCTGGCGATCCTCGTGATCAGCACGGTGACGCATTTCTACACGGTTTCGCACCTGACGGCCGTCACGGCGCTCAAGCAGATGGATGGCGAGTTCGAATCCGTTGCCGCATCACTGAAGCAATCCCAGCTGAAGCTCTTTCGCCGCGTGACGGTGCCTGTCAGCCTGCCGGCGATCCTCGATATCTCGATCTACCTCTTCGTGAATGCCCTGACCACGGTTTCGGCCGTCGTCTTCCTCTATTCCCCGGATACGACCCTTGCCTCCATAGCCGTGCTCAACATGGACGACGCCGGCGATATCGCCCCGGCGGCCGCCATGGGCATGATGATCTTCTACACCAACGCAGGCGCGCGCATCCTCCATGCCGTCCTCTCGAAGGGCATCCTCGCAAGAACGCAGGCCTGGCGGGGAAGATAGGGCGAAGGGTCAGGCATCCTTCCGGTGCCAGGCGAGGGCCGTTTCGATGATCGTTTCAAGATCGGAATGGCGGGGCGAAAAGCCGAGCACATCCTGCGCTCTTGTGGTATCTGCCACAAGCTCGGGCGGATCGCCGGGGCGGCGGGGCGCGATTTCGAGCGGCACCCTGCCCGCGCCTGCCGCCTCGACGGCCCGCACGATCTCGAAAACCGAACAGCCATGCCCGCTGCCGATGTTGAGGGCATCGCTCTGCCCGCCCGCCAGCAGATATTCGCAGGCGCGCACATGGGCGTCGGCAAGGTCTGCCACATGGATATAATCGCGGATCGCGGAGCCATCGGGCGTATCGTAATCATCGCCGAACACCCTGAAATCCGCCACCCGGCCCAGGGCGGAGAATATCGCGCGCGGGATGAGGTGGGTTTCATTGCGGTGCCGCTCGCCGATCTCGCCCGTCGGGTCTGCGCCGCAGGCATTGAAGTAGCGCAGCGCCATCGAGCGCAGCCCGTGGGCAGCCGAGAAATCGGTGAGTATCTCCTCGACAAACAGCTTGCTGCGCCCGTAGGGGCTGGCCGGGGATTTCGGGGTGTCTTCCCTGATCGGCAGCCGGGCGGGGGCGCCATAGACGGCGCAGCTTGAGGAAAACACGATGGGAACACCGCCGCAATCCCTGGCGGCTTCGAGGATGTTGAGCGAGCCGGTCACGTTCGTGCGGTAATATCCGCCCGGATCGGTGAGCGAATCCGGCACGATGGAGCGGGCCGCGAAATGGATGATCGCCTCCGGGTGCTCGCGTGCGATGGCCGATCGCACGGCATCGGCATCGGTAATGTCGGCCTCGATCATCGGGCCCCATTTCACGAAATCGCGGTGGCCCTCGCAGAGATTGTCGAAGGTGACGGGCTCGTGGCCCGCTTCGGCGAGCCGCTTGCAGGTATGGCTGCCGATATAGCCCGCGCCGCCGAAAACGAGAATCCTGCTCATGTGACCTGCCCGTGTGACATGCCCGTATATTGGCATCCTTTCAGGGCTTTTCCTATTGCATGGGAAGAGGGGCGTCCAGCGGGCGGGCCTTCATTCCTCGGGTGTGTAGCCGAACATTTCCTTCGCGGCGTTCGGGGAGTAGCGGCCGAGGCGGATGTCTTCCTCGATCAGATGGCGCGGGCGCCTGGCCGGATCGCCATATCCGCCGCCCCCTGGTGTGCGCACGCAGACGCGATCGCCGGGAGAAAGGGGGATGTCCTGCTCTTTGGAGAGATGTTCGGGCCGGTGACGCCGCCCGCCCCGGATCACCGTCACTTCATTGACGGCCCCCGCGCCGCCGCCAAGGACGCCGGGTGGTCCGAAGCGGCCGTGATCCATGACGAAGCTTGCCCGCGCATCGCCGCGCAGCAGCTCGATTTCGTATTCGATCCCGAAGCCCCCCCGGTGCATCCCCGCCCCGCCCGAGCCTTCGCGCAGGGCGTAGCGGTGGTAGAGCACGGGGAAGTTCTGCTCCATGATCTCCACCGGGGGGGCCTTTGATATGCCGATGGTGGAGCAGCCGTTGGTGAGGCCGTCGTGATCGGCGTTGCCGCCATAGCCACCGCCCGAAAGCTGATACATCACGTAATCGCGCCCGCGCGCCGGATCGTGGCCGCCAAGGGCGAAATTGCCGCTGGTGCCCGCGGGTGCGGCCGAAACGCGATCGGGCAGAGCCTCCACGAGGGCGAGGAATACCGCCTCGGCAATGCGCTGGCTCACCTCGGCCGCGCAGCCCGAGACAGGGCGGGGATAGCGGGCATCGAGGAAGGTGCCTTCGCAGCCGGTGATCTCCAGGGGCTCGAAGGCCCCGGCGGAGATCGGCACATCGGGGAAGATGTGGCGCATGGCGAGATAGACGGAGGAATGGGTGGTGGCGAGCACCGAGTTCATCGGCCCGCGGCAGGGCGGGCTCGAGCGCGAGAAATCGAAGGTAAGGAGATCTCCTTTGCGGGTGATCTCGAGATCGATCACCAGCGGCTCGTTCACCACGCCGTCGCTGTCGATGAACGCCTGGGCGTTATAGCTGCCCTCCGGGATCTCGCGGATATGGGCGCGCATCTGGGCGCCGGCGCGGCGGCGCAATTCGCCGATGGCTTCGCGCACCACGTCATCTCCGTAGCGATCGAGCAGGTGATCGAGCCGCTCCGCCCCCACATCGAGCGCAGCCGCCTGGGCCTTGATATCGCCGATGCGCTGATCGGCAACGCGGATGTTGGAGCAGATGATGGAGTGGATTTCAGGATCGAGCCTCCCCCGCTTGAAAAGCTTCACGGGCGGCAGACGCAGGCCCTCCTGCTCCACCGCCGTGGCCGAGGCGGAGAAGCCGCCGGGCACGGCGCCGCCCGTGTCGGGCCAATGGCCGGTATTGGAAAGCCAGCAGAAGATCTCGCCGTTTCGCCAGTAGGGGCGGGCGAAGCGGACGTCCATCAGATGGGTGCCGCCGAGATAGGGATCGTTGACGATATAGATATCGCCGGGCCCGGGCGGGGCCACCCGGCCCTCGGCGATCATTTCGATCAGGATGCGGGTGGAATGCTGCATCGTGCCCACGAATACCGGCAGGCCGCCGGCTCCTTGCGCGATCAGGGCGCCGTCGGTGGCGCTGTAGATGCCGTCGGAGCGATCGTTGGCCTCGGAGATCACCGGCGAGAAGGCGGCGCGGGAGAAGGCGAGATCCATTTCATCGCAGGCCTGCTGAAGCCCCGCCTGGATGACGCCAAGGGTGATCGGATCAAGCGCCATCTTGAGCCCCTCCGATGGTGATGACGAGATTGCCCTGCCGATCGCCTACGCAAAGATCGCCGGGCTCGATCAGGATGGTGGTGTCCATCTGCTCGATCACGGCGGGGCCGGTGATCCTGGCATCGAGCGGCAGGAGATCGCGCCGGTAGATCGGGGTTTCGTGCCAGCGTCCGTTGAGGCGCACCGGGCGGCGGCCCGTCTGTGCTTCCCCGAGGCTCTCCTTCCTGCCTTCGGGGCGGATCAGCGCCGTGAGATCGAGCGGCGGGCGGGTGCCGATCACCGAGGTGTTCACATTGACGAGATTGGCCCGGATTTCCGGCAGTTCGACCTTGAAGCGCTTCCGATAGGCGCTCTCGAAGCGGGCCTGCAATTCGCGCCGCGTGGGGGCGGGGCCATCGAGAGGCACGCGCAGAAGATGCGTCTGGCCGATGAACTGCATGTCCATGCTGTGAAGATGGCGGATCTCCTTCACCCCGATGCTTTCCCGGCCGATCAGCGCCTCGCCCCTGCGGCGCTGATCGGCGATGATTTCGTGAAGCCCGGCTTCATCCACCGCATCGAGCGGGCGGTTCAGTGTGCGCACGAAATCATGGCGCAGATCGGCAACGGCGCAGCCGATGGCATTGGTGATGCCCGGGCGCGGCGGCACCAGCACGCGCGGCACGCCAAGCTCGCGCGCCAGAGCGGCCGCGTGCAGGGGGCCGGCGCCTCCGAAGGCAAAGAGCGCGAAATCGCGCGGATCGGCACCAAGCGAAAGCGATACCATGCGGATCGCGCCGGCCATATGGGTATTTGCCACGCGGATGACGGCTTCCGCCGCTTCCACCGGGGAAAGGCCGAGCGGATCGGCGAGGCGGGCGGCGAAAATGCCTTCCACCCTGGCGCGCAAGGCATCCGCCTCCTCCGCCGCGCCTTTCGTGCCGGGGGGCGGGGCAAGCCGGCCCAGCAGCAGATTCGCATCCGAGATCGTGGGCGCCTCGCCGCCCCGGCCATAGCAGATCGGCCCCGGATCCGCCCCGGCGCTCTCGGGCCCCACTTCGAGAAGCCCGGCCGCATTCACCCGGGCGATCGAGCCGCCACCGGCCCCCACCGTGCGCACATCCACCATCGGCACATGGATCGGCATCGCATATTCGATCTCGATCTCCCCAGATACGCCCGGCTCGCCATCACGGATGAGCGCCACATCGGTGGAGGTGCCGCCCATGTCGTAGGTGATGAGGTTGGTGATGCCGGCCTGCCGGCCGGTCCAGGCGGCGGCCATCACGCCCGAGGCCGGGCCGGACATCACCGTCTTCACCGCCTCCTGCCCGACCGATGCAGCCCCGACCATGCCGCCATTGCCATTGACGATCAGCAGTTCGCGCCGGTAGCCGCGCTTGCCAAGCGCGGAGGCAAGATGTTCGACATAGCGCTCGATGAGGGGGCGCACCGAGGCGTTGACAGCCGCCGTCACCCCCCGCTCGAATTCCCGCGCCTCGGACAGGATCTCATGGGCGAGTGTGATGTGATCGTTGGGCCAGAGGCTGGCGATGATCTCGCCGGCGCGTTTTTCGTGTGCCGGATTGGCATAGGCATGGAGGAAATGGACGACCACGGATTCGCAGCCAGCCGCCAACAGGGCGCGCGCGGCGGATTCGACCCCGGCTTCGTCAAGCGGAATATGGATCGCCCCGTCGGCCAGCATCCGTTCTTCCACCTCGAAGCGCAGATCGCGCGGGATCACCGGGCGGAATGTGCCGAACATCCCGTAGGCCTGCGGGCGGGTGCGCCGACCAAGCTCCAGCACATCGCGAAAGCCGCGGGTGGTGATGAGGCCGGTGCGGGCGAGCTTGCGCTCCAGCACGGCGTTGGTGGTGGTTGTCGTGCCATGCACGATGAGATCCACGGCCGGCAGATCGGCCCCCACGGTTTCGATCGCCGAGAGCACGCCAAGGGCCTGGTTGGATGGAGTTGTCGGGGTCTTGGCGATTTTCAGGCTGCCGTCAGGTGCGATCTGCACGAGGTCGGTGAAGGTGCCGCCCACATCGACCCCGATGATCCCGCCGCCGCCCTTTTCGGCCATTCCCGCTTCCTCCGTTGCGCCGCTGCGCATCTTCATTTGTATACAAATGTGTTTGCGCTGGTCCAGCCCCTTGACGCAGAGGGAGGGGGGGAATCAGGCGTTCAGAAAGGTGCGGACGGTTTCACTGAAGGCTTCCGGTTTTTCGGCATGCAGCCAGTGCCCGGCCCCGGGGATCTTCACGAAACGGGCATTGGGGAATTGTGCCTTGGTGGCTGCGCGGTGTTCGGGGCGGATGTAATCGGAATTGCCGCCGGCGATGAAGAGCGTCGGCCCTTCATAAGCGCCGTGGAAATCGGGCCAGCCGGTGATTCTGCCCATCTCGCGCGCAAGCACGTCGAGATTGATCTTCCAGCGCCGTCCCTTGAGATCGAGCGATTGCAGCAGAAAGGCGCGGATGGCGGGATCCTCCACATGGCGCGCGAGCGCGGCATCGGCTTCTGCGCGGGTGGCGAAAGCGGAGGGATCGAGCGCGCGCATCGCTTCGATCAGCCCGTCATGGCTGTGAGGGTAGGGGACGGGTGAAATATCGGCCACGATCAGCTTGCGCACCTTCTCAGGCCTTGTGAGGGCAAGCGCCATCGCCGCCTTGCCCCCCATGGAATGCCCAAGCACATCGGCGCATGCGCCATGCGCGGCGATGACTTCGGCCAGATCCCCGGCCATCTCCTCGTAGCCCTGGCTCCCGGCGCGCGGGCTTTCGCCGTGGTTGCGCATGTCAACCGTGATCACTTCGCGCTCGCTGCCGAGCCGCCCTGCGATGGCGCGCCAGTTGCGCGCCGAGCCGAAGAGGCCGTGGGCGATCAGGAGGGGGGGCGCATCGGTTTTCCTGCCGGTGAGATATGTCTTGATCATATATGCCTTCTATCTCCCCTCCGCGATTTGCGCCAGCGGTTGACGCCTCCGCCCCGGCTCTGCATCTTCCGCCGGCCGGAGGGGGAGAATGGAAATCGATTCGCTTGGCGAGAAGATGGAGGAGCTGCGCCTGATGATGCGTGAGCATCTCGGCGTGAGGGGGCGGGATTTTGCCACCGCCCTGCGTCGGGCCGGGCGCCTCCTGCCGCGGCATCTGCAGCGCGAGGGGCGGGCGCTGATCGAGGCCGGAGAAATGGCCCGCAGCCCCCGGCTGATGAAAATGATCGATCCTCAACGCACAGAGCGGGCCTATCGCGAGATCAGGCGCTATCTGGAAAGCCGGGATCCGATGGAGCGGCGCATCGATCTCGCCCTTTCGATCCTCGGCGGCATGGCGCTGGCGGTGCTCGCTGCCGGAGGGCTCGTGCTGTTTTTCCTGATCTGGCGCGGCTATCTGTAGCCAGGGGCGGATGATGCTGTAGGAACGATCAGAACGATGTTCACAGCGGTTTGCCTCAGATGGAAAACGCCACCCCCCATAAGCCGGCCGCGGCCGGAAGCGCAAGAGAGGCCCGGCGCGCCAGGCTGCGTGGGCACCTGATCGAAGCCGCCGAAGAGCTGATCCGCGAGGGCGGTATCGAAGCGGTGAAGGCGCGTGATCTTGCGCGCATGGCCGGGTGCTCGCTGGGGGCGATCTATACGGTTTTCGACGATCTCGATCAGCAGGCGATGGCCGTGAACGGCCGCACCTTCCGCAAGCTCGGCGCCGTGGTGGCCGCATCGCAGACAGGGGCGGATTCCCTTGCCCCCACCGAGCGCCTGGTCCGCATGGCCTGCGCCTATCTCGGCTTTGCCACCGAGCACAACAATCTCTGGCGAACCCTTTTCGATTTCGAGATGTCCACCGAGGGACCGGTGCCGAAGTGGTATCTTGAGGAGCTTTCCCGCTTGTTCGATCACATCCGCGAACCCTTGCGCGAGATATTTCCCGAGATGAGCGAAGAGGAGCGCGATCTGATGACCCGAACGCTTTTCTCCTCCGTGCACGGGATCGTTCTTCTCGGGCTCGATCGGCGCATATCGGCGGTGCCGCGGGAAAAGCTCGAAACCATGATCCGCATGCTTCTTTGCCAGATCGGAAACAGATAGTTTCCTGAACAATGTTCTGATTTTTCCCTGAACGCCGTTCACAAGGCCCTGTATGCCGCTTTGTGAACAACGTTCAGCAAGGGAAGTCCATGTTTGCCACGTTGAAGACGCTGGTCGCCGGCTCGAGCGCACGGGCCAATGAAAGGCTCAGGGATCACTATTCGCTTGAGCTGATCGATCAGAAGATCCGGGAAGCGCAGGGCGCTCTCAAGGCGGCAAAGCTCACGCTTGCGAGCCTGATCCAGCGCCAGCGCGCCGAAAACCGCCAGCTCGATCTTCTGCAATCGCGCATCCGCGATCTCGAGGCCCGGGTGAAAGAGGCGCTCGGAGGAAAGCGCGAGGATCTGGCGGAGGAAGCGGCCAGAGCCATCGCCGGGATGGAGAACGAGCGCATGATCCGCCGCGAAACCCTCTCACGGCTCGAAACCCGCATCATGCGCCTGCGCCACTGCGTGGAGGCAACCAACAGACGGATCATCGATCTCAAGCAGGGCGCCATTGCCGCGCGCGCGATCCGCAGCGAACAGGATATCCAGAAGCGCATCGGCAAGACATTCGCCGGCGAAAGCCCGATCACGGAAGCCGAGGAGCTTATCGCCCGGGTGCTGGAGCGCGACGATCCCTTCGAGCAGAGAGAGATCCTGATCGAGATCGATGAAGGGCTGAACGGCAGCAGCATCAGCGAGAAGCTCGCGGCCGAAGGGTTCGGCCCTTCGGAAAAGGTAACGGCCGAAGATGTGCTGCAGCGCCTGAAGGCAGGGAAGTAGATTTCATCAACGAACCGATCATCCAGACAGAAGGAGAAACGCAAAATGGACAACTTCAAGATCAACCCCGACAGCAAGCTCATCATCCTCCTCAACGCCGCGGGCGTCGTTGCGGCCTATGTTCTGCTGTCAATATCGCTCTACAATCCACGGATGTGCCGCTTTCCACCAAGGGTTTCTGGGGGATCGGCGTGCTGATGCTCACGATCAGCCTGGTGAATCTGGAGAAATACCTGTTTGACGCCCGCATGAATGCCGATCGCATCCGCAAGCTCGAAGAGGCGCGCAACGAGAAGCTGCTCGAGGAGTTCGTGAGCGATCCGAAAGCCGAATCCTGAGCGGCGCGGATATCCCGGACAGGAAAGGCACCGGCTCTCACCGGGGCCTTTTCCGCAAGCGGATCGGATCAGTCCGCGAAAGCGTTGTCAGCCCATTGCGGGCGCTTGCGGCGTGCTTCGAAAACCTTCTCGCGCGGGATCCACTTGTATGTCTCGTCCTTCAGTGTGGGGGCCCAGTAGAGCGTGCCGCCATAGCGCCAGGGATCGAGCACGATGCCTTTCTCGAAGGGATCGCCCTTGCGGCTGATGATGACGGTGCTGTGTTCGATCAGGAACGGGCGATCGGAATTGGCGATGGCGCGATGCAGGGTAAGGGTGCGGAAATTCTCCTGGCGCAGCCGCGCTTCGAGATCATCCGCCCACTGGTAGCAAAGCCCGCGCGGGCGCAGCCCCATGTTGACCTTCATGTTGTGAATGAGGGGCGGATCCGTCACGCGATACTGGCGCTTGAGTTCGAGCGAATAATCGATGGCAATCCGCGCGGCGCGCCTGGCTTCTTCCGGGTCCACCCCGGGGCCGAGATTTTCGATCATCTCGGCGAGGGCCAGGTATTTCTGATCCTGGAGAATTTCCTGCGGCGGCTTGCTGCCGCAGGCGGTGAGCGCCAGCAGGGCCATGAGCGGCAGAACGCGGATGATATTCATCATTGGAGAACCGTAACT
Source organism: Albidovulum sp. (assembly GCA_015491895.1). Lineage (GTDB taxonomy): Bacteria > Pseudomonadota > Alphaproteobacteria > Rhodobacterales > Rhodobacteraceae > WFVA01. Next base: position 17,761 of record WFVA01000013.1, on the reverse strand, counting down.
TACCCTGTCTCGGCGGGATCCTAATGAGGCTCCCGCCGCAATTCCATTCACAATTTCGCGGGGATGGCCGCGCTCAGAGATCGGGATAGAGCGGGAAGCGGCTGCAAAGCCCGAGCACCTCTCCCTTCACCTTCGCTTCGATTTCCGCATTGCCCTCTTCGCCATTGGCGGCCAGGCCGTCCACCACCTCGACGATCCAGTCGGCAATCTGGCGGAATTCAGCCTCGCCGAAGCCGCGCGTGGTGCCTGCCGGGGTGCCGAGGCGGATGCCGGAGGTCACGAAGGGCTTTTCGGGATCAAACGGCACGCCGTTTTTGTTGCAGGTGATGTTGGCGCGCCCCAGCGCCGCTTCGGCGGCCTTGCCGGTAACGCCCTTGGGGCGCAGATCGGCGAGCATCAGGTGATTGTCGGTGCCGCCCGAGACGATATCGATCCCGCCCTTCATCAGCTGATCGGCCATGGCCCTGGCGTTCTTCACCACCTGCGCGGCATAATCCCTGAATTCGGGGCGCAGGGCCTCGCCGAAGGCCACCGCCTTGGCGGCGATCACGTGCATCAGCGGGCCGCCCTGAAGGCCGGGGAACACGGCGGAATTGATCTTTTTGGCGATGTCGGGATCGTTCGTCAGCACCATGCCGCCACGGGGGCCGCGCAGGGATTTGTGGGTGGTGGTGGTGACGACATGCGCATGCGGCAGCGGCGAAGGGTGCTGCCCCCCGGCTACGAGACCGGCGATATGGGCCATGTCCACCATCAGCCAGGCGCCGATCTCGTCGGCGATCCTGCGGAAGGCTTCCCAATCCCAGGTGCGGGAATAGGCGGTGCCGCCGGCGAGGATCAGCTTCGGCCTGTGCTCGAGCGCCTTTGCGCGGACCTCGTCCATGTCGAGCATCTGATCCTGCTCGCGAACGCCGTAGGAAACGACATTGAACCACTTGCCCGACATGTTGACGGGCGAGCCATGCGTGAGGTGGCCACCGGAATTCAGATCAAGTCCCATGAAGGTATCGCCCGGCTCGAGAAGCGCGAGGAACACGGCCTGATTCATCTGGCTGCCGGAATTGGGCTGCACATTGGCGAAAGCGCAGCCGAAAAGCTCTTTCGCGCGTTCGATGGCAAGGGTTTCCACCTCGTCCACATACTGGCATCCGCCATAGTAGCGCCGGCCCGGGTAGCCTTCGGCGTATTTGTTGGTGAGCACGGTGCCCTGGGCCTCCATAACCGCCCTGGAGACGATGTTCTCGCTGGCGATCAGCTCGATCTCCTCGCGCTGGCGCTGAAGCTCCTTCACGATCGGCGCGAAAACCTCGGCGTCACGTTCGGCAAGGGGCAGGGTGAAAAAGCCGGGATCTCTGGTGCTGGTCATGCGGGCATCTCCTTGGCGTGATTCCTTGGCGCCTCATAGACCATCCGCGCCCCCTCGGGAAGCGGCGAAAACGGCGCATTCAGGCGCATCGATGGCAGGCCGGGAGAATTTCTGCCTTGTTTTTCAGGGTTCTTCGGGCAATGACTGCGGTAGCCCGAAGGAAAGCACATGAAAGCACCGGAAAAGATCGCCTTCACGGCCTCCGATTATCCGCCCGCCCGGGAGGCGCTGGCGCAGCTCACCGGGCGCTACGGCAACGTGCCCCCGCAGGAGGCCGACGTGATCGTGGCGCTCGGCGGTGACGGCTTCATGCTGCACACGCTCCATGCCACGCAGGATCTCGATATCCCCGTTTACGGGATGAACAGGGGGACGGTCGGGTTCCTCATGAACGCCTATGGCGAGGACGATCTGCCCGAGCGCCTCGCCAGGGCCGAGGAGGCCGTGCTCAACCCGCTGCGGATGAAGGCGCAAACGGTGAATGGCGAGCAGCACACGGCTCTGGCGATCAACGAGGTTTCGCTTCTGCGCGCGGGGCCGCAGGCGGCGAAGCTCAGGATCACGGTGGATGACAAGGTGCGCCTCGATGAGCTTGTGGCCGATGGCGTGATGCTGGCCACGCCGGCGGGCTCCACCGCCTACAACTATTCCGCCCATGGCCCGATCCTGCCGATCGGATCGGATGTGCTGGCGCTCACCGCCGTTGCCCCCTTCAGGCCGCGGCGCTGGCGCGGCGCCCTGCTGCCGAAAACGGCAAGGGTGCGCTTTGACGTGCTCGAGCATGAAAAGCGCCCCATCATGGCCGAGGCCGACGGGCGGGCGGTGAAGGATGTGAAATGGGTGGAGGTGCATTCCGATCCCGAAACCCGCCACCGCATCCTATTCGATCCCGGCCACGGGCTTGAAGAGAGGCTGATTCTGGAGCAGTTCGCCTGAGCGCGGATGCCGGGCAACGAAAGCCGGCCGCGGAGGCGGAAGAGGAAGCGGGAGATTCCCGCCGCCCTATTCCCCGCATATCCCCTGCAGGCTTACCCAATCGTCATCCCCGAGCACCGGCCTGCCGCCTTCGCGGTATGGATCGGCCTCGATCAGGGGGAGGGTCGTCTCGCCGGTGATATCGAGCGCGAGCGCATAGGGCGTGCTTGAAAGGCCGCGCCCTTCGAAGGCAGGCAGGAGCGTTTCGGGCGGCAGGGGCTCAGGCTCTTCGGGCAGAACCTCCTCGCCATATCGGGCCAGTGCGGCAGGATCGAGATCGCCGGTCGTGAGCAGATGCAGGGTGGCGCGGATCCCGAGGCGCTCGAGCATGGCTTCGAGCGGATCCCGGCTGCCTGCGCGCAGCATCTCGGCCAGCACATGGCCCGCCGGCACGCGGGGATCCTCGTGATCCTCCACCAGCGAGCGATTGATGAGGATGATGCCGCCGGGCAGATGCGCCGTGCTCGCCACGCCTGCGGGAAGCACCACGAGGCGGGGCGGCTCTTCGCCATTGTGCGCGAGCCGGAGGGCCAGCCTCTCCAGCGCCTGCCGCCCGCCTGGGGTTTCGCAGGGTTTTCCGCTTACCCGCACGACAGACGCCAGCAGGCCGGCGCCGATCTCGGCGCGCTTTGCCGGCGGCACGACGGCCGCCGTCTTGCGGATCAGGGCGCCGGGAAGCCAGAAAACCGCAAGGCCGAGGAGCAGGGCCAGAGTGGCGGCGATGGCGATCCGGCGCAGCTTGCCGGGGCGGGGGCGGGCACGCCGCAGCGCCGCGCGCACCTTTTCGATGGCTCCGATCATCTCTCCATCGTCGATTTCGAGCGTTTCGCTCCCCTCGGCATCGGGCGCGAAAAGGGCGGGGCGTCTGCCGGGGTTCATGCGCTCCACCGCTGCGAGCGACCAATGGCCAAGCGCGCGCCCGCTCTTGTCGGAAAGCACGAGCGTGGCCTTGCCGAAGGAAACGATCACCTCGCGCCGCTGCGGCGGGCGCGGCTCTCCGCCTTCCGGTGCCTGGGCGGGATCGGCAGGCGGCTGCCACAGGCCGATGCTTTCGAGCCTCTGATATTTCTTCAATGCGGTCATGTTGTCAGCGGGGCCTGCTCGTGCGCCTCATTTGCAGGCCACGATAGCGCAAGCACCCCGCCGCAACAAGAATCGCAGCAAGATCACAGATCTTTCGCGATCTTCCGCAGTTCGAATTTCTGGATCTTGCCGGTGGAGGTTTTCGGCAATTCCCGGAACACCACCTTCTTCGGCGTCTTGAAGCCGGCAAGGCGGGAGCGGGCGAATTTGATGAGTTCCTCTTCCGTGGCTTCCCGGCCCGGCTTCAGCTCCACGAAGGCGCAGGGCACCTCGCCCCATTTCTCATCGGGCTTTGCGACCACCGCGCAGATGCTGACGGCCGGATGGTGCATCAGAGCCCCCTCCACCTCGACGGAGCTTACGTTCTCGCCGCCCGAGATGATGATGTCCTTCGAGCGATCGGTGATCTTGATGTAGCCGTCGGGGTGCTGATAGGCGATGTCGCCCGAGTGGAAATAGCCGCCGCGGAAGGCCTCGGCGGTGGCTTCCGGGTTCTTCAGATAGCCCTTCATCACCGAATTGCCGCGGATCATGATCTCGCCCGTGGTTTCGCTGTCCATCGGCACCTGCTGCATGGTTTCGGGGTCCATCACCGTGATATGCTCCATCATCGGCATGGCCACCCCGGTGCGCCCCTTGATGGCGTAGCGCTCTTCCTCCGGGAGATCATCCCATTTCTCACCCTGCCAGAAGCATTGCACCACGGCGCCGTAGGTTTCCGTCAGGCCATAGACCTGCGTGACGTGGAAGCCGAGCGGCTCGATCGCCTGCAGGATTGCCACCGGGGGCGGGGCGCCGGCGGTGAACACCTCGACGACGTGATCGAATGCGCGGCGATCGGCATCATCGGCATTGATGATCATGTTGAGCACGATCGGCGCGGCGCCGAAATGGGTCACGCCCTCGTCGGCGATGGCATCGTAGATATTTTTCGCGGTGATGTCGCGGATGCAGACGAAAGTGCCGCCCACGAAGGGCATCATCCAGATGTGGTTCCAGTTGTTGCAGTGGAAAAGCGGCACGATGCCGAGGTAGCGGGCCTTGTCGCCCACCGGCCAGCTGACGGCGCTGCCCATGGCCATGAGGTAAGCACCGCGGTGGTGATAGACGACGCCCTTCGGACGCCCGGTGGTGCCGGAGGTGTAGTTGAGCGCCATGCTCTCCCATTCATCCTCGGGCATGAGCCATTCGAATTCGGGATCGCCGGAGGCCATGAAATCGGCGTAGGTGGCATGGGCACCGCTGGCGGGATAGCCGGCGGCCTCGTCGGGCACCTCGATGATCTCCGGGGCCTCGCCCTCCATGCGCGCGATGGCTTCGAGTGCGAGGGGCAGGAACTGGGTATCCACCATCAGCATCTTCGCGCCGCCGTGATCGAGGATATAGGCCACCGTATCGGCATCGAGGCGGGTGTTGATGGTGTTGAGGACCGCGCCTGCGGCCGGCACGCCGTAATGGGCAATGGCCTGGGCGGGGATGTTGGGCATGATGGTGGCGACCACATCGCCGGGCCTGATCCCGCGCCGGGCGAGAGCCGAGGCCATGCGCGAGGTATCGGCCCTGAGATCGGCATATGTGAGGCGGGTATCGCCATAGACCACCGCCTCGCGGTCTGGCCAGATCAGGGCCGCGCGCTTCAGGGGCGAAAGCGGCGTGAGCGGCACGTAATTGGCGGCGCATTTCTCAAGCCCGGTTTCATCAGCCATCCAGCCCATGTGATCCCTCCCGTTTTCCTGATGGAGTCGTGTTTCGTTGCACAAGCAATGTTTAAGAGGGATCTGCGCGCGAATGCAAATGCTTATCGGCTCTGGCCATGGGCGCGGTGGCGGTTTAGCCTTGGGCGCATGATCATCTCACGCGGGCGGCGCTACATCTTCGTGCATATCCCGAAAACCGGCGGCACCTCGCTGGCGCTGGCGCTGGAGGGGCGGGCGATGAAGGATGATATCCTGATCGGTGATACCCCGAAGGCCAGGCGGCGGCGAAAGCGCCTGAAGGGCGTGCGAAGCGCCGGGCGCCTGTGGAAGCATTCCCGTCTGACGGATATCTACGGCCTTGTCGCACCCGATGAAATCCAGCGCTTCTTCGTGTTCACGCTGGTGCGCAATCCGTGGGACAGGCTGGTGAGCTATTACCACTGGCTCAGGGCGCAGGATTTCGATCATCCGGCGGTGGCGATTGCGAAGGGGCATGATTTCAGCGCCTTCCTCAATCACGAACACACCCGCGCCACGATCCGGGGTGCGCCCTATGGCCATTACGTGCGCGATCGCTCGGGAAAGGAGCGCTGCGATCTCTTCATCCGCCTCGAGCATCTGCAGGAGGACATGGCGCCGCTCGAGCGCCATCTCGGGTTTCGCATCGGGCCGCTCGGGCGGGTGAATGCTTCCGATCGGCCAGCCGATTACCGGGCCTGCTACAGCGAGGCCGATGCGGCGCTCGTTGCACGGATCTGCGGCGCGGACATCGCCCGTTTCGGCTATGATTTCGAGGATGGCCCGATCCTTCCCGATGCCGCCGGTGCCCTTCGGCAGGGGTGATTCGCCGCCCCTTTTTCGCCACCTCGTCGCGCGTATTCAGGCGATCGTGGTTAAGCCGGGGTTAAACCCCGTTCGCAATTGGCGGAAGGCCCGGATTCCGGGCTTCGGATTGTTTCCCTTGGGGCAACACTGACACGCCTTTGTCTTGAGCGTGACCAAATGAAGGCAAAGTTTCGCCGCCTGATTGTCGTGGTTGGCGGGCCGCCGGAGCCCGCGGAAATGCCAGGAAACGGGATCGCGAAAGGAGCTGGAAAGATGATTGCGGAACTCAAGGGTGCAAAGACGAACAAGGCGGAAATGCAAGACGGCCTCCGTGCGGAAGGAAAGGGCATCGCCCTTTCCGAAATCCTCGCAAGGCCTTGTGGCGGGCTGGTGAGCGGGACGCTCGTGGAAAGCGGCGGCGGGTGGTGCCCGATCGAGGAAATCCGCCCCGGCATGGGGGTGATGACGCTGGATGGTGGCTTTCGCGAGCCCCGCAGGATCCTGCGCCGCGAGATATCTGCGCATCTCAATGCAACAAAGGGCATGCTGCATGTGCCCCCGGGTGCGCTTGATAACTGCTCGGAGGCAAAACTTCATGACGATCAACTTGTTATGATCGAGCATCCGGTGATCGAAGCCTATACCGGCGAGCCGGAGGGGCTTTTTGAGGCGCGCATGCTCGAGGGGTTTCGCGGGATCCGGCGGGTGCATGAACCATGCCGCATCGCGACCTACGGGCTGGTGTTCGATGATGAAGAGATCGTTTACGCCAACAGCGGCATTCTCATGCATTGTCCGGGCAAGGCCGGCGGTGGCGACGGCTTCTTCCAGAGGTTCGGCCGGGTTCAGGCCGCAGCACTTCTGAAGCGGATTGGCGAATTGGAGGCAGGGGCGCGGCATGGGGGCTTCGGGGCCTGGCCGCTGGTTGCCTGAAAGGCGGTGCCGGGGGCAGTTCCCGGCACGAAGGATCCGATGCGGGAGATGTGAATGCCCGTGGCTCGGACTGTTGATCGCCCGATGACAATTAACGCAAACGCAGGATGCTGAAGAGGGGGCCGCCGGCCCCCTCTTGCCCGTTCCGGGCAATTCACCCCCGGGAGTATTTCATCCCAAGATGAAGATGCGATCTTACTGTGCCTTCAGGCCGCTTTCTTCTGATCTGTGAAGCGCCCGTAGAAGGTTTCGCCCCTTTTGGCCAGTTCGCGCAGAAGCGCGGGGGCCTTGAAGCGGGGGCCGTATTCCTGCTCGAGGTGATCGCAGATCTCGACCGCCCTGCCGGCGCCGATCATGTCGAGCCAGGAGAAGGGGCCGCCGGACCAGGGGGCGAAGCCCCAGCCCAGGATGGCGCCCACATCGCCTTCGCGGATATCCTCGAGCACGCCTTCCTCGAAGGCGCGTACGGCCTCGAGCACCTGTGCCATCAGCAGGCGGTGCTGGACTTCATGCACATCGGGCTGATCTTCGGCAGGGGGGAATTTTTCCGCGAGCCCCTCCCAGAGGCCGAGGCGCTTGCCCTTTTCGTCATAGGCATAGAAACCCGCTTTCGCCTTGCGGCCGAGCCGGCCCTGATCGGCCATCCAGAAGAGCACCTCATCCACATCGCCATCGGGGTAGGCATCGCCCATGGCCGCCCTGGTGGCCCTGGCGATCTTCACGCCGAGATCGATCGAGGTTTCGTCCACCAGCTGAAGGGGGCCGAGCGGCATGCCCACGAGCTTTGCCGCGTTTTCCACCAGCGCCGGCTTCACGCCCTCCTTCACCATGCGGATGCCTTCATTGATATAGGGGATGATGCAGCGGTTGGCGTAGAAGAAGCGCGCATCGTTGACGACGATCGGGGTCTTCCTGATCTGACGCACGTAATCGAGCGCTTTCGCCACCGCGCGCGGGCCTGTCTCCTTGCCCTTGATGATCTCGACCAGCAGCATCTTCTCGACCGGCGAGAAGAAATGGATGCCAATGAAATTCTCCGGCCGGCTGCTGGCTTTCGCAAGCTCGCTGATCGGCAGGGTGGAGGTGTTGGTGGCGAAGATGCAATCCTCGCTCACCACGGCTTCCACCTTCTTCACCACTTCGGCCTTGATGGCGGGATCCTCGAACACCGCCTCGATCACCAGATCGGCGCCCTTGAGGGCGGCGTAATCGGTGGTCGCGGTGATGCGCGAGAGCACCTCTTCCTTCTTCTCCGGGGTGGCCTTGCCGCGCTTGATGCCCTTGTCCATGTAATCGGCGGTGTAGGCCTTGCCGCGATCGGCCGCCTCCTGGCTCTGATCGATCAGCACCACCTCGACGCCGTTCATGGCGGAGACGAGTGCGATGCCCGCGCCCATCATGCCGGCGCCGATCACGCCGAGCTTCTTCACCTGCTGGGGCGGGATGTCCTTCGGGCGCACCGCGCCTTTTTCGAGCGCTTCCTTGTTGATGAAGAGCGAGCGGATCATGGCGCTCGAGGAAGGATTCATCAGAAGATTGGTGAACCAGCGGGCCTCGATGCGGATGGCGGTATCGAAGGGCACCAGCGCGCCTTCATAGACGGCCGAGAGCAGGGCCCTGGGCGCGGGATAGACGCCCATTGTCTTGCCGTTCACCATGGCGTTGGCGCCGACGAAGGTCATGTAGCCGGCCGGGTGGTAAGGATCGCCACCGGGCATCTTGTAGCCCTTCTGATCCCAGGGCTTGACGATATCGGCGTCCTTTGCGTTCAGCACCCATTCCCGCGCTGCCCTGATCAGCTCTTCGGGAGGCACGACCTCATCCACCACGCCCGCGGATTTGGCGCGCTTGGGATCGTTGAGCTTGCCTTCCAAGAGCAGTTGCGAGGCGCCCATCACGCCGAGCTTGCGCACGAGGCGGGTGGTGCCGCCGCCGCCGGGGAAGATGCCGACCATGATTTCCGGCAGGCCGATCTTCGCCTTCGGGTTTTCCGCGGCGAAGATGCGGTGCGTGGCAAGCGGCAGCTCGAGGCCGATTCCGAGCGCGGTGCCGGGAAGTGCTGCGGCGATCGGCTTGCCGCCCTTGTTGGTTTTCGGGTCCATGCCGGCGCGTTCGATCTTGCGCAGGATGGCGTGCATCTTCATCACGCCCTCGAATATCCCTTTGGCCGGGTTTTCCCCGCCCCTTTCCTTCATGCCGGCGATGATGTTGAGATCCATGCCGCCGGCGAAGCTTTCCTTGCCCGAGGTGATGACGACGCCCTTCACCGCATCATCGGCGAGCGCCTTGTCGATGCACTCCTCGAGCTCGGCGAAGCCCTCGAGCGACATCACGTTCATCGATTTTTCAGGAACGTCCCATGTGATGATGGCAACGCCGTCCTGGTCCACTTCGTATTTGAAATCCTTCATTCTTTCTCTCCCTCGTAGGGTGTGCCGTCACGCCGGGTGAAGCGGGCCTTGCCGGCCTCGATCTCCACCATCAGATCGACATCGCTGTAGGTTGCAATTTCACGGGGCGCGCGGGTGCCGATCACCAGAAAGCGCGCCTCCTCATCGGTCTTGTTGATGAAATGGTGGCCGTTGGGATCGCCCGCCGGGAAGGCGGCGCAATCACCGGGGTGCATTTCGTGCTCGCCCGCGTCATCCACCAGCGTGCAGGTGCCTTGGGTGACCATCACGAATTCATCCTCGTGCCGGTGCCAGTGGCGCAAGGAGGATTTCGCGCCGGGCTGAAGGATCACCAGATTGGCGCCGAACTGCGTGAGGCCTCCTGCATCGCCAAGGCGCAGGGAAGAGCGCCCGGCCACCTCCTGATCGTAGGGCGGGGGGTAGATCGTGCCGGTCTTGAGCGGCACTCTCTCCATGTCGATCACCGGCATTGGTCAGACCCTTTCGATGATCGTGGCCACGCCCATGCCCGAGGCGATGCAGAGGGTGGTAAGGCCCACCTCCTTGTCCTGGCGCTCGAGCTCGTCCAGAAGGGTGCCGATGATCATCGCGCCGGTGGCGCCGAGCGGATGGCCCATTGCGATGGCGCCGCCGTTTACGTTGACGATCGCGGGATCCACATCGAAGGCCTGCAGGAAACGCAGCACCACGGCGGCGAAGGCCTCGTTCACCTCGAAGAGATCGATATCGCCGATCTCCATGCCATTGTCCTTCAGGATCTTTTCGGTCACCGGCACGGGGCCGGTGAGCATGATCGTGGGTTCGGTACCGATCTTGGCGGTGGCGCGGATGCGGGCGCGGGGCGTGAGGCCATGGGCCTCGCCGAATTCCCTGCTGCCGATCAGGATCGCCGCCGCGCCATCGACGATGCCGGAGCTGTTACCGGCGTGATGGACGTGATTGATGCGCTCGAATTCGGGGTATTTCATCAGCGCGACCTTGTCGAAGCCCGGCATCACCTCGCCCATTTCCCGGAAGCTCGGCTTCAGGGCGCCGAGGCTCTGCATGTCGGTGCCGGGGCGCATGAATTCATCGTGATCGAGGATCGGCAGGCCGTTCTGATCCCTCACGGTGATGATGGATTTCTTGAAACGCCCCTCATCCCATGCGATCTTTGCGCGTCGCTGGCTTTCCACCGCGAGCGCATCCACATCCTCGCGCGAAAAGCCGTATTTCGTGGCGATGAGATCGGCGGCGATGCCCTGGGGCACGAAATAGTGCTCCATCGCGAGCGTGGGATCGACGGCGATCGCCGCGCCGTCCGAGCCCATGGGCACGCGGCTCATCATTTCCACCCCGCCGGCAATATAGGCTTCGCCCGCGCCGGCCTTGACCTGATTGGCGGCCAGGTTTGCGGCCTCCATGCCGGAGGCGCAGAAGCGATTGATCGAAAGGCCGGGGATGCTTTCATCGAGATCGGAGGCGATCACCACCGAGCGCGCAAGGCAGCCGCCCTGCTCCTTCACCTGCGTGACATTGCCCCAGATCACATCCTCGACGGCATGGCCCTCGAGATTGTTGCGCTCCTTGAGGGCGTTCAGCACCTCGGTGGAGAGGCGCACGGCCGTTACCTCGTGCAGCGAGCCATCCTTGCGGCCCTTGCCGCGCGGGCTGCGCACGGCATCGTAGATATAGGCTTCTTTCATTTTCCGTTCCTCTCTGTCAGGCCCGGTCGGCAGGGCTGCCGGGCATAAGGTCATAGGGGTGTTTCCAGCCGGGTGTTTCGCTGATGCGATCGAGCCAGGCATCGATATGGGGCCATTCGGCGCGGTCAAATCCGAAGGGCTCGGGATAGTAGAGATAACCACAGCAGGATATGTCGGCGGCCGAGATCTCATCCCCCACCAGCCAGTCACGATCGGAGAGCGCGTTTTCCAGCGTCTTGAAGGCGGCACGCAGGCGCCCCTGAAAGAAGCGGATCACTTCCTCAGGGCGTTTCTCCTCGGGGATGAAATTCATCAGGAAGCGGGTCGTGCCGGCCTGCCCCGACATCTTGTGGTTGTCCCACAGAACCCAGCGCCAGATTTCGCGCCGCTCTTCGGGGGTTTTCCCGCCGAGCTTGCCGGTCTGCTCGATCACCCAATCCTGAATGGCACCGGACTGGGAGAGCCGCATATCGCCGGCTTCCAGCAGGGGCACTTCGCCCATGGGATTTTTCGCAAGATATTCCGGGCTGCGCGCCTCGCCATTGAAGAAATCGACAAATACGGGCTCCCAATCGAGCCCGGCCAGTTCAAGCGCCAGCGCCGCCTTGTAGGCATTGCCGCTTTCGCCGAAACAATGGAGCTTCACGGTCATCGGATACCTCCCATTGCAGGGAAAGCCGGGGGCTCTGCCCCCGGACCCCCGGAGTATTTTCGCCAAGATGAACGCAATGGGCTTTCACGATTTCTTAAGGATGAATCGGCAGGATCCTCCTTGCGGAACAGGCTGGAGAGCCGATGGCCGCCCAAGGTGAAGCTCAGCTTCCGGGCCCCGCCCAGCACCGGGAAAATCGCCGGACGGGGCGGGGCCTTTACGCAGGGCCTGTCTTCATCTTGGCCCAAATACTCCCGCCGGAGGCGATCCGGCATTTCCTCCCGGATCACCCTCACCGTTTTCTGGCCTCCAGCTCGGAATTGAAGATGCGCAGGCGGTGGGAGAAGGTATCCTGATCGATCACGCTGTCGAAATGCTCGAAGAGGAAGGAAAGCGCCTCGCCCTCGTCCAGCCCGGCTTCCTGCGCGAAACGGCGCAGGCGGCGGTATGCGTCTTCCGTCATGGCGACGGGGAAGCGGCGGGTCAGGCGGAAGCGTTTGGGCATGAGCTTTCCTTCCGGTGTATCTGTGGCACGATCAGAACTGATCCTCGGGCAGGCTCATCACCGGGTCCGCGCCGGACTGGATGCGTGCGAGATGGGTGCGGGTCATCGGCAGATGGCGGGCCATGTAATAGCGCCCCGTGGTGATCTTGCTCTTGTAGAAATCGGCGTTCCCGGTGCCGGCTTCAAGGGCTTCATGCGCGGCTTTTGCCATTCTGGCCCACATCAGGCCCAGCACGGTATGGCCGAAAAGGTGCATGAAATCGTAGGAGCCGGCGAGGGCCGCGTTCGGATTCTGCATGCCGTTTTGCATGAAGAACATGCCGGCGGCCTGGAGATCCTTGCTCGCGGCCTTGAGGGGCTCGAGGAAATCGTCCTTCAGCGCCTCGTTGCCATCGTTTTCCTTGATGAAGCCCTTGACCATCTCGAAGAAGGCCATGATGTGCTTGCCGCCGTCCTGGGCAAGCTTGCGGCCCACGAGATCAAGCGCCTGGATGCCGTTGGCGCCCTCGTAGATCATGGTGATGCGCGCATCGCGCACGAACTGGGGCATGCCGGTTTCCTCGATGTAACCGTGGCCGCCGTAGATCTGCTGGGCCTGCACCGTCATGTCGAAGCCGCGATCGGTGAGGAAGCCCTTGATCACGGGGGTGATGAGGCTGATCAGGCCCTCGGCATCCTTGTCGCCCAGCTTGTGGCCGCGATCGATGAGATTGGCGCCCCAGTATACAAGCGCGCGCGCAGCTTCGATGAAGCTCTTCTGATCCATCAGCGAGCGGCGCACATCCGGGTGCACGATGATCGGATCGGCGGGGCCTTCAGGATTGGCCGGGCCGGTAACGGCGCGCCCCTGAAGGCGCTCGCGGGCATATGAGACGGCGTTCTGATAGGCCGCCTCCGCCTCCGCATAGCCCTGAAGGCCGACGCCCATGCGCGCTTCGTTCATCATGGTGAACATGGCGCGCATGCCCTTGTTTTCCTCGCCCAGAAGATAGCCGGTGGCGCCATCGTAATTCATCACGCAGGTGGAATTGCCGTGGATGCCCATCTTTTCCTCGAGCTTGCCGACGCTGACGCCGTTGCGCTCGCCAAGCGTGCCATCCTCGTTCACCTTGATCTTGGGCACGATGAAGAGCGAGATGCCCTTGGTGCCCGCGGGTGCGCCGGGGATGCGGGCGAGCACGAGGTGGATCACGTTTTCGGTGAGGTCATGATCGCCGGCGGATATGAAGATCTTGGTGCCGGTGATCTTGTAGGAGCCATCCTCCTGCGGCTCGGCCCTGGTGCGCAGCAGGCCGAGATCGGTGCCGCAATGGGGCTCGGTCAGGTTCATCGTGCCGCCCCATTCGCAGGTGACCATCTTCGGCAGGAAGAGGCGCTTCTGCTCATCCGTGCCATGGGCGTGGATGGTGGAATAGGCGCCGTGGGTGAGGCCCTGATACATGTTGAAGGCCATGTTGGCGGAAACGAACATCTCGTTCACGGCCGTGTTCAGGATATAGGGCATGCCCTGGCCGCCGTATTCGGGATCGCAGTCAAGGGCCGTCCAGCCACCTTCGCGCATCTGCTCGAAGGCCTCCCTGAAGCCGGTGGGGGTGCGCACCACGCCGTTTTCAAGCCGGCAGCCTTCGCGATCGCCGACCATGTTTAGCGGCGCGAGCACCTCGCTCGAGATCTTGCCCGCCTCCTCCAGAACGGCCCTGGTGAAATCGGGCTCGAGTTCGTCATACCCCGGCACGTCGCTCCGGCTCACTTCAAGCACTTCATGGAGCAGGAACTGCATGTCATCGACGGGGGCGGTATAGCTCGGCATTTTCGGTTTTCTCCCTGGCTCTTCATATTACGCCAATGCTGGCGGCATTCCGGTGACAATTCCGTGTTCGGGCGGCTGAGGTCAGGCGGCTGAACTGACGCTGGCGCTCTTCCTCATGCGCGCAAGCTCCCTTTCCCCTTCCACGAGCTGGGCCTTCAGCTCGCTGATCGCGGATGTCAGCTCCTCATGCTGGCGCTCCATTTCCGCGAGCCGCTTGCGGGCAAGCTCGATGGTGCGGGTGTATTGGGTGAGCTGCTGATCGCCGACGTGATAGAGATCGAGAAGCTGGCGGATCTCTTCGAGCGAGAAGCCGAAGCGCTTGCCGCGCAGGATCAGCTTGAGGCGGGCGCGATCGCGGCGCGTGAAAAGCCGCTTCTGCCCCTCGCGGATCGGCGAGAGCAATTCCTTGCTTTCGTAAAAGCGCAATGTGCGGGGGGTCACCTCGAACGCCTCGCACATTTCTCTGATTGTCATAAGCTCGTCATTCATCGCGATCAATCCTCGGCTCATGTGCTTGCCGACTGCAGATGTGTGCTTTGCCGCGATCATACAACAGAGCTTGACGTTTACGTAAATGTAACGTCACGTCACAAAAGAGCTGACGAAACGTCAGGAAAGCATGGCCCGTATCCTGCGCAAGATTCTGCCCCCGCATGGCGGGGCAGGCTCAGGTCTTCTCCATTTCACGGGCCACGTCATCGCGCAGCTTCTGGAGATCGCGAATCGTTTCCTTGATCCGTTCCTGCTCCTCTTTCAGCGCTTTCAGCTGGCGATCGGCGAGTTCGATCCAGGCCCGCATCTGCGCCTCGGTGCCCTTCTTGTCATAGATTTCAAGCCATTGGCGGATCTCCTCGAGGCTGAAGCCGAAACGGCGCCCGCGCAGGATCAGCACCATGCGGGCCACCTCGCGCGGCCCGTAGAAGCGCGAACGCCCTTCCCGCTCCGGGCTCAGAAGCTCGATATATTCATAGTAGCGCAGGGTGCGCGGGGTGACATCGAATCTGGCGCACATTTCCTTGAAGGTGAGGCGTTCCTCGGGCATTCCCCTGCTCTCCATCATCTTGCGCGGCATGGGGCATGTTAGCGCGTTCGCGCAATGCAGCACAATCCCGCCGTGTGCCTCCATTCTGTTCGCGGTTCAGTTCATGAAGCCGGGAGCGAGGAAATGGAAGGCATATCCGACGACAATGGCCGGCATGGTCGTATAGAGCGTGGCGATCACCGCGGCTTTGGGATCGAGCGCGATGGCGGAGAGGGGGAGGATCGGCGGGATTGGTGACGGCCGGCACCGGGGAAAAGGCCCAGATCCAGGCCGGCACGGCCATGCCGGCGAGCGCACTCACCTGCCCGCCCATGGTGCCGAAGACTCGCTTCAGGCCAGAGGCTGAGCGCCGCCTCCCGGGGCAGGCCGGTGCGATTTGGCTTGCGTCAGGGGGCAGCCCTGCCGATAAGTTCCGGCAGCGGCTGGAAAGGGCAAGAAGAGGAAAGCGGCGAATGAGCGGACAGGATCACGCAGAGCACAAGGCACGGATTGCCGAGCAGTTCATATCCATGCTCCCCTTTTCGCGTGCGCTGGGGATGCGCATGGAGGGGATCGGCGATGGCATGGCGGAGATTTCAATGCCCTATGATGCGCGCCTGATCGGGGATCCCGAAAGCGGGGTGATCCACGGGGGCGCCGTCTCGGCATTGATGGATACCTGCTGCGGGGCGGCCGTCATGAGCCATCCGAGCCAGCCGGGGGGCACCGCCACGCTCGATCTGCGCATTGATTACATGCGCCCCGCCACCCCCGGCCAGCGCATTACCGCCCATGCCGAATGCTATCACGTGACCCGTTCGGTTGCCTTCGTGCGCGCCACGGCGAGCGATGAGGATGCCGGGCGCCCCGTGGCCATGGCGACGGGGGCCTTCACCATCGAAGCGGCCAGCCGGGGCAAAGGGGGGGAAAAGGCATGAACCGCAAGGCGCCCGAACCTGTCCAGGTAATCAAGCAGCGCCGCGATGCCGCGCTTTCGGCGCTGGTGAATGCCGTGCCCTATGCCGGTTTCCTCGGCATCAGCTTCGATCGGCGCGGGGATGAGCTGACGGCGGTGCTGCCGTTCAGCGAGATGCTGATCGGCAATCCGATGCTGCCCGCGCTCCATGGCGGGGCGACGGCCTCTTTTCTCGAGGTGACGGCGATCATCGAGCTTTCCTGGGCGCGCATCTGGCAGCGTATCGAGAGCGGGGCGCTCGATCCGGCAGACATGGCGGCAGGGAAGCTGCCGCGCCTGCCCAAGACGATCGATTTCACCATCGATTATCTGCGCTCGGGCCTGCCGCGCGATGCCTATGCGCGCGCGCGCATCAATCGCTCCGGGAGGCGCTATGCGAGCGTGCATGTGGAGGCCTGGCAGGATAACCGCTCCCGCCTCTTCGCGCAGGCGACAGGCCATTTCCTGATGCCCCGGAGCGATGACTGAAGCCGTGCCCGAAACCAGCGAGCCCCTGAGTCACCGCCGGGTGCTGAAGATCGCGATCCCGATCGTGCTTTCCAATGCCACCGTGCCGATCCTCGGGGCCGTGGATACCGGCGTGGTCGGTCAGCTCGGAGAGGCGGCGCCCATTGGCGCGGTGGGGATCGGGGCGATCATCCTCTCGGCGCTCTACTGGATCTTCGGCTTTCTGCGCATGGGCACGACGGGGCTCGCAAGCCAGGCGCATGGCGCGGGGGATCGCGCGGAAGTCAGCGCGCTCCTGATGCGCGCCCTCCTGATTGGCGCCGCCGCGGGCCTTGCGATCATTGCCTTCCAGGGGCTGCTTTTCCGTTTCGCCTTCGCCCTCTCGCCCGCCTCGCCCGAGGTGGAAGGGCTGGCGCGCAGCTACATGGGTATCCGGGTGCTTTCGGCGCCGGCCGCTATCGCGCTTTACGGCATCACCGGCTGGCTGATCGCGCAGGAGCGCACGCGGGCCGTTTTCCTGATCCAGCTGTGGATGAACGGGCTCAACATCGTGCTCGATCTGTGGTTCGTGCTGGGGCTCGGCTGGGGGGTGGAGGGCGTTGCCACGGCCACGCTCATCGCCGAGGCGAGCGGCGGGGCGCTCGGGCTCTGGCTGTGCCGTGACGGCCTGCGGGGCGGGGCCTGGCGCGATTGGGCGCGGGTGTTTGACTGGGGGCGGCTCAGGCACATGGCCTCCGTCAATACCGATATCTTGTTGCGCTCGCTCCTGTTGCAGGCGATGTTCGTTTCCTTCCTTTTCCTCGGCGCGCGCTTTGGCGACGTGACGCTAGCGGCCAATCAGGTGCTGCTGCAATTCCTCGAAATCACCGCCTATGCGCTCGATGGCTTCGCCTTCGCCGCCGAGGCGCTGGTGGGGCAGGCGCTGGGCGCGCGCGATCGTGCCCGCCTGCGCCGCGCCGCCCTTCTGGCGAGTTTCTGGGGGCTCCTGATCGTGATCGCGATGGCGCTTGGTTTCGCGCTGTTCGGCGGCCGGATCATCGACATCATGACAACCGCGCCCGATGTGCGCCTCGAGGCGCGCCGCTACCTGCCCTGGATGGTGCTCTCGCCGCTCGCGGGGCTTGCGGCCTGGATGCTGGACGGCATCTTCATCGGCGCGACCCGCACCCGCGACATGCGCAACATGATGGCGCTTTCCTTCGCCATCTATCTCGCCGCGCTCTTGCTCCTCGTGCCGCCTTTCGCCAATCACGGGCTCTGGGCGGCGCTGCTGATTTCATTCCTGGCCCGCGGCATCACGCTTGGCCTTCGCTATCCGGCGCTGGAGGCGCAGGCGGCCTGAGAGCGGGGGCGGCGTGTTTTCTCCCGCCCCCGC
>WFVA01000012.1 GCA_015491895.1 Albidovulum sp. | reverse complement strand
CGCCCGCTCCTTCGCTCTGCGGCTCAATTATCGCACCTCTTCCCCGCCTGGCAATTCACGGCTGATCACGCATCGGTGTGGTGGCGTTCTTCGCGAGGGAAAAGCAGGGGCCGTCAGAGCACCGCAACAGGCGCGATTTCGCCCTGCCCCCCTCTTGCCCTCGGCCCGGAATTGAACGACAACAGGCCAAAGGCCCGCGCCGGCTTTCGATTGCGTCTTGAAGGAAATCACCATGGCCGAAACCAGAGAGGAAACGATGCAGAAACCGACCGAGGAGATTTCCGTCCGCGATACCTTCGGCATCGATACGGACATGGTCGTGAAGGGCTTCGAGGCCCCCACCGAGCGGGTGCCCGAGATCGATCCCACCTACAAGTTCGATCCCGATACCACGCTCGCCATCCTCGCCGGTTTCGCCCACAATCGCCGGGTGATGATCCAGGGCTATCACGGCACCGGCAAATCCACCCATATCGAGCAGGTGGCGGCGCGGCTGAACTGGCCCGCGGTGCGCGTCAATCTCGACAGCCACATCAGCCGGATCGATCTCATTGGCAAGGATGCGATCAAGCTGAGGGACGGCAAGCAGGTGACCGAATTTCACGAAGGCATCCTGCCCTGGGCGCTGAGAAACCCGGTGGCGATCGTGTTTGACGAATATGACGCGGGCCGCGCGGATGTGATGTTCGTCATCCAGCGGGTGCTCGAGCATGACGGCAAGCTCACCCTGATGGATCAGAACGAGATCATCACCCCCCACCCGAGCTTCCGCCTGTTTGCCACCGCCAATACCGTGGGCCTTGGCGATACCACCGGGCTCTATCACGGGGTGCAGCAGATCAACCAGGCGCAGATGGACCGCTGGTCGATGGTGGCGACGCTGAATTACCTCAGCCATGATGCCGAGGTGGCGATCGTGCTCTCGAAAAACCCGCTCTACAACACCGAGCAGGGCCGCAAGACCATCAGCCAGATGGTGACGGTGGCCGATCTCACCCGCACCGCCTTCATGAACGGCGAGCTCTCCACGGTGATGAGCCCGCGCACGGTGATCAACTGGGCGCAGAACGCCTCAATCTTCCGCGATGTGGGCTATGCCTTCCGCGTGAGCTTCCTCAACAAATGCGACGAGCTCGAGCGCCAGACGGTGGCCGAATTCTACCAGCGCTGCTTCGATGAGGAACTCCCTGAAAGCGCGGCCAATGTGAGCCTGGGGTGATGGGGGCGAGGAAGGCCCTGCTTGTCTTCTGCCTGGCGCTTCTGGCCTGCACCGCCCCGCTCCCGGAGACGGAGGACGAAGGCTCCCGCGCCGCCACCGTGCTTCACCAGCCGCCTTCCGGACCGCCCTGCACCGTCACGCGGGTGGTCGATGGCGATACGGTGGTGATGGCCTGCCGCGATCTGGGCAGCTTTCGCGCCCGCCTCATGGGCTATGACACGCCCGAAATATCCAGGCCCCGCTGCCGCGAGGAGCTTCTCCTCGGCCTGCGTGCAAAGGAGCGGATGCGCCAGATGCTGGCCGATGCGCATGTGCTCGAGGTCAGCTTTCATGGCACCGACCGTTACGGGCGCATGCTGACCCGCCTCAGCCTTGACGGCACCGATGTGGCGCGGCGGTTGATTTCCGAAGGGCTCGCGGTGCAGTATTCCGGTGGCCGGCGCATCAACTGGTGCGCGCGGCTGACATGAGGCGCTGACAGAAGATGAAAAAGGCCCAGAATCCCTCCGATCCCTTCAAGAAGGCGCTCGCGGAAACCGCGCGGGTGATGGCGGATGATCCTGATCTCAAGGTCTCCTACACGGTGGATCCCGCGGGCCTTCAGGGCGAAAATCTGCGCCTGCCCCAGATCAGCCGCAAGGTTAGCCGCGAGGAGGTGCTGCTGGCGCGCGGCACCGCCGATCGCCTGGCGCTCAGGCACAGGTATCACGATGCGAAGCTCGGCGCGCGCTATGCCCCCGAGGGCGAGATGGCGCGCGCGATCTACAGCGCCATGGAAAACGCCCGCTGCGAGGCGGTGGGCGCGCGCGACATGCCCGGCACGCTCTCCAATATCGACGCCACCATCGCCGAGGAGGCCCGCGCGCGCGCCTATGGCGAGGCCACGCAGCGCGAGGAAGTGCCGCTCGCGGTGGCCGCAGGCTACCTTACCCGCCATCTCGCCACCGGCCGCCCGCTCCCCGAGGGGGCCGATCGCGCGGTGGAGCTCTGGCGCGAATTCATCGAATCGACCGCCGGAGAAACGCTATCGCGCCTTCAGGAGGCGCTTTCCGATCAGGCCGAATTCGCCCGCCTCGCGCGCCAGGTGATCAGGGATCTGGGCTATGGCGATCAGCTGGGCGATGATCCCGACGCGGAGGACGATCAGTCCGACGAGGATGCCGAGGCCGAGGAGGAGGAAAGCCCCGAAAGCGAGGAGGGCGAGGAGGAAAGCGAGGGCGAGGAATGCGATGCCACGCCCGAGGAGAGCCAGGATGATACGGATGAGGAAACCCAGGCCCATGTGAAGAGCGAAGATGCGGCCGATGCGGATGCGGACGAGGAGCAGGAATATCCCGAGGGCGAGGAGCCGGTGGAGCCCCCCGCGCCCCAGCCCGTCAGCGAGGCCGATCCCGCCTACCGGGTGTTCACCACCGATTTCGACGAGGAAATCCGCGCCGAGGAGCTGGCCGAGCCGGCCGAGCTCGAACGCCTGCGCGCCTATCTCGATCAGCAGCTCGAGCCGCTGAAGGGGGCCGTGAGCCGGCTTGCCAACAAGCTGATGCGCCGCCTGCAGGCGCAGCAGAACAGAAGCTGGGAGTTTGATCGCGAGGAAGGTATCCTCGATGCCGGGCGGCTGGCGCGGGTGGTGGCCAATCCGACGACGCCGCTCAGCTTCAAGGTCGAGAAGGATACCGAGTTCAAGGATACGGTGGTGACGCTCCTGCTTGACAACTCGGGCTCCATGCGCGGCCGCCCGATCTCGATCGCGGCGATCTCGGCCGATGTGCTGGCGCGCACGCTGGAGCGCTGCAACGTGAAGGTGGAGATCCTGGGCTTCACCACCCGCGCCTGGAAGGGCGGGCAATCGCGCGAGCGCTGGCTGGCGGAGGGCCGCCCGCTCCAGCCCGGGCGCCTCAACGATCTGCGCCACATCATCTACAAGAGCGCCGATGCCCCCTGGCGGCGCACCAAGGCCAATCTCGGGCTGATGATGAAGGAGGGGCTCCTGAAGGAAAACATCGACGGCGAGGCGCTCGAATGGGCGCACCGGCGGATGCTGATGCGCCCCGAGGCGCGCAAGATCCTGATGGTGATCTCCGATGGCGCGCCGGTGGATGACAGCACCCTTTCCGTGAACCCGGCGAACTATCTCGAAAAGCACCTGCGAGACGTGATCGACATGGTGGAGCGGCGCAAGCAGGTGGAGCTCATGGCGATCGGCATCGGCCATGACGTGACCCGCTATTACGAACGCGCCGTCACCATCACCGATGTGGAGCAGCTGGCCGGCGCCATGACGGAACAGCTCGCCGCGCTGTTTGACAGGGATCCCCGTGCGCGGGCCCGGGTGATGGGGATAAGGCAGGCGATGGCGCGCTAGCGGCGAGGCCGGGATGCCTCCGGCGGGGATATTTCCAGAACCAGTGATGAGAGGGGCGGGAAGATGTTTCAGAGCTTCGAGACGACATCGGCGCCCGAGCACGGCCCGGAGCGGCTGGCGCGCCTGCGCGCGGAAATGGCGCGCGAAGGGCTGGCGGGCTATCTGGTGCCGCGGGCCGACATGTTTCGCGGCGAATATGTGGCGCCTTGCGACGAGCGCCTCGCCTGGCTGACCGGATTTACCGGCTCGGCCGGGTTCTGCGCCGTGACGGGGGAGCGCGCGGGCGTGTTCGTGGACGGGCGCTACCGGGTGCAGGTGAAGGAGCAGGTGGCGGATGTGTTCGAGCCGGTGGACTGGCCGGAAACGAAACTCTCGGCCTGGCTTCGCGCCGCCCTGCCGGAGGGCGGCAGGATCGGGTTCGATCCCTGGCTGCACACGCCGCGCGAGATCGAAACGCTGGCGCGCGAGCTTGAGGGCAGCGGCCTGACCCTTGTTGCAACCGAGAACCTGATCGACCGCATATGGCAGGACCGCCCGCCCCGCCCGGCCGCGCCGGTGGAGACATATCCGGTGGAATTTGCAGGGAAGTCGGCGGAAGAGAAGCGCGCCGCGATCGCCGCCGCCCTGAAGGAGAGGGGCGAGCGGGCGGCCATCCTCACCCTGCCCGACAGCATCTCATGGCTCCTCAACATCCGCGGCGGGGATATTCCCCGCGTGCCGGTGGTGCAGGCCTTTGCGATCATCGGCAGTTCGGGCGATCTGCGCCTCTTCAGCGACCCTGAGAAGCGCAAAAGCCTGCCCGGCGATCTTGCCGCCGCCTTCGCGGGCTGGGAGGATTTCCTGCCCGCCGTTGGCGCGCTCAAAGGCCCGGTGCGCCTTGATCCCGAGACGGCGCCCCTGCGCGTGGAGCAGGCGCTCGAGGAAGCGGGCGTGGAGATCAGCCATGGCGCGGATCCCTGCATCCTGCCCAAGGCCCGCAAGACGCGGGCCGAAATCGCCGCGACGCGCGAAGCCCATCTGCGGGACGGCGCGGCGATGGTGGAATTCCTCGCCTGGTTCGATGAGGAATCGCCGAAGGGCGGGCTCACGGAAATCGACGTGGTGGAGAAGCTCGAGGGCCTGCGCCGCGCCACCGGCGCGCTGCGCGACATCAGCTTCGACACCATCGCCGGCGCCGGCCCCAACGGCGCCATCGTGCATTACCGGGTCACGCACGAAAGCAACCGCCGCCTCGCACCCGGCGAGCTTCTCCTCCTTGACAGCGGCGGGCAGTATCTCGATGGCACCACCGACATCACCCGCACCCTGCCCATCGGCCCGCCCCCGCAGGAGGCGGCGATCCGGCAGGCCTATACACGCGTGCTGCAGGGGATGATCGCCGTTTCCCGCGCCCGCTGGCCGCGCGGGCTTGCCGGACGCGATCTCGATCCGCTTGCACGCGCGGCGCTGTGGCGCGACGGGCTCGATTACGATCACGGCACGGGGCACGGGGTGGGCGTCTATCTCTCGGTTCACGAGGGGCCCCAGCGCATCGCCCGCACCGGCGGGGTGGCGCTCGAGCCGGGCATGATCCTTTCCAACGAGCCGGGCCATTACCGGGAGGGAAAATACGGGATCCGCATCGAGAATCTGATTGTCGTGCGCGAGGCCGAGGCGATCGAAGGCGCGGACGGGCGCGACATGCTCGCCTTCGAGACGCTCACCTTCGTGCCGATCTCGAAGGATCTGCTGATCCCCGCGCTTCTCGCACCTGAAGAGCGCGAATGGCTCGATACCTATCACCGTGCGGTATTTGAAAAGCTGCACGGGCGGGTGAGCGGGCCTGCGCAAAGCTGGCTCGAGGCCGCCTGCGCGCCCTTGTAGCAGTGCCGGAGCGGGAAAATCCTGCTAGACATCCCCAAAACAAGAACAAGCGGAGGGATGACGATGCCGCAAAGGGCGATCAGGATACGCAACGCCGAAGGGCTGTGGGTGGTGCGCGCGGGAGGAGCCGTGCTCGGGGAAACCAGAGCGGCGCTCGAACTGGCCGAAGGCGATCTGAAGCCGGTGATCCATTTTCCCCGCGAGGATGTGGCGATGGCCTTTCTGGAGCCTTCCGGGCAGGAAACGCTCTGCCCCCGCAAGGGGCGCGCGCGCTACTATTCGATCCACACAAAGAGCACGGTGCTGCAGAACGCGGCGTGGTCCTACGAGGCGCCGAGCGAGGAGGCGGCGCGGCTGCGCGATTACATCGCCTTCGATCCGCTGCAGGTGACGGTCGAGAAACTGTAGCGCATGGCCGCTTGACCAGCCACAGGCCTTAGCCATGCTCCTCGGCGGCGGTTTCGGCCAGCGCGCGGTTGTAGGCCTTCAGCGCATCCACCTGGTAGAGCACGCCCCAAAGCTCCGGCGCCTCGCCTTCGCCCGAGAGGGTGACGACGGGGATGTAGCCGAGATTGGATTTCTCGAAGATCGGCATGGCGGCTTCGAGGGTCGCGTTGCCGTCCACGTAGATGCCCTGCTCGATGCGCTCCCAGATTTCCTCCTCCGGCGGCGCGCCATCGGCATCCTTCGGGGTCATCACACGGGCGACGGAAAACATCTGCAGCAGATAGGCCTGCGGGCCGGCGGCGAGGTGGATGTTGCGCCGCTCGAGAAGCGTGAGGAAGAAGGAGCGGTCCACGATCCGGCTCGCGAGCGCCACCGAGAGCGAAACCGCCACCATCACCGCCAGCCCTGTTTCCCAGTTGCCGGTGAGTTCGAAGACGATCAGCGTTGTCGAGATCGGCGCGCCCAGAACGGCCGCCGCCACCGCCCCCATTCCGGCCAGCGCATACATGGTTTCCGTGCCCGAAAGATCGGGAAAGACGGAGATGGCGACATGGCCGAAGGCGAGCCCAGCAAGCGCCCCCACCATGAGCGAGGGCGAGAAGATCCCGCCGCCCATCATCCCCGCCATGGTGATCGCCACCGCGATCACCTTGACGGTGGTGAAGATCACCGCCTGCCCGAAGGAGAGCTGGCCGGTGAGGGCGAGCGATGTCGTCTCGTATCCGACGCCGATGATATGGGGAAAGCGCAGGGCGATCAGCCCCAGCAGCAGCCCCGCGATCGCCGGGCGCAGCCAGAAGGGCATGCGGGTGCGCTTCTCGATCGCGTCGCCAAGATCCGTGGCCCAGAAAACCGAACGCATCAGCACCACCGCCACGATCCCGCAGAAAAGCCCCAGCAGCATGAAGGCCGGAAGCTCGGCATAGAAGGAGATGAGGCGCTCCGTGGGCAGGGTGAATTCGGTGATGTCGCCAAAGCTGGCCCGGCTCACCACCGTGCCGGCGACGGAAGCGATGACGATCGGCGCGAAGGCATGCACGGCGAAATGACGCAGGATCACCTCAAGCGCGAAGAGCGTGCCGGCGATGGGGGCGTTGAAGCTTGCCGAAACCGCCGCCGCAACCCCGCATCCGAGAAGATCGCGCGCGGTGATCGGGCTGGCGTGGATGCGATCGGAAACCCATGTGGCGATCAGGCCGGCCATGTGCACCACCGGCCCCTCGCGGCCGGTGGAGCCGCCGGTGGAAAGGGTGATCAGCGAGGCGAGCGCCGAGGCGATGCCGGCGCGTTTCTCCACCCGCCCGTCACGCAGCGCCGCGCCCTCGATCACATCGGCCACCGAGCGCACCCGGCCATCGGGGGTGAAGCGGTGCAGGATGATCCCCACGACGATCCCGCCGAGCACGGGGATCCCGACAACGCGATACCATTCGAGATGGCCGATCAGGCTATGGAGTTGATGCATGTCGTCCGTGCCGTAGAAGAGGCGCTCGAGGAAGAGGATGGCATGGCGGAAAAGCACTGCCGCGGCACCGGCGGCAAGCCCGATCAGAAACGCCAGAAACCAGAACAGCACATGCCCCGGCCCCTCCTTGCGCACCGCGTCCAAAGCCCGGCGCAATTCTCCCCCCGCCCGGGAAAGGGCGTTCTCGGCACTGTTCCTTTCACTCCCGCCCAAGAGACTTCCCCGTTCCTTCACCCGCCATCGTGGCAGGGGGTTTTCCCTGCTCCGCGCCTGGCCTACTGTGCCCCTGCATGATGACCGGAGGCCGCCATGAGCACAGAAAACGCAATCGCCGAGCTTTCCACACTCCTAGGCGATCGGCTGAAAACTTCCAAGGCCGAACGCGCCGCCCACGGCCGGAGCGAAACCCATTTCCCTCCCATGCTCCCCGATGCCGTGGCCTGGCCGAAGGATACGGCGGAGGTGAGCGCGATCATGAAGATCTGCGCCAATCACGGCTGCCCGGTGATCCCCTTCGGCGCGGGCACCTCGCTCGAGGGCCACACCCTCGCCCCGCAGGGCGGGATCACGCTCGACATGAGCCGGATGAACCGCCTTCTCGCCGTCAATGCCGAAGACATGGATTGCGTCGTCCAGCCGGGGCTCACCCGTGAAGAGCTCAATCGCGAACTGCGCGCCACCGGGCTCTTCTTCCCTATCGATCCCGGCGCCAATGCAAGCCTCGGCGGCATGGCCGCCACCCGCGCCAGCGGCACCACCGCCGTGCGCTACGGCACCATGCGCGACAACGTGCTCGCGCTCGAGGTGGTGCTGGCCGACGGCCGGGTGATCCGCACCGGCAGCCGGGCGCGCAAATCAAGCTCCGGCTATGATCTGACGGCCCTTTTCACCGGCAGCGAGGGCACGCTTGGCGTGATCACCGAGCTAGCTCTGCGCCTCCACGGCCAGCCCGAGGCGATCTCGGCCGCCGTCTGCGCCTTCGATGAGATCGGGGCGGCTGTCGATACGGTGATCGCCACGATCCAGATGGGCATCCCGATGGCGCGGATCGAATTTCTCGACGAGGCGAGCGTGCGCGCGGTGAATCTTTACTCGGAGGCCGGGCTGCCGGAAAAGCCGCATCTTCTGCTGGAGTTTCACGGCTCCCCCGCAGGCGTGGCCGAACAGGCCGAGCGCTTCGGCGAGATCGTGGCCGAAATGGGGGGCCGCGATTTTCGCTGGGCCAGCCGGCCCGAGGAGCGCAGCCGGCTGTGGGAGATGCGCCACAAGGCCTTCTATGCCTGCCTTGCGCTGCGCAAGGGGGCGCGCGCACTCGTCACGGATGTCTGCGTGCCGATCTCGCGGCTTGCGCAGGCGGTGCGCGAAACCCGCGCCGATATCGATGCAAGCCCCCTCATGGGCCCGATCCTCGGCCATGTGGGCGATGGCAATTTCCACGCGATCCTCCTGGTGGAGCCGGACGACGCGGCGGAAATGGCGGAGGCGAAGGCGCTGGCCGAACGGATGGCCGAACGCGCGCTCCGCCTTGGCGGCACGATCACCGGCGAACACGGAATCGGCATGGGAAAACGCCCGGCCATGGCGCGCGAACACGGCGCGGCCTGGGATCTGATGCGCGAGATCAAGGCAGCGCTTGACCCGGGCGCCACCCTCAATCCCGGCAAGGTTGTATAGGCGAAATTCGATTTCACGAATGGGTGCGCCGCCCCGGTCCTGCCCTGAAATTACCTCCATTCCTTTCTGGATATGGCCCCATTTTGGAGCTATGGTGAGCATTAGTTTTGGCAGGATGTTTCTTTTTCCAGGGTTGTTTCAACCGACTCTTTGATGCGCTGAGCCTTGTTTACGAATGCATTGATCTTCAGCCTTGCGGGCTGAAGCGTGGCGCATGTCGGATTCGGGGCGGGAATGGATTGACGGGAATGACAGCCGACGAACAGGACAAGGAAGGCAGGGGCGGGGGCGATGATCGCCGGGCGCCGGAGCAGAGCGATCTGGTGATCGACCGCCTCTACGAGGTGGCCATCGATCCCTTGCGCTACGAAGAGCTCCTGGATCAGTGGGAAAGCCTGATCTCCCCGATCCGCAAGGACGCCAACGGCGCCCCGATCGAGGACCGCCTCGACAAGAGCCTCGGCCGCCACTTCCAGCGCGCCGGGATCTTTCTCGATCAGCTGGATCACAAGGAAGGGCGCACCGGCGAGCAGGATCTGCTCATGCCTTTCGAAAAGAGCGCCGCCTTCATGATCGGCCGGGAAATGCGCTTCATCGATACCAATGACGCCGCCCAGGCCACGCTCGGGATCCGCAAGGGCGCCTCCCTTTCCGATCTGCCCGTCAATGCCGAGGATCTCGAGGCGCTGCGCGAAAAGCTCGGCCTCATGCTCATGAAGAATTCCGATGAGACGGCCATCTTCCGCGCGCGCATGTGCGGCGAGAACAGGGTGATCGTCCTGCATCTGCGCAGCCTGCACCCGAAGGATGGCGCCCCGGTGGTGATCGCCGTCACCACCGAACTGAAATGGCCCGAGAGGCTGGACGAAACCCTGCGCGCCGCCTTCGGCCTCACCCAGGCGGAAACCGACATCATCCGCGCCCTCACCGAATGCAAGAGCCTGCGCGATATCGCCGAGGCCCGCGGGCGCTCCATCGAAACCGTGCGCGCGCAGATGCGCTCGATTCTCTCCAAGACGGAAACCCGATCGCAGACGGAGCTTGTCCGCCTGACCCTCTCGATGATGGAAATCACCAGCTACACCGAGGATCACGCGGCCCGCGCCACCCCCATGAGCGAAGGCTATGACCGCCTCTCGCCCCGCCCCTACCACCAGATCACCCAGGCCGATGGCAGGATCATGGAATACCTGCTGCTCGGCGCGAAAGGCGGCCGGCCCATCCTCTACATGCCGCTCGATTACGGCCTCACCCGCTGGCCGGCCTCCGCCGAGGAGAGGCTTGAGAAGGAAGGCCTCATGGCCATCGTGCCGATCCGGGCGGGCTATGGCAATTCCACGCCGCTTCCGAAGAAGGCATCTGTCGGCATGAGCGCGGCGCAGGATATCCTGCGGCTTCTCGATCACCTCGGGGTTTCGCGCTGCCCGGCGATCTCCCTTGGCTCCGACATCTACTACCTCGCCCATCTGCACCGGCTCGACAGAAAGCGCTTCTCGGCCATCATAGCCTGCGCCGGCACCTTCCCCCTCACCCGCTCCGAACAATACGAGCGGATGGGAAAATGGCACCGCTTCATCCTCGCTTCCGCCCGCTACACGCCGCATCTGATGCCCTTCATGGTCAAGGCCGGGTTCTCGCTGGCCCGCCGCCTCGGCAAGCGCGGCTTCGTGAACGCGGTATATGGCGGCTCGCCGGCGGATGTGGAAACCTTCTCCGATCCCGAGGTGTTCGAGGCCATGGTCTGCGGCTCCGAGGTCTGCCTTTCTGAAAAGCACAGCGCCCACAAGGCCTTCGCCCGCGAGGTCCATGAGCAGGAAACAACCGACTGGACCTCCCTTCTCAAGGGGTTCGAGGGGCAGGTGCCGCTCACCTACATGAACGGCCTGCACGATCCCCAGGTGCCCCCCGAAAACCTGCGCGAATTCATGCGCGATTTCCCCTGGATCGAGTTCGAGCTGCATGAGGATTGCGGCCAACTGCTTTTCTTCCGCAAATGGCCGGAAGTTCTTGATCGGGTGCGGCCATATCTCCGCTGATCCTGAGCGCATCCGATCCCGGCAGGATACGGTTTCTTAACGCATCTGGAGTATGACGCCGGCGCGAGAATCACCCATGATGGCAGGCATGGCGCGGAGGATTGATCCCGCGTCATCCCGTGAGTGGCCCGGTTACCTGCAAGTTGCCGGGTTGGGTGAAGTGTATTGATATCGGCTTCGGCCGGGTTTCGGAGCGGTTGGCAGGGTGGCAATGGCACATTGTATTGAGTGTTAAACACCCCGGAGGCCGCTTCGCAATTCAACAACCATCAATTTTCAAGTCGAAAGGGGGTCGCATCGCCCCCTTTCGGCTTTTTGGGGCGCGGCCGTCTGCCGGCAGCCGGATCAACCGCCGCCTTCCGGCCCCGCCGCCCCCGCCTCTGCCTGCTCACCGGCGCCGATCAGGGCCTCGGCGGCTGCCCGCGCCTCATCGCTGACCCGCTCGCCCGACAACATACGGGCGATTTCATCCACCCGCGCCTCGTGATCGAGCGGCACGACCTTCGAGAGGGTCCGCCCCCCGATCACCGCCTTCTCGACCCGCCAGTGATGCGCCCCCCGCGCCGCCACCTGCGGCGAATGGGTGACTACAAGCACCTGCCCGCCCTTCGCCAGCGCCGCAAGCCGGCGGCCGACGGCATCCGCCGTTGCCCCGCCCACGCCGCGGTCGATCTCGTCGAAGATCATCGTCAGCCCGCGCGATCGGCGCGTAAGGCAGACCTTGAGCGCCAGCAGAAAGCGCGAAAGTTCGCCCCCCGAGGCGATGCGGCTGAGCGGCCCGGAGGGCGCGCCGGGGTTGGTGGCCACGGTGAAGATCACCTCATCCGCGCCCTCGGGTCCGGGGGAGGCCGGTGTGATTTCGGTGTGAAACCGCGCGCTTTCGAGCTTCAGGGGCGCAAGCTCGCGCGCCATGGCGGCATCGAGCCGCGCGGCCGCATCGGCGCGGGATTTCGAGAGCGCCTCTGACGCCTGCCGGTAGGCTTCGCGCGCCGCCTCAAGCGCCTTTGATAGCTCCGAAATCCGCCCCGCGCCCTGATCGAGCGCCGCCAGCCGCGCGGCAAGCTCGCCGGCCAATTCGGCCAGATCGTCAGGCAGCACCCCGTGCTTGCGCGCGAGCCCCCGGATCGCGAACAATCGCTCCTCGACCTCCTCAAGCTCGCGCGGATCAAAGCGCATCGCCTCCAGCGCCCGCTCCACCTCCTGCTGCGCCTCGCCAAGCTCCGTGAGCGCGCGCCCGAGCGCCTCGATCGCGCCGTCAAGCCGCCCCTCGCCCCCCGCGCCTTCGAGCCAGCGCATGGCATCGCCGATCATGCCCTCCGCGCCCTCGCGCCCGAGCGCCTCCGCGGCCTTCGACACATCCTCCCCGATCCGCGCCCCGGCCTGCATCAGCCGGCGGCGGGCATCAAGATCGGCCTCCTCCCCGGGTGCGGGCGAAAGCGCCTCCAGCTCTGCCACCGCATGGCGCAGGAAATCCTCCTCCTCGCGCGCCTTCGCCAGCGCCGCTTCCGCGGCATCAAGAGCCGCTTCCGCCTCCCTCTGCCGGCGCCAGGCGGCGCTCGTGGCGGCAAGGAGCGCCTCGTGGCCGGCGAATTCATCGAGCAGCCGTCGATGGGCGCGCGGATCGAGAAGCCCGCGGTCATCCTGCTGGCCGTGCAGCTCCACGAGGGTTGCCGAAAGGGCGCGCAGCACCTCGCCCGAGCAGCGGCGATCATTCACCCAGGCCGTCTTGCGCCCGTCGCGCCTGTTGATCCGGCGCAGCACCAGCTCATCCCCGCAAGAGAGGCCCGCTTCCTCCAGGACGCCGCGCGCGGGGTGATCGGGGGGGAGATCGAACCAGGCCGTGACCTCGCCCGTCTCCGCGCCCTCGCGCACCAGATCGGCGCGCCCGCGCCAGCCGAGCACGAAGCCGAGCGAATCGAGCAGGATGGATTTTCCGGCGCCGGTTTCGCCGGTGAGCACATTGAGGCCGGGCTGGAAATCGAGCGTCAGCCGATCGATGATCAGCATGTCCCGGATATCGAGGCCGCGGAGCACCTGTCCTCCTAACCGGCCCGTTTCAGAGCCATTCGCCCTTGATCATCTGACGGTAGATCTTCGCAAGCCAGCCATTGCCGCGCGCTTCGGGCTTGAGCCCCCTGCCCTTCAGGAGATCGTAGCTGTCGCGATACCAGACGGAGCCGCCGTAATTGTAGCCCAGGATGGCGGCGGCGGTGCGGGCCTCGTCATCAAGCCCGAGGGCGAGGTAGCTCTCCACCAGCCGGTGCAGGGCCTCGGGGGTGTGGCTTGTCGTCTGGAACTGCTCGACGACAACGCGAAAGCGGTTGATCGCGGCGCCATAGTGGCCCTGCTTCAGGTAATAGCGCCCGATCTCCATTTCCTTGGCGGCAAGATGATCGAAGGCGAGATCGAATTTCAGGATCGCGGAGCGGGCGTAATCGCTGTCGGGGTAGCGTTCGATCACCGTGCGCAGGGCCTGGAGCGCCTGGAAGGTGAGCCCCTGATCGCGGCCCACGAGATCGATCTGATCGTAATAGCTCAGCGCCAGAAGATACTGCGCATAGGCCGCATCCTCGTCGGCCGGGTAGAAATCGAGGAAACGCTGCGCCGCGGCGCGGGCGTTTTCGTAATCGCGCGCCTTGTGATAGGCGAAAGCCTGCATGATCAGCGCCCGCCTTGCCCATTCCGAATAGGGATAGAGCCGCTCCACTTCGGCGAAAAGCTCGGCCGCCTTGCCGGCCTTCTTCGGCGGCAGCGACTCGAGGCGCAGCTCTGCCTGCTGGTAAAGCTCCCTGGCGCTGTAGGCCTCGATCGGCTTTGCCTTCCGGCCCCGCTCGCCGCCTCCACAGGCCGAAAGGAGCGCGAGGGCAAGCCCCATGCCGATCAGTTTCAAACCAAGCCTGCCGCGTCTCATCACCCGCTCACCCCGTTCGCCAGCGCGCCCTTTTCCTCTGAAGCAGGTGAGAGCACGCTTCACTTCGCTCTTTCCGCAGTTTCCTAGCACAGAAAAATCCGGTGCAAAACGCCTTTAAGGCGGTTTCTCGAAACTGTCGGGTTTCAGGCAGGCTGGAAGAGATCCGCCATATTCGCGCCCACGCCGGGCAGGCGCGCGGCCACATCGCCGCTGCATTCGCGAAGGCGGAAGGCCGAGGGCGTGGCGAAAAGCTTGCGCAGAAGCCGGTTCGTGAGCGCATGGCCGGCGCGATGGCCGGTGTAGCGGCCGAGAATCGGCGCCCCGGCAAGCGCCAGATCGCCCATCGCATCGAGCATCTTGTGGCGCACCGCCTCATCGGCATGGCGCAGGCCCTCGGGATTGAGCACCCGCGCCCCGTCCACGACGACCGCATTCTCGATGCTGCCCCCGAGCGCAAGGCCGCGGGCGCGCATCATCTCCACATCGCGCTGGAGGCAGAAGGTGCGGCTGTCGCTGAGTTCGCGCACGAAGCTGCCGTTGGCCATGCTGAGCGCCTTTTGCTGGCGGCCGATGGCGGGGGCGTCGAAATCGATGTGGAAAGCGATGGAGAGCATCTCGCCGGGCTCGATCCGCGCCCAGGCCTCGCCCTTGTGCACCTCGACCCTTTCGAGAATCTCGAAGGCCCGCACCGGCGCATCGAGGCGGCGCAGGCCGGTGGCAAGGATGCGGCGCACGAATTCCGCCGCGCTGCCGTCCATCACCGGCACTTCAGGGCCGTCGATCTCGATCAGCGCGTTATGGACGCCGCAACCCGCGAGCGCGGCCATCACATGCTCTATCGTTTTCACGCTGGCGCCGGAGGAATTGGCGATCCGGGTGCAGAGCGTCGCATCATCGACAGCATGCCAAAGGGCGGGGATCAGCGTATCGCCCTCGAGATCGGTGCGGCGAAACCAGATGCCGTAATGCGCCGAAGCGGGGTGGATCGTCATCCGCGCGGGGATGCCGGTGTGAAGGCCGATGCCTTCGAAGCTTACGGGCGATTTGATCGTAGTCTGCACACGGACCTCCGGCCTTGTTGGCGCGGGTTTGAGTTAATTCCCATCTTCCCGAAGCACAATTCAAACTTTGCAACGCGCTGAAACATGGCGCGCGGCAATGGGCGAAATTCTGCCAAGGGTGCAGGATTGCAAAGCCAGGCCATTGAAACAAAAAGAAAGATGCGCGGACCCTGCCGCGCATCCTGTGCCTGATCGTGAGTGCCTTGAGCGCGCTCAGTTCGCCTGCCTGCGCAGGAAGGCAGGGATCTCGATCCGCTCCTGTTCGGGATCGGCCTCGGCCTCCACATCCGCGGGCGCGGCAGGATGGGCCGTTGGCTGGGGCGCCGCGGGGCGGGCCATTGGCGGCTGCTCGCGCGCCGGGCGCTCGGCGGCGGGCTCGGCGTGGCCCGTCATGCGGTTGATGAGGGAATTGATCCCGAAGCGGGGGCGCTCGGCGGCGCGGCGTGCCTCACCCGGAGACATCTCCTCCGGCGCCGGGGTGGCGGATTTGCTCACCGCCGCGCGCAGGCGGGCGATGGCTTCGGGCGTCGGCGTGCCGGGCGCTCTCGGCGCTTCCGGCGCGGCGGCGGCCACCTCCTCCCCGGCCTCAGGCTGCCAGGCCGGCGGCGGGACATCATCCTGTCCGGCCGTCATCGGATCGAATTCCCCCGCCGGCGCAGCCGGCTCGGGCGCGGCTTCGGCCTCGGGCTCGGGCGCTTCGAAATCGGTGAAGAGCGAAGGGGCATCCGCCTCTTCGGCTACCGGCGCGACCGGCTCCGCCGGGCGATCTTCCCCAGCCACGGGCTGGGGCTCAGGCGCTTCGCTGGCGGCGCGGGCGGCATTGGTGCCCGCCACGAGCGGCTCGGCCATGCCCCGGCGCGGCACCGGGATCTCGGAGGGCTCGAGCGCATCGATCCCCGTGGCCACCACCGAAACCCGCATCATGCCTTCCATCTCGGTATCGAGCGTGGAGCCGACGATGATATTGGCATCCGGGTCCACCTCCTCGCGGATGCGGTTCGCGGCTTCGTCGAGCTCGAAGAGCGTCAGATCGTAGCCGCCGGTGATGTTGATGAGCACGCCCTTGGCGCCCTTGAGGCTGATTTCGTCCAGCAGAGGGTTGGCGATCGCCTTTTCCGCCGCCTGCACCGCGCGATCCTCGCCATCGGCCTCGCCGGTGCCCATCATCGCCTTGCCCATCTCGTCCATCACCGAACGCACATCGGCGAAATCGAGGTTGATGAGGCCGGGTTTGACCATCAGATCGGTGACGCCCTTCACGCCCTGGTAGAGCACGTCATCGGCCATCGAGAAGGCCTCGGTGAAGGTGGTCTTCTCATTGGCGAGGCGGAAGAGATTCTGGTTGGGAATGATGATCAGCGTGTCCACCACCTTCTGCAGCGCCTCCACGCCCTCCTCGGCCTGGCGCATCCGCTTGGCGCCCTCGAACTGGAAGGGCTTGGTGACGACGCCCACCGTCAGCACGCCAAGCTCGCGCGCCGCATGGGCGATGATCGGGGCGGCGCCGGTGCCGGTGCCCCCGCCCATGCCGGCGGTGATGAAGCACATGTGCGCACCGGCCAGATGATCGATGATCTGCTCGAGGCTTTCTTCCGCAGCCGCCGAGCCCACCGAGGGGCGCGCGCCGGCGCCGAGCCCTTCGGTGACCTTCACGCCCATCTGGATCTTGGCCGGGGCAAGGCACTGCTGAAGCGCCTGGGCATCGGTGTTGGCCACCACGAATTCCACACCATCGAGCTTCTTCTCGATCATGTTGTTGACCGCGTTGCCGCCCGCGCCGCCCACGCCGAAAACCGTGATCCGGGGCTTGAGTTCACTGCTGCTCGCCGTTTCTGTCAAATGCAATGCCATTGATCGTTCCGCCTGTTCATTCTGAATGCCCGTTCTCGGGCGATTTACACCTGATTGATCCTGATCCTACCTCTCAAACGGCAAAACGTCATCAAAAAAACGCCGTTTTGCCCCAAAATATGGGGGGTGAAGGCCCCGAACTCGGCGGGATCTTGCCGGTATGTCCATATTTTGCGTTCACCAGTTCTCCTTGAACCATCTCATCGCGCGCCTGAGCGAACGGGCCGGGTAGCGCTCCGCGGGCATCTCGAAATCCCACCACTCGTCCTGCGGGTGCGCGGCGAAGAGGCTGAGCCCCACGACCGCCGAAAATGCCGGCCCCGTCGCCGCCTGGGGAAGGCCCTGCACCCGCAAGGGGCGGCCGAGGCGCACCGAATTGCCGAGGATGCGCGCGGCGAGGCCATCGAGCCCGGGGATCTGGCTCACCCCCCCCGTCAGCACGATCTGCTGGCTGGGGAGGCATTCGAACCCGGCCGCATCGAGGCGCAGGCGTACCTCTTCGAGGATCTCCTCGATGCGCGGACGCATGATGCCGATCAGCTCGGCCCGGCTGGCGGTGCGCCTGTCATGCTCCCAGTCGCCGCTGTCGCCGCCAAGCTCGATCATGTCGCGATCGTCCATGCCGGTGGCCACGGCGCCGCCATTGAGGGTCTTGATGCGCTCGGCGGTGGCCAGCGGCACCTGAAGCCCTTTCGAGATGTCGAGCGTGATGTGATCGCCGCCGAGGCGCACGCTGTCGGCATAGATCATGTGCTTCTTCATGAAGATCGAGATGCCGGTGACGGCGCCGCCCATATCGATGCAGGCGGCGCCGAGCTCCTGCTCGTCCTCCACCAGAGTCGAGATGCCGGAGGTATAGGCGGCGCTCGCCAGCCCCGCCACCTCGAGATCGCAGCGGTTGATGCAGCGCAGCAGATTGTGGACCGCGGCGCCGTCCACGGTGAGCATGTGCATGTCCACCGAGAGGCGATTGCCGATCTGGCCGCGCGGATCGGTGAGCCCCGAGCGGTGATCGAGGGCGAAATTCACCGGCTGGGCATGGAGCACCTCGCGCCCCTCGCCGATATCGGGCATGTCGCAGGCGGCCAGCACCCGCGCCACGTCCTGCTCGCTCACCGCCGTTTCCTCGAGCCCGATGCTGCCCGCCAGCCCGTAGGAGCGCACCCGC
Source organism: Albidovulum sp. (assembly GCA_015491895.1). Taxonomy (GTDB): domain Bacteria; phylum Pseudomonadota; class Alphaproteobacteria; order Rhodobacterales; family Rhodobacteraceae; genus WFVA01. The sequence continues at coordinate 3,630 of WFVA01000012.1, read as the reverse complement.
GCCCCCGAAAAGCCGACGATCACGTGATCGACCCTCTGGTTGGCCATCTTCTGGGCCGATTGCAGGGCGGTGCGGATGGCGCGCTCGGTTTCACCCATCGCCTCCACCTCGCCGAAACGCACACCGCGCGAGCGGGTAGTGGCGGCACCGATCACCCGGAAGGTGGATTGCCCGGCGAGCGAGCCCACCCCCTCATCGCCGGCGATCCTTTCGGCCCCGTCGAAGCGCAGCACGAGGCAGGCGATCTTGGAAGATCCCACATCGAGAACGGCGATCACCCCGCGCTGCATGGCGGCCTTGCGCATCGCGCGCATGGCGCGCTGGCGGGCATGGAGATCACTCATTGTCCCACGGCTCCTTCTTCAAGTTCAAAGAGATTGATCATCCTGAATGCTTCCCGCGCGCCCGGGCCGAGGCGCAGGGTGGGGCGCGCGGGGATGCGCATGTCGATCGTGGTGATGTCGCGCGCCAGAAGATCCGTGGCCGCATCGAGCGCAAGCACCCGCTCGAGCGCCGTCACCGGATCCCCTTCGGGCAGGAGGATGCGCTGATCGCGATCGAGCACCAGATCCCAGCGCCGCTCCCCCATTCGCACGAGGCCGCGCAGGCGGGCCTTCAGGGGCTCGGCGGCGGCCATGAGCCTGAGCGCCTCGGGCACGGCCCGATCGGCGCCGTCGCCGGCGATCAGCGGCAGATCGGGGCGCATGGCGCGCGCGATCACCGCCGCCACGCGGTGGCCGGTTTCATCGAGAAGCGCGATCTCGCGCCGCCCGCGCCACACCACCACCGGCACCCGCTGGCGCACGGAAACCTGCAGCACCCCCTGCCCGCGAAGGCTCACCTCCGCTTCCGCCACCGCATCGAGGCCGGCGATGGTGCGGCGGATATGCTCCAGATCAAGATCGAACTGGCTGACCGGAAAATCGATCGGCACCGCTTCGCGGATATCCTCGGCAAGCTCGGCGGAAGCGCCGTCAATGGCCATCAGCTTCACCACGAACTCCGGCCGCTCCTCGAAGGCGCGGCGCTGCTCGGCGAGCCAGGCCTGGAGATCCTCGCGCCGCGCATCATCGGAAAGATAGGCGATGCCGCCGCCGAGGATCAGCGCCACCGGCAGGCCGATGCGTATGATCCCGCGAAACAGCGGCGTCAGCCACAGCCGGTGCAGGCGGTAGGCGAGCCGGCTCGGGGCCGGATCGCGGCGCGCGCGGCGCCGTGCGGGAGTGGTGGGGCGTCCGGCTCTCAGCGGTCGCATGACGCATCCTCCACCAGCCAGTCGCACAGTTCGGCGAATGAAATGCCGCAATGGGCCGCCTGTTCGGGGGAAAGGGATGTGGGGGTCATCCCCGGCTGGGTGTTGGTTTCGAGCACGATCAGCCCCTCGGGGCCGCGCGCCTCGTCCCATCGGAAATCGGTGCGCGAGAGGCCGCGGCAGCCGAGCACCCGATGCGCGCGGAGGGCCTGCTCCAGGCAGGCCGTGAAGATCTCGCCGGGAATATCGGCCGGCACCACGTGGCGCGAGCCGCCGGGCCTGTATTTGGCGTCAAAGTCATACCAGCCGTCGGTGATGATGTCGGTGACCGTGAGCGCGCGATCGCCCAGCACGCTGACCGTGAGCTCGCGCCCCGGCACATAGGCCTCGACCATCACCGTCTCGGGCATTTCGGGGCCGAGCGCGGGCGGGGCGTTCGCCCCCTCCTCCACCAGATAGACGCCGACGCTCGAACCCTCGTTATTGGGCTTTACCACATAGGGCGGCGCCATCACGTGGCGCGCGCGCACCTCTTCGGCCGGGGCGAGCAGGCTTTCGGCCACCGGCAGGCCGGCGGCGGCGAAGGCGGCCTTGCTCCGCTCCTTGTCCATCGCCAGGGCCGAGGCCAGCACGCCCGAATGGGTGTAGGGGATGCGCAGCCATTCGAGGATGCCCTGCACAGAGCCATCCTCGCCGAAACGGCCATGCAGCGCATTGAAGGCCACATCGGGCGCAAGCGCGGCGAGCCGCTCGGCGAGATCCGCGCCGGCGTCCACCTCGATCACCTCATGTCCGATCTCCCGCAAAGCGCGCGCGCACTCAGAACCGGATGAAAGCGAAACCTCCCGCTCGGCCGAGAGCCCGCCCATCAGCACCGCCACTTTACGGGTTGCCCTGCTCGACATACCCGCCTCGTGTTTCCCGTACCGGGGCCTTTCGCGGCCCCTTTCGCTGTTATCGTTTCAACTTGCCTCGATCGGGGCCGGTTCGCCGACCCTCATGATCTCCCACTCTAACCGGATCCGGCTGGTTTGATAAACCCTTTTTCGCACCAGCTCGCCCAATTCCTCCAGTTCGCGCGCCGTGGCGGTGCCGGTGTTGATGAGGAAATTGGGGTGTTTCTCGCTCATCTTCGCGCCTCCGAGCCGATAGCCGCGCAGGCCCGCATCCTCGATCAGCTTCCAGGCCTTGAGATCGTGGGTGTCGTCCTCGCGCCCGGTGGAGCTGTAGCCGGCGGGGTTGCGGAAGGTGGAGCCGGCGGAGCGTTCGCGCGTGGGCTGGGTGGCATCGCGCTTCGCGATCTGCGCCTCCATGAGCGCCGCAAGCGCCTCGGGATCGCCGGCCGGAGGGCGGAAGGTGGCCTCCACCAGCACCCAGCCCTCGGGCAATGCGCTCTCGCGGTAGCGGAAATCCAGATCATCCGGACCGAGCGTCACCACCTTTCCCGCGCGGGTGACGGCGCGGGCGTGATCGAAATGATCGGCCACATAGGCGCCGTAGCAGCCCGCATTCATCCGCACGGCGCCGCCGATCGCGCCGGGGATGGTGCGCAGGAAGGTGAGATCGCGCCCCGCCGCCGCCGCCCTGCGCGCCACATGGGCATCAAGCGCCGCCGCGCCCGCGATCACCCGCTCCCCCTCGATGCGGATCGCGTTGAAGCCGCGCCCGAGCCGGATCACCACGGCTCTCAACCCGCCATCGCGCACGATCAGATTGCTGCCGACCCCGATCGGGAAGACCGGCACCGCGGGATCGAGCGCGGCGAGAAAGGCGGCGAGATCCTCTTCATCGGCCGGCTGGAAAAGCACATCCGCCGGCCCGCCCACGCGCAGCCAGGTCAGTTCGTCAAGCGGGCGGTTCTCGGTGAGAATGCCGCGCACGGGGGGCAGATCGAAGCTCATGGCAGGGGTTTAGCGAATGCCGGGCGCAAGGGAAAGCTTTCACGCAGAGGGTGCGAAAGCCGTTCAGGGCGAAGCGGTGGATTCGCCCTCCTCGAACAGGGTTTCGATGATCGGGCATTCCGGCAGATCGCCCGCGCCGCAGCTTTTCTCCATCTCTTCCAGCGTCGCCTCGAGGAGGCGCAGGCTGCGGATGCGCCCGCGCACCGCTTCGAGATGGGCGCGCGTCATCGCCTGCACCTCGCCGCAGCTCGCCCCCGGCTGATCGACCATGCCGAGCAGCGCCCGGATCTCTTCGAGCGAGAAGCCAAGATCGCGGCAGCGGCGGATGAAGGCAAGGCGGCGGCGGGCGGCTTCGTCATACTGCCGGTTGCCGCCGGCGGTGCGGGGCGGGGGCGCGACCAGGCCGATGCGCTCGTAATAGCGGATGGTTTCCACATGCACCCCGGTGAGGCGCGAAAGCGCGCCGATGCCGTAGGG
>WFVA01000011.1 GCA_015491895.1 Albidovulum sp. | reverse complement strand
TTCGCTCTTGGCGATCAACTCGGGAAGGTCAATCATGCTCTTGGTCATCGTGCTCTCCTTCGTCACGTCATCGGTTCTTGCAAACCTCAGACTAGCGAAGAAGCGCGGTGGCCGCCTCATACACCACGGACTGGGACACTATCTTTGCTCTTTGGGCATCGGAATGTTCCTTTTGCCAGTTGGCAAAGGCTGTTTCGGTCTGTTGCTTCAAGAAATCAAAAGCTTTTTTCTGCTCAGCCAATTCTTTCTGATACGCATCAAGATCGGATTTGAGCCCCGTGAGGCGCTCTTGAAATTCCGTTTCTCGCTTTGCGATAGCCTTGCAGAATCGTTCGTAGGCCGCCTCGATGGTCTTGATGGCTTCGCGGGATTTTGGCGGCCCTGCATACATCGCGAGCTGCTGAAAAACGTGAAGCTGTCCGGTCAACGCCTCATTTGCGGCCTTAAGGTTTTGAGCATTGCCGCTGCCTGCGTAGCTTTGAATCTGATTCCAGACACCGGGTTGTTCTAGTTGCTGATTGACCTGGTTAACCAAATTGATCGGAATCAGATCAGGATCTCCGCCCTTCAGTGCGGCCTCAATTCCCACAAGCAGCTTTATCAGACGCAACCGCTCGCTTTCCGCCTCCGCGTCGATTTCTTTTGGTTCAGCATTCAGCCACTCGAGCAATTGCTTAACCGTCTGGTGAATTTGATGGTTTCTGAACTGCTCCGTCCAACGTGACATTTCCTTACCTCACTCTCAAACAATGGCACCAAATATGGTAGATGGTTGCAGTTCTGGCACAGTACCGACCACACGACGAGAGAGTCAACGGAAGGTAATGCGGTGTTTGCCTGTAGGCTTCGTGGGTTGTATTGCTCCCCTTTGCAACGCTATCCCCTGCAACTCGGTCAGCGCCCCGCGGAAGCTGCCGAGGCCGACTTCCACGCTCTCGATGATCTCCTCTGCCGATAGTCTCCCGGGGAATGGTGTAACTTTGCACTTCGGCCTTGGCCAGGCCTCAGTTACCTGCGCGCCCTGCCGCAATGCGGATACCACCGGCATAAAAAGATGCACGAGCGCGATCCTCGCCCAAGCCATCCTGGAAAGCGACATGCGCAACGACATCCTCCGCACCTTCCCGGGGGGCGCAAGCCGGCGATATCCCGCGGGTTCTGACAGATACCTCCCCCGGGAATCGAATGGTGTTCCCGGCGATCGTGGAGGGAAAGCGGCCCCCGCCGCCCCGGCCGGCTGCCTCACACCCACTTCGCCAATGGCGGCAGGCTCATCAGCACCGCTTCGGGGTCATGGCCGGTGGCCAGGCCAAATTTCGTGCCCCGATCATAGACGAGGTTGTATTCCGCATAGAGCCCGCGATGGACGAGCTGGATATCCTTTTCCTCCTCCGTCCAGGGGGTATTTCGCCGCCGCTCTGTGACCGGCAGGAAGGCCTCGAGAAAGGCCCGCCCCACATCCTGCGTGAAGGCGAAATCGGCTTCCCAATCGCCGGTGTTCAGATCGTCATAAAAGATTCCGCCCACGCCCCGCGCCCGTTTCCTGTGCGGCACGTAGAAATATTCGTCGGCCCATTCCTTGAAACGGGGATAGTAATCGGGATCGTGGCGGTCGCAGCGCGCCTTCAGGGCGGCGTGAAAATCCGCCGTATCCTCTTCATATTCGATGCAGGGGTTGAGATCGGCGCCGCCACCGAACCACCAGGCAGAAGGAGTCCAGAACATGCGGGTGTTCATGTGAACGGCCGGGGTGTGCGGGTTCTGCATATGCGCGACAAGGCTGATGCCGGACGCCCAGAAGCGCGGATCTTCCTCTATCCCCGGCACCCCCCGCGCCGCCATCGCCTTCTGCGCCGCCTCGCCAAGCGTGCCGTAGACTTCCGAGACATTCACCCCCACCTTCTCGAACAGCCGCCCGCCGCGCATCACGCTCATCAGCCCGCCGCCGGCTTCCGCGCCATCCTCCGCCTGGCGCTTCGTCTCCCGCATCTCGAAGCGCCCCGCCGGGCGATCGGCCAAGGGGCCTTCGCCCTGGCTGTCCTCGAGCTTTTCGAAAGCTTCGCAAATCTGGTCGCGAAGCGCGCGAAACCACTTCGCGGCACGGGATTTTTCGGTGGCGAGCTGATCTGTCATCTTCATCTTCCGCTATGGCAAGGATTGCCTCCCTCTAGCGGGTTTGCCGCAGGGCGGGCAAGCGCCTATACTGTCGCGCAAGGGAAAGGAGCTTTCTCATGCGCATCGCTGCCCTGTTCTCTCTGCTCGCGCTTGCCGCCTGCGCCACACCCGAAGAGGCCTGCATCAAGCGTGCCACGAAAGAACTTGTCATCATCGATCGCCTGATTGCGGAAACGGAGGAAAACCTCGCCCGCGGCTACGCCATCAGGCAGGAGAGCGAACCTGCCCTGCGCCTGGTGCTGTGCACCAGCCCGGATGAGCATTTTCACTTCTGCACCCGGTCAGACACGCGCACGGTGGAAAAGCCGGTTGCCATCGATCCGGCTTCGGAGCGGCGCAAGCTCGATGCCCTGCGCCGCAAGCGCCAGGAGGCGCTCATCCGCGCCCGTGCCGGCATCCGCGCCTGCAAGGCCCGTTACGGGGAAGGCTGAGGGGCGGCATCCGGGCCTCAATGCGCCGGCGCCGCCACAGGATCCAGCAGGCTGCGCCCGCCATCGAGCGTGAGGATCTCGCCGGTGACGAAGCCCGCGCCGGGCGAAGCCAGAAACTGCACCGCTTCAGCCACCTCCGTCGCCTCGCCGATACGGCCAAGGGGGGTGTGGGCGATGATATCGTCGCGCTTCTCGGGATCTTCCTTCAGAGCCTTCTGAAGGCTCGCGCTCATCACCGAGCCGAAGGCCACGGCGTTCACGCGGATCCGCTTTGGCGCAAGCGCCACGGCGAGCGAGCGTGTCATCTGATCGAGCGCGGCGGTGGAGATCGAATAGGCCAGAAGGCAGGGATTGGCGCGATGCGCGGCGATGGAAGAGAGATTGATGATGGCCCCCACGCATCCCTCCTCGCTGCCCTCCTCCTCGGCCTGATGGATCATCCGCCGCGCGATCAGCTGGCTGAGGCGAAGCGTGGCGATGAGATTTTGCTGCAGGAGCGTTTCCACCGCATCGTCATCGGCGTTCAGCGGATCGCTCACCAGCACCTGGCGCGCGGCATTGACGAGGATATCCACCCTGTCGAAGGCATCTATCGTGGCCGAAAGCAGATTTGCGATGGTGAGCTTTTCGCGCAGATCGCCGGCAAAATAGCGCACATTGCCCTCATCGCCGAGATCGCCAAGCTCACGCTCGAGCTGCTCTTCATCCATATCCGCAAACATCACGTTGGCGCCCTGTTCGGCGAAATGGCGGGCGATGGCGCGGCCCACGCCATTGGCGGCCCCGGTGACGATTGCGGTCTTGCCCGCGATCGAGAATGACATGGATCTGCTCCTGATTCCGTTTCCGAGAAGCTTAGGGGATTTCAGCGCCCCTTGCGAGCGCTCCGATCGCGCGCGGGCCGGGCGGCATGAAACAGCTTGTAGCGCCCGTCGCCGGGCAATTCCTCGACCTGCCTGAAATGCGCCCGGAGCGCGGCCTCGTAAGGGAGGTGGCGGTTGGCGACCATGTAGAGGTGGCCCGAGGGCTTCAGCACCCGCGCCGCCGCGGCTATGAATTCGCGCCCGAGCCCCGGATCGGCGGCGCGCCCCTCGTGAAAGGGCGGATTGGTGATGACCGCATCCAGCTGCTTTTCCGGCATCCACCGGCGCGCATCCGCCCAGTGAAAGCGCGCGCGCACGTCCCCGATATTGCGCCGGGCGCATTCGAGCGCCGCGTGATCGGCTTCAACCAGATCAAGCTCCTCAACCCCCGGGCGCTCGAGCACGGCGCGCGCCAGATAGCCCCATCCCGCGCCAAGATCGGCCACCCGGCCCGCAAGGCGCTCCGGCAGGGCCCCGGCCAGCATTTCCGATCCCGGATCCACCTTATCGGCGGAAAACACGCCCGCCGTGGTGAAAAAACCCTCCGGCATGGTTTCCCCGGCAGCATGCGGCAGGGCGGCGCGCGCCCCTTCATTGGAGATGAAATGGAAGAGCTTGCCATGCGCTTTCGAAAGCACTTCCGAGAGAGGCAGCACGCGGCGCAGCGATTTGTAGAGGCTGTCGATGCCATCGCCCTTCTGCCCGTCAACGATCACCGGCCCGCCGGGCTCCGTCAGCCTCGCGGCGGTCGCAACGAGCCCCCTCGCCAGCGCCTTCGCCCTTGGCACGAACACGATCGCGGCCGCATATGGCCCGCCCGGCTCGGGGCGCACGGAAAAGCCCTGCCCCCGCCAGTAATCATGCGCGGGGCAGAAGCCATGAATGATCTCCGCCCGGCCCTGATCGAGCATCGAGAGATCCTCGCCCGGCTCGGGCAGAAAAACCCCGATCCGCCCGCTTTCGGGAAGCTCAAGGGCACCGCTTTCCAGCGCGGTGGCGAGGCGTGATTTCTTCATGGCGTGTTCCCGGGCCTTCGGCCCTATTCCTTTTCCATGGTGCATTGCAGCGGATGCTGCTCGCGCCGCGCGAGATCCATCACCTGCGCCACCTTCGTTTCGGCCACCTCGAACGGAAACACGCCCACCACCGCCAGCCCCTTCTTGTGCACGGTCAGCATCACGTCAAACGCCTGCTGGTGGCTCATGCCGAAAAAGCGCTCGAGCACATGCACGACGAATTCCATCGGCGTGAAATCGTCATTGAGCAGGATCACCTTGTAGAGCGGCGGGCGCGCCGTCTTGGGGCGCGTCCTGGTGACAACGGCCACATCCGTGCCGTCGCCGCCATCGCCATCCTTGCCGGCCATCACAAGGGGGTGCATTTCATTCTCGCTCGCAAAGGGGCTTCCACTTCGAATATCGAAAGCACTATATAGAATGCTTCGCATGAATGAAAAAGAGGCTAATGCACGCGGATGGCGTCGGGAAGCAGCAGGATCACCACCATCGGCCTCGATGCCGACGATACGCTCTGGCACAACGAGCGCTTCTTTCGCCTCACGCAGGAGCGCTTCGCCGATCTCCTGGCCGATCATGCCGATCCCGATCACCTCTCCGAGCGCCTGCTCGAGGCCGAACGGCGCAATCTCGGCCATTACGGCTTCGGGATAAAGGCCTTCGTGCTCTCCATGATCGAAACCGCGATCGAGATCACCGAAGGCAAGGTATCAGGGCGCGTCATTGCGGAGCTGATCAATGCCGGCAAGGAGATGCTCGCCCATCCGATAGAGCTGCTGCCCGGCGTGGCGGCAACGCTCGAGGCGCTGGCCTCCAGCTATCGGCTGGTGCTCATCACCAAGGGTGATCTTCTCGATCAGGAGCGCAAGCTCGCCCAATCCGGGCTTGGCGATCTTTTCTCCGCAGTCGAGATCGTTTCTGAAAAGACAACCTGGTGTTATCAAAGCATATTCGCACAGCACGGAGACGGAGCCGAAAAGGCGATCATGGTCGGCAATTCGCTGCGCTCGGATGTGCTTCCGGCGATCGAGGCGGGCGCGCACGGGGTCCATGTGCCGCATGGAATCACCTGGGCGCTTGAAGAGGCCGAGCCGCCGCACGGCCACCCGCGCTTTCACGAACTTGCCGGGATCAGCCCCCTGCCCGATCTCATCCGCCGTATCGAGGAATGAGCCGGAGGCCCTCGCATCTCGCAGGCGAGCGCCCTTGCGCCACAACATCTTGTGGGTGCAGATCAGCAACGGCGCAAAAGCCATTGAAAATTTGATGTTTTCTCGCACCCCTGCCTGTGCTATCGTCGCGCCAACAAAAGCCAGCCGGATAACCGGCGGCGTTATGAGGCAGCAAAAAGGCAAGCGGCGTGAAAATGCGTCTGGGGCAGTGTGTCCGGTATTTCCTGTTTTTCGCCCTTCTCGTGGTTCTCGGCGCGGGAACGCCCGATAGCGCGCGCGCTGCGCCCTATGCGGCGATCGTGATGGACGCGCGCACCGGGGAGGTTCTGCATTCGCGCAACGCCGATACCCGGCTGCATCCGGCCTCCCTCACCAAGATGATGACCCTCTACATCGCCTTCCAGGCCATCGAGCGCGGCGAGATCTCGCTTGATACGATGGTGCGGATCTCGAAGAAGGCCGCCTCCGAGCCACCCTCGAAGCTCGGCCTGAAACCCGGGCAGCGCATCAAGCTGCGCTACCTGATCCGCGCCGCCGCGATCAAATCCGCCAATGATGCCGCCACCGCCATCGGCGAGGCCATTTCCGGCTCCGAAGCCGCTTTCGCGCGGCGCATGAACCGCACCGCCAAGGCCCTCGGCATGACCCGCACCACCTTCAGGAACGCCAACGGCCTGACCGAACGCGGCCATCTTTCCACCGCCCGCGACATGGCCATCCTCGGCCGCCATCTGCTTTACGATTTCCCCGAATATTACAATCTCTTCTCGCGCCGCACGGCGGATGCCGGCATCCGCCGCGTGGCCAACACGAACCGCAAGTTCCTTGCCGCCTACAAGGGCGCCGACGGCATCAAGACAGGCTACACCCGCGCCGCCGGTTTCAATCTGGTGGCCTCGGCGGAGCGCGGGAAGGTGCGCATCATCGGCGTCATCTTCGGGGGCCGCTCGACGGCATCGCGCAATGCCCGCATGGCCGAGCTTCTCGACATGGGTTTCCGCCGCGCACCGCGAAGCGCACCGCTGCGCAAGCCCGCGCCGCCTGTCTATGCAGGCGCCTCCCCCTCCGTTCCGGGCGGCGCGGGCAAGACGATCCGCATCGTGACGGCCGTAAAGAAAAGCCTGCGCCCGCTCCCCCGCCCGGCGCGCGAGCCGGTGCAGGAGCCGCCGAAGGAACTGCTGCTGGCGATGCAGGATGACATCCGCAACGCCATCCTTGAGGCACAGGTCGAAACCATGGCCGAGAAGCCCCCTGCGCCCGAAGCGCCCGCCGCATCGGCGGATGCGCAGGCGATCGGGGAGGCCGTTGCGGTTGCAGCTGCGCCGGCACACCAGGAGAGGCCCAAGCCCGCAGCAGCCGTCATCGCGCCGCGGCCGCGCCCTGCAGGGGAAGCGAAGATCGTGCTGGCGTCCATCGCGCCCGAGCCGCGCATGTTTGATGACGAGCCGGAGGTGGTTACCCGGATTTCCACTTCGGGCGGGCGTTTGTGGGGCATCAGCGTCGGCCGATACGACAGCCGCTACAAGGCGGAGCGGGTCCTGCTGAAGACGGCGCTTGCGGAGATGAGCACGCTTGATGGCGCATTGCGCAAGGTGGTGAAGGGGCGCCAGGGCTATGAGGCGAATTTCGTGGGGATGAACCGCGAAATGGCCGAAATGGCCTGCCGCCGGCTTCAGGCGCGCAATATCGCCTGCACGCCTTTCGGGCCATCCTGATCCGGCAGCGGGGGCCAGCCCCCGCACCCCCGGAGTATTTCGCCCAAGATGAAGGGCCTACCAAAGGCTCTTTCGCGCCCGCTCCGGCCATTCCTCGTCATAGGCCTTGCCATCGAAATCGCCATTGGTGATTTCATTGAGCATGTCGCCCACGGTGGGGAGGCCTTCTGGCCGGTTGCCCGTTTTCCACAGGCCGGCGCGCATCAGGGCGCGGGCGCATTGGGGATAGACCTCGCGGATCCGGATGACGATCACCAGCTTCGGGCGCTTGCCGTTGCGCTCGAAGCTGGCGCGCAGGCCCTCATCCCGTGTGAGGCGGGCGGTGCCGTTTATCCGCATGACGGTGTTGGAACCCGCCACCATGAACATCAGGGAAATGCGGCCGTCGGCCACGATATTGCGCAGGGTGTCGATACGGTTGTTGCCGCGCCAGTCGGGGAGGAGGAGGGTGTGATCGTCAGCGATCCGCACGACCGGCTCCATATCCCCGCGCGGGCTGCCGTCGGTGCCGTCTGGGCCGGTGGTGGAGAGCACGCAGAAGCGGCTTTCTCCGATCCATCTGCGACAGGCCGGGGTGAGGCAGGGCGTGACCTTGATGATCGAGACCCGCCCGGGGGCGCCGTAGAGCGCTTCGAGATCGCTCAGGCTTTCGATGAAATCCATTCGCATTTCTCCGGGTCGAATCCTGCCTCGCGCATCAGGCGATCCGAGTTGGTTTCGATCGCCTCTTCAAGGCGCTGCATGAATTCTTCCTTCGGCAGGCCGGCCGGAATGCGGGGCAGGAATTCAAGCACCGCCGTGCCCGGGCGGCGATAGATCGCGCGCTTGGGCCAGAACAGGCCGACATTGGTGGCGGCCGGCACGCAATCATAGCCGGTCTGCTCATAGAGAAGCCCCACGCCCACCTTGTAGGGGGCCTTTTCGCAGGGGTGGATGCGGGTGCCCTGGGGGTAGATCACCAGCTGTCCGGGCAGGTTCCGGCCGCTCTGCACATCCGCCATCATCTGGGCAATCGCCTCGCGCCGCTTGCCGCGATCCACGGGCACATTGGCCATGCGCTTGCCAAAGAAATGGAAGATCGGGGCATTGTGCAGCTCCTTCTTGATGATGAAGCGCGAGCGCGGCAGCGCGCTTACCAGCAGCACCACATCGAGGAAGGACTGGTGCTTGGAGGCCACCAGCACCTGATCGGTGGGGATCTCGCCACGGATTTCCGTCCTGAGGCCGACCATCCAGCGGGCTGTCCAGCGCACCCAATCGGCATAGGAGCGGATATAGGTATAGACGCCGTCGCGCCGGAGCATCGCCCAGGGCACGAAGACGATCGCCATCAGCGGCATCATCAGATACATCTGGATGATGAACGCGAGCGAACGCAGCCATTGGATCGCATAACCCATCATGTCAGCTCCTTGAGGCATCGAAAGGCGGCAAGGCGCGTGGCCCAGAAGGCCACGAACCCGGCGAGAAGGGGGATTGCCAGCGGCCAGAGCCAGCCAGCGCCATGAAAGCCCAGCCCCGTCAGCACGCCACCGGCTTCGCCGGTTTCGGGCAGGAGGGCGATGGCGAGCATTCCCGCGCCCGTGCCCAGCGCCGCGCCGGCGACGGCGCGCAGAGTGAAGCGGCGCACGAAGGCGGCCACGATGAAGGCATCCTTCGCTCCGATCAGGCGCAGCACGCTTATCACCTGCGCATTGGCGGCAAGGGCCGCCTGGGCGGCAAGGGTGATGACCGCCCCCATCGTGAGCGTTATCAGGATGATCGAAAGCCAGCCGAGCTGCTCAAGCCGCCTCGCGGCATTGACCAGCGGGCGGCGCCAGCGGGCGTGATCATCAAGCACCGCGCCGGGCGCCTCGGCGGCCAGACGCTGGCGCAATCCTTCAGCATCATAGCCGCCGGGCTCGGCGATCACCTCGATCAGCCGGGGCAGAGGGAGCGCATCGAGCGGCAGGCCGGGGCCGAGCCATGGCTCCAGCAGGGCCTCCTGCTCGGCCTTGTCGAGCACCCGGGCCGAGGCGATCCCCGGGGTCGTTTCAAGCACCTTCATCGCGGCCCTTGCCTGATCGGGAATCTGGGACTGGGGGGCGCTGATGCGTATGGTCGCGCTGAGGGCAAGCTCCGTGGCCCAGCGCTCCGCCAGCCTCCCGGCGGAGAAGGAAAGGGCCAGCGCGAATACCGCCAGAAAGGCCATTGCCGCGGCGCTGAGGAACGTCAGATGCGCGGTGAAGCCCGTTGGCGGCACAACGCGCTGCTCCGGGTTTGCCGAAGGAGAACCTCTGCCCTCCGAAAACATGCCGGCCTCGCTCAAAGTTCCGCTCCCGCCATCTGCAGGTGCCTGCCGGCAATCCGCAGCACACGGGCATTGATCTGCGATTTGGCGGCGCGGATGAGATTGAGATCATGGGTGGCGATCAGGATCGCCTTGCCCATGCGATTGAGCTCCACAAGCAGCGCCAGCAGCTTCTTCGACATTTCCCAATCCACATTGCCCGTCGGCTCGTCGGCCAGAATGACATCGGGCGACATGATGACCGCCCGCGCCAGCGCCGCCCGCTGACGCTCCCCGCCCGAAAGCTCGGGCGGCAGAGCCCCGGCCCTGTGCTCCAGCCCCACCCAGACGAGGAGTTCTTCGAGATTTTGCATCTCCTGCGGGCCCATGCGCCCGGCCACCGCGAGCGGCAGGGCAATATTCTCCGCCATCGTCAGGTGATCGAGAAACTGGCAATTCTGATGCACCACGCCGATCCGCCTGCGCGCCCGTGCGATGCCATCGCGATCCATTTCCCGCACATTCTCGCCAAAAACCCGCACCTGCCCCGCAGTGGGGATGAGTTCCATGTAGCACAGCTTGAGGAAGGTCGTCTTGCCGGCGCCGGAAGGGCCGGTCAGGAAATGGAATGCGCCGGGGCGCAACTCCATGCTGATATTGGAAAGCAGCTCACCTCCGCCATAGTTGTAGGACAGGTTTTCCAGCTCGATCACGCCGTTTTTCCTTTTGACATTCCGGCAACAGTCATGCCCCGTATTGCGCGTTGTTTCAATGTGAGAAAGCCCAAATGCTTTCAACTCGGGCAATCCCTTGATACAACTGCGGGGAACCAGCGCCCTCTGCGGCGCCATGTGATATTGATGGGATGAGAAATGCGGCTGATTTGCCCGAGTTGCAGCGCCCAGTATGAAGTGGATGACAGCGTCATCCCCGAAACCGGGCGCGATGTCCAATGCTCAAGCTGCGGCCATACATGGTATCAGATGCCCGCTTCCCACGGCGGGGGCGCTTCTGCCGATCAGCCCCCCTTCGAAGAAGAGGCCGAAACGCCCCCCTCCCCGCAAGATCCGGCGAGCGGCGAAAGCCCTTCTGCCGCCGAAGCGATCCCGGATGCGGCCGCGGCTGAAGAGGATCCGAACGCCGAATTCTATGAGGAGATCATCGAGGAAGAAACGGTGATCGGCATCATCACGCCAGGGGCGAGCCTGCCGGCGGATGACGAAATCGAAACGGTTGAATCGGAGGGAGAGCCGGAAGAAGCCGCCGCAGAAGAGCCCACGCTCCCTCAGCGGGAAGTGGATCCTTCCGTGCTGAGCATTCTTCGCGAGGAAGCAGAGGCGGAAATACGCCAGAGGCAGAAGGAGAGCGAAGAGGGCCCGGAAGCCGAGGATGGCGCACCGCGCGAGGCGGTCGAGGAATTGATTCGCGAATCCGAAGCCCTCGGGCGCGGCGCCAGCCCCGAAGAAGAAGAGGGCGGCGGCGCGAGGCGCGATCTTCTCCCGGATATCGAAGAAATCAATTCCGCTTTGCAGGCCGATACGACTGTCGAGATCGAAGGGCCGGACAATGCCGCAGCAATCGAACTGGCAAAGACGCGGCGCCTTCGCGGCTGGCGCCTCGGATTCAGCCTCATGATCTTCCTGCTGGCACTGGCCCTCATCACCTATGCCTATGCAGATGTGCTCGGCGCAAGGTTTCCCGGCCTGAAACCGGCTCTCGGGGCCTATGTCGAACAGGTCAACGCCCTGCGCTACCGTATCGACGGGCTGATGGAAAAAGCCACGGCAACGCTGACGCAGGGAGCGCCGCAGCAGGACTGAGCCCACCGAGCCCCTCGCCGTGACCCTTCTCAGAACTGATCCAGAAGCCGCCTGAGATAATCCCGCTCCACCTTCGGGCGCTGCTTTTCACCCGTGCGCCGGCGGATCTCGTCCAGAAGTTTCTGGGCGCGGCGATACACATCCTCGCCCTGCAGGAGCTGGCGATCGGTGCCCACATTGCCGCGTGCGCCGCTCTGGCGCCCCAGAGGATCGCGCCCGTCCTGATCGGCTTTCCCCACCGCCTCGCCCTGACGGCCCGGTTCGCCCTCCTGCTGCGCAAGGGCCTCGCCGAGATTGCGCAGCCCCTCGCGCAGGCCCTGCATCGCCTCGGCCTGCCCGTCGAGCGCGCCGGCCAGATCATCCCGGCGCAGAGCCTCTTCGGCCCTGCGCATCGCCTCTGCCGCGCCTTCCAGTGCCTCGCGGGCCGCCCGGCCCTCTTCGCTGCCCTGCCCGGGCAGGTTGCCAAGCTGGCGGCCCAGCTGCTCGCGCAGGGCGCGCTGGCGCTCGGCAAGGGATTGCCCCTCGCTGCCCTCTCCGCCTCCGCGCTCGCCCGGCTGGCGGCCCTCGCCGCCGCCCTTCTCGCCCTGCTGGCCACGCCCGCCCTGGCCCTTGCTCTGGCCCTCATGGCTCTGCCCGCGGCCCTGCCCCCCGTTCTGCCCCTCGTTGCCGGCGTTTTCGCCCGCATTTGCGCCCGGGTTGAACCGCTCCTGAAGATCGCGGAATGCCTGATCCGAAAGCCCCTGCTGATCGCGCAGCGTCTCCTTCAGCCCCTCCATGGCCTGTTCGCCGGGGCTCTGGCCCGCGCCACCCTTGCCATTCTCTGTCACCTGCAGGTTCTGCATCATCTGGTTGAACTGCTCCATCAGGGCCTGGGCCTCGGCCATCCTGCCCTGTTCCATCAGTTCCTGGATGCGATCGAGCATCGCCTGGATCTGATCCTGCGTGATCTCCTGGCTTTCGCCCTGCTGGTTCTGCGCATTCTGCCGATCGGGATTTGCCTGCTGCTGCTCGGCAAGCTGGCGCAGGTAATCCCGGGTCGCTTCGCGCAGCTCCTGCATGAGCGCCTCGATCTCCTCTTTGGAAGCGCCGTTCCTCATCGCCTCGCCGAGGCGCTCCTGCGCGCGCTCCATGCGCTCGCGCGCATCGGCAAGCGAGCCCTCCTCGAAGAGAAGCGCCGCTTCCCAGAGCGCATCGGAAACTTCCTCCTGCACTGCCTGCGAAAGCTCCCCTTCCTCGCCAAGCCCCGCCTCAAGCCGGCGGATGGCGGTGCGCAGGATGAGATAGCCGCTTTCGTTGCGGACGAAGCCATCGGGCCGGTGCGTAACTGCACGCAGGATTTCGCCGACCCGCTCCCCGTTGGCCCGCGCCCAAAGGAGATCGCGCCGCTGCTCGATCACGGCGCGCGCCAGGGGATCGAAAAAGCGTCTGCCGGGGAGGGGAAGCCGGAGAGGCGCGCTCTCGCCTGTCTGCCCGGCGGCATCCTTGACAGTAAGCGTCATTTCCACCGGCAGGCTGACCCACGGATGCTTTGAAAGATCATCGACGAGATCTTCGGTGAACTCGGCCCGACTGCCGCGGACCGGCATTGGCAGATCCAGGGTGATCGCCTCGCGCGGATCGGGATCGGCCGCCAGCCCGTAACGGCGCTCCACCGCATCGGGATCAAGCCGGAAGGTGGCGGTGCCCGAAACGATCCCGTAATCGTCCTTCGCGGTGAAGGGCTGGATCATCTTGCCGCGCGCCTCGCGCTTCATTGGCCCGGCAAGCGCCACCGAGGGGGGCTGATCGGCAAG
This sequence comes from Albidovulum sp., assembly GCA_015491895.1. GTDB lineage: Bacteria > Pseudomonadota > Alphaproteobacteria > Rhodobacterales > Rhodobacteraceae > WFVA01. The sequence goes on along the minus strand of WFVA01000011.1, from coordinate 34,303 downwards.
CGCCTCGATACGCCACTCCGCCCCGCCCGGCCCGGCGATCTCGATCTCGCCGCTCCGGGCCACCTCGAAGACGGCCGTTCCCGGCTCCGGGGCATTGCGCCCCGTATTGCCACCATCTCCGCCCCCAGCGATCCCGACCGGCGGGGAGACGGTCTCGCTCAGCCGCTCCGCCCCATCGCCGCCATAAAAGCGCAATGTGATCCGGGTTCCCACGGGCAGGGCAAGCGCCTCTCCCTCGAGATCATTGAGATAGAGGCTCGGCTTTCCGGTATAGGCCGGCGGCTCTGCCCAGCCTTCCCAGCCGGGGCCGGCGGCAAGCACGCCATTTCCGTTGTCCGCCAGGGCAAGATCGCCGATATCGCCAACCCGGCCCAGCCCCCCGAACAGGATGCCGATCATGAAGAACAGCAGCGCAATATAGCGAAGGCCGAAGCGATCAAGGCGCGACAGCCTCAGATCGGGCTCCGGCGCCCGGACATTGCCAAGCCGCGCCGCCATGCGGGCGCGATGGGCTTCCCACACGGCCTTGGAGGCCGGATCGGCCTTGCCGATGGCCTGGGTATCGCTCAGTGCCGCCAGAGGGCGGCCGGGCAATGTCTGATCGAGGCGCGCGGCGGCTTCGGCGCGGGCGGGCCAGCGGAAACGGCGCAGCCCGAACCACAGCGCGCCCAGCGCCGCCAGCAGCCACAGCCCGGCGATCGCCTGGAAAAGCCGCAGCGCCAAAGCCGCGGGAAGCCCCAGCATCAGCGCCGAAAGCCCCATGAGCAGCAGCACCCAGAACGGCCAGAAGGCCCGCACCAGCCTTTCGGCCAGGAGGCCGGCCTGCGTGAGCAGGATCGCCATCCGCAGGCGCCTTGATGGCGGTTCGTGGGTGTTGCGTATGTTGCGCATCATGCCTTTTTCATCGGGCGCGGGCCGGGGCTGGCCCGAAGCCGCGCGTCAGAGCCACTCGGGTATCCTATCCCGGTTTATCATCTCATCATAGCTCGGACGCGCGCGAATGACAGCGAATTGATCGCCGTTCACCAGAACCTCGGGGATCAGCGGGCGGGAATTGTATTCGCTCGCCATCACGGCCCCATAAGCTCCGGCCGAGCGAAAGGCCACGAGATCGCCGGCCCGCATCGGCGGCATGGAGCGATCACGCGCAAATGTATCGCCGGTTTCGCAGACGGGGCCGACAACGTCATATGTTTTCCGCGCGATCCCGGGCGCAGGCTCCTGCACCGGCACGATATCGTGATGCGCCTCATACATCGCCGGGCGGATCAGATCGTTCATGCCGCTGTCAACAATGAGAAATTTCCGCCCCTCGCCTTCCTTCACATAGATCACCCGCGAAACCATGATGCCCGCGTTGCCGGCAATGAGCCGCCCCGGCTCGATCTCGATCTCGCAGCCGAGATCGCCGAGCGTTTCCCGGATCAAGGCGCCGTATTCGGTGGGCAGAGGCGGGGCTTCATTGCCGCGCTGGTAGGGGATGCCGAGCCCCCCGCCAAGATCGAGGCGGCGGATGTCATGGCCATCGGCGCGAAGCTGCCGGGTGAGATCCTTCACCTTGAGATAAGCCTGGCGGAAGGGCTCGAGATCGGTGAGTTGCGAGCCGATATGCACGTCAATGCCGGTGATTTCGACCCCCGCCATGCCGGCGGCACGATCATAGACGGCGCGCGCCCGGGAAATCGGAATGCCGAACTTGTTTTCCGCCTTCCCGGTGGCGATCTTGGCGTGGGTTTTCGCATCCACATCCGGGTTGACGCGGATCGCAATCGGGGCTTTCAGGCCCATCGTAACGGCGAGATCGTTCAGGGCCTCGAGCTCCGGCTCGCTCTCCACGTTGAACTGGCGAATGCCGCCCTCGAGCGCCATGCGCATCTCTTCGCGCGTCTTGCCGACACCGGAAAAGACGATCCTCTCCCCGGGAACCCCGGCCGCCTTTGCGCGCGCATATTCGCCCCCCGAAACCACATCCATCCCCGCGCCCATTTCGGCCAGAAGCTTCAGGATCGCCTGATTGGAATTGGCCTTCATGGCATAGCAGACGAGATGGTCGAGCCCCGCGAGCGCCTCGTCAAACAGGCGGAAATGGCGCCGGAAGGTGGCGGTGGAGTAGAGATAGAAGGGCGTGCCGACGGCGGCCGCGATCTCGGGCACCGGCACATCCTCGGCACGAAGCGTGCCATCGCGGTAGAGAAAATGATCCATGGCTGACCTGGCTTTCAAATGGCCGCCCTTGCGGCCGGTTCCGGGCGGTTTTCCCACCTAATAGGCGTTCATCGTGAAATGGCAAGCGGTGATCGGCGCGGCTGATGCGGTGCAGCGCCCCCGGCGGGGATATTTGCGGACCAGTGATGGAAGCCGGGGCCTTCAGAGCCCCACGCGCACGCTCACGTTGCCCGCATCCACCCCGACGGAGGCCGAGGTGCTCACGCCCCCCGGGGTGACTGAAACACCGGCATTGACGGAAGGGCGCAGGGGATCGCCATCGGCGCCGCAGGCGGCGGCGAGGAGCAGGGGTAGCAGGGCAATCAATACCTTCATTTCAGAGCCTCTTTCCAGCGCTTGATCTGGGCGCGCACCTGCGTTGGCGCGGTTCCGCCGTAAGATGTGCGGCTTGCCACGGAATTATGCACCCCGAGGACGCCGAACACATCTTCGGTGATGCCCTCATGCACCGATTTCATATCATCAAGCGTGAGATCGGGCAAATCCACACCCTTCTTCTCGGCCAGCGCCACCAGCGCGCCGGTGACGTGATGAGCCTCGCGAAAGGGCATGTTCAATGCGCGCACCAGCCAGTCGGCCAGATCGGTTGCGGTGGAAAAGCCCGCGCCGGCGGCGGCCTCGAGCGCTTCGCGGTTGGCGTTCATGTCGGACACCATCCCCTCCATGGCGGCGAGCGCGAGCATCAGGCTGTCAGCCGCATCGAAGACCTGTTCCTTGTCTTCCTGCATGTCCTTTGAATAGGCGAGCGGCAGCCCCTTCATCACCGTGAAAAGCGCCACCAGCGCGCCGAGGATGCGGCCGATCTTGGCGCGGATCAGCTCGGCGGCGTCCGGGTTCTTCTTCTGGGGCATGATCGAGGAGCCGGTGGAAAAGCGATCCGAGAGCGTGACGAAGCGGAACTGCGCCGAAGACCAGATCACAAGCTCCTCGGCGAGGCGCGAAAGGTGCATCGCGGTGATCGCGGCGGCGGCGAGGAATTCGAGCGCGAAATCGCGATCGGCCACGGTATCGAGCGAATTGGCGGTGGGGCGATCGAAGCCAAGCGCCTCAGCCGTCATCTGGCGATCAATGGGGAAGGACGTGCCCGCGAGTGCGGCGGCGCCGAGGGGGCATTCGTTCATCCTCTTGCGCGCGTCCCCGAAGCGGGCGCGATCGCGGGCGAACATCTCCACATAAGCCAGCATGTGGTGGCCCCAGGTGACGGGCTGGGCCACCTGCAGGTGGGTGAAGCCCGGCATCACCCAATCCGCCCCCGCCTCGGCCTGGGCGAGGAGCGTCTTCATCAGCGCCTCGAGCCCGGCAATCGCGGCATCGGCCTGTTCGCGCACCCACATGCGGAAATCGAGCGCCACCTGATCGTTGCGCGAACGCGCGGTATGCAGCCGCCCGGCCGGCGCGCCGATCAGCTCCCGCAGGCGGGCCTCCACATTCATGTGGATATCCTCCAGCGCTGTCGAGAATGCGAACTTTCCGCTTTCGATCTCTGACAAGACCGTGAGCAGCCCTTCCCTTATCGCCTCCGCATCCTTATCAGTGATGATGCCCGTGGCCGCGAGCATGGCGGCATGGGCGCGCGAGCCTTCGATATCCTGCTGCGCGAGGCGACGATCGAATCCGATCGAGGCATTGATCGCCTCCATGATCGCATCGGGGCCTTCCGCGAAGCGGCCACCCCACATGGTGTTGGCGGATTTTGCATCGGAGGTATCGTCTGACATGGCTGAACCCTGGAGGGAAAGATGAGATTGCTGCGTTCCATAGCCCTATACGCGGGCCTTGCGCTCGGTGCAAACATGGCATTTGCGGATACCGCCGCGCTTGAAGCCCTGCGCGAGGGCTCGATGCGCAAGCTGATCTTTGCAACGCAGCCAAAGCCCGTGCCCGCCGTGGAGATCGTGGATGGCGAAGGCAATGCCCGCAGCCTGGCCGAATACCGCGGCAAATACGTGCTGCTCAATCTCTGGGCCACCTGGTGCCCGCCCTGCCGCGCCGAGATGCCATCGCTCGATCGGCTTCAGGCGGAGATGGGCGGCGAGCGCTTCCAGGTGGTGACGGTCGCGACCGGGCGCAACACGGTACGTGGCATCAAGCAGTTCTTCGCCGATGCCGGCGTGAAAAACCTGCCGATCCTCCTTGATCCGAAGCAGGCGCTGGCGCGCAGGCTTGGTGTTTTCGGGCTGCCCGTTTCCGTCATCCTCGATCCCGAAGGGCGCGAGATCGCCCGCCTGACGGGCGATGCCGAATGGGACAGCGAATCGGCGAAGGCAATCTTCCGGGCCCTGATCGGCGAAACGGGCTGACACCGGCCCATCGCGCAAAACGCTGGCCGCAGGCCCCTTCGCCCGGCGCGGGGATCAGCCCGCTTCGGATTGTCCGGCGGCAAATCGCGCGAGAATCTCGAGGCGCAGGGCATTGGCGGCGGGATCCTTGCGCAGCTCGCGTGCCTTCCAGCGGTGCCAGCGCACGGATTTGCGGTGCAGGGTCCAGAGCTTCTCATCTTCGCGAAAGCGCTGCATCCATTGATCCCGCAGGGGATCGTAGCGGCGGATCGAAAGATCCTCCTCACCGCCGAAATCGAAGCGCTCCCAGTATTCCATCCCCAGCACATGGTGCATGTGATTGGCCCGCCCCCGCGCGCGCTTTATGAGGAATGCCTCCATGGAGCGCAGCGCGTAATGATTGACCTGCGCGATGTGAAAGGGCGGCGGTGCGCCGGTCGGCCTGCCATTCTCCACATGGAGCGCGCCCCCCGGCCAGACGATCTTGGGCACCGGGCCTTCCTCCCGCGCCACGGGAAGATGCAGACCGAAGCGCCTGAACAGGTCCGGCCGGCGAAAAAGCGATTTCACGAATTTCCCCGCCTGCGGATTTTCCCCCGGCGCCTCGGCGCGGGTGAACTGTTCGGTAACGAAGCGATCGCGAAACAGGCTGATGCCGTTTGGCCCGAACACCCGCCAGGGCACCGCGATCACATCCGCCTCCTCCCCCGAGAGCGCCACGAGGGCGCGCGCAGAGCCGTCGCCCTCCTTCACCGTCAGGAATTCATCCACATCGCAGACGAATATCCAGTCCGATCCCTTCACCACATCCATGCGCGCGGCCTGGCGCAGGGCCGAGCGATGGATGCCGCCCTTGCGTATCCGGGTTGCGTGGTGATGCACGAGGCCGAGCCCCTCGAGGTGTTTCAGGATCTCGACCGTCGTATCCTCGCAATCATTGGTGCAGACCACGATCTCGTCAAACCCGAGCGCCTTGTAATGAGCCACCCATTCAAGGATGTATGGCCCCTCGTTCTTCATGGTCGAAACGACCGTATAGCGCTCTTTCGTGGCCATGGGGTCTCCTGATCCGGCATTTTTCGGGATCATATGGGCCGAAACGGAGTGCGCCAAGGAGATTTGCGGCCAAGAATTCCCTTTCCCGCCCCGGCCATCTGGGGCATATCGGCGCCATGCGCGATAATCACGACGATACAGAGGAAATCCACCCGCTGTTTGCCGGTGCCCCGAAGAGCGGCGAGTTCCGCAAGCTCAGGAAGCGCATCATCCGCCAGGTGCGCGAGGCGGTGGAGCAATACGGCATGGTGGAGCGTGGCGCGCGCTGGCTTGTCTGCCTTTCCGGCGGGAAGGACAGCTACACCCTGCTCGCCGCCCTTCACGAGCTGAAATGGCGCGGGCTGCTGCCTGTCGATCTTCTGGCCTGCAATCTCGATCAGGGCCAGCCGGGCTTTCCCGCCACCGTGCTGCCGGAATTCCTCGAGCGCATGGGCGTGCCCCACCGCATCGAATATCAGGATACCTATTCGATCGTGAAGGAGAAGGTGCCCGAGGGGCGCACCTATTGCGCGCTCTGTTCGCGTCTGCGCCGGGGCAATCTCTACCGCATCGCGCGCGAGGAAGGATGCAGCGCCGTGGTGCTCGGCCATCACCGGGACGACATCCTCGAAACCTTCTTCATGAATCTCTTCCACGGCGGGCGCATCGCCACCATGCCGCCAAAGCTCGTGAACGAGGAGGGCGATCTCTATGTCCTGCGCCCGCTTGCCCATGTGGCCGAGAAGGATTGCGAGCGTTTCGCCCGCGCCATGAACTACCCGATCATCCCCTGCGATCTCTGCGGCTCGCAGGACGGACTTCAGCGCCAGCAGGTGAAAGCCATCCTCGATCAGTGGGAGAAGAACAGCCCCGGACGGCGGCAGGTGATGTTTCACGCCCTGATGAACATCCGCCCCTCGCACATGCTCGATCCCCGGCTGTTCGATTTCGCCGGATTGCAAACGAACCCTGAACAGATTGACGAAAATTCGCCCGAGATTCCGCGCCTTCGTTAACATCCCCGTAGCGATTGCCGCCTAGCGTTCTCCCGAAAGTGCTCAGGCCACAAGTGCGAGAGGATGGTTCATCATGGGTGATGGCAAAGGCGGTGCATCTGTTTTCGAAATGAAACACATGATCGGCGCGTTCGGCACGCCCCGAATGCTCGCCCTCCTCCCCGCTGCAACGCTCGGCGCCTATTGGGCCGGGGGGGAAACGGCGCTGATAGCCGCGGCGCTCGGCCTGCCCGGCGCAATCGCCCTGTTCGGAAAATTCGAATCCCCGGGCAGGCATTCGGAAGATATGCGCGATGCCCTCACCGGGCTGTGCCTGCGCGAAGGCGTGGAACGGGCCCTTGACGATGTGCTGAGCGGACCGGACCGAAAGAAGAAGGCAACCGCCTGCCTCACGCTGGAAATTGACGATTTCGACCTCCTGATCGAGCGCATGGGGCACAAGGCGGCGGAAGACGTGCTGCGCCGGGTGGGCGAAAGGCTGCAGAGCGTGATGCGCCAGTTCGATGTGATCGCCCGGATCGACGGCCCCGTTTTCGCGGTTGCGCTTGCGCCGGTGCGCCGCGCCGATCTGGAAGCGCTGATCCAGATTGCCGGGCGCATCCAGTCGGCCGTGAGCGAGCCGATCAGCCTTGACGCGACAACGATACACATTTCCGCCTCCGTGGGCTTCTGCCTCGACAGCCGCGCGCCCGAACCCACGGGCGAAGCCATGCTCGAGGCAGCACTCCTCGCGATGCAGGCCGCGCGCCATAACGGCCCGGGCGCCATACGCGCCTTCACGCCGGAAATGCGCAAGACAAGGGCCAGCCGCCATGCGCTGGAAGAAGAAGTGGCGCACGCGCTCGAAGAGGGCCAGATCACGGCCTGGTTCCAGCCGCAGCTTTCCACCGATACCGGCCGGGTGAGCGGCTTTGAGGCCCTGGCGCGCTGGGTGCACCCGGAACGGGGGCTCATTTCCCCCGCGGATTTCCTGCCCGCGATCAATCGTGCCGGCCTTTCCGAACGCCTGAGCGAGATCATGCTCCATCAATCCCTCGCCGCCCTGCGCAAATGGGATCAGGCGAATTTCGCGGTTCCGCAGGTGGGGGTGAATTTCTCTTCCGATGAATTGCGCAATCCCAACCTGATCGAGAAGATCCGCTGGGAGCTCGATCGCTTCGATCTGGCGCCGAGCCGCCTGGCTGTCGAGGTTCTCGAAACGGTGGTGGCCGAAACGGATGATGACATCATCACCCGCAACATCAGCCAGCTGGCCCGGCTCGGCTGTGCGATCGACCTTGACGATTTCGGCACAGGCCATGCCTCGATCGCCACCATCCGCCGCTTCGCCATCGGACGCATCAAGATCGATCGTTCCTTCATCATCAAGGTGGATCAGGATCCCGAACAGCAACGGCTCGTTTCCGCCATCCTCACGATGGCCGAACGTCTGGGGCTGGAAACCCTGGCCGAGGGGGTTGAAACCATTGGTGAGCACGCCATGCTGGCCCAGCTTGGGTGCAATCACGTTCAGGGCTATGGCCTTGCCCGCCCCATGCCCTTCGAAGACACGCTCGCGTGGATGCAGAAACATTACGAAAAGCTCGCGGATACACCACGCATCGGCCGTCGGGCCGGGTGAAGGGCGCACCTGCACAAACCGGCGCCTGGCCTGACGGCTGACCAAGCACCACCGCCCCGCAAAGCTCAAAACCCATGTTTTGCGCCCTTTCGTCACGCGGGAGACGACGAAAACCGCTTGACCTTTACCCCTTCCGCCTGTTGAACCACCCTGACCAATCGCAGGACAGGGTGCGCCCCAGATGGACGACCAGAACAAGAACCTCCTTCTAGCCATCGTTCTGAGCAGCCTCGTGATGCTGGTGTGGATGATCTTCTTCCCTCCCCAGCAGCCGCCGCTCGAAGAGCAGATGCCCCCGGTTACCTCCAGCGGCGAAGCGGCCGTGCCGTCAGCCGCACCCGCAGAGGTGGCGGATCAGGGCCAGAGCCCCTCGCAGACCTCTTCGAACGCATCCGCAGAAGCACTTGCCAAGGCGCCGCGCGTGAAGATCGAGACACCGGAGCTGACCGGCTCGCTCTCGCTGCTTGGCGGGCGGATTGATGAACTGAAGCTCAAATCCTACCGCGAGACCATCGAGCCGGATTCGCCCCTCGTAACCCTCCTGCGCCCTGCCGATCAGCCCAGGCCCTATTACATCCTGCACGGCTGGGTGCCCGCCGGTGGCCTCCCCCTCGATCAGGTGCCCGGCCCGCTGACCCCCTGGAAGCTCGAGAAGGGCGCCACCCTCACCCCCGAAACGCCCGTCACGCTGATATGGGATAACGGCCACGGCCTCGTCTTCCGCCGCACGATCGGAGTGGATGACAAATACATGTTCACCATCACCCAGAGCGTCGAAAACAGGAGCGGCCAGCCTGTCTCGCTTGCGCCCTACGGGATCATCGTGCGCCAGGGCAAGCCGGATGTGAGTGGATTTTTCATCCTGCATGAAGGCGTCATCGGCCTTGCAGACGGCACGCTCGAAGAAATCAAGTATTCCGATCTTCCCGATCTGGATCTCGTCGAGCGCGAGCGTGCCCCGGCAGAGATCACGGACGTGAAGGAAAGCGGCTGGATCGGCTTCACCGACAAATACTGGATGACGACCCTGATCCCCGAGAAGGGCACGCCCTTTCAGGAAGTCGCGAAATACATCCCCGGCACGGAAGAAACCGAGATCTACCAGGCCGAAACCCGCCTGCCGCTCGTGACCATCCAGCCGGGTGCGAAAAGCACCGTCAACACCCGCCTCTTCGCCGGCGCGAAGGAATGGGAAACCATCCGCCATTACCAGAATGAAGAAGGCGTTGACCGCTTCATCGATTCAATCGACTGGGGCTGGTTCTATTTCCTTACCAAGCCGATCTTCTGGCTCCTTCATCATCTTCACGCCCTGATCGGCAACATGGGCTGGGCCATCATCGCGCTCACGCTCATCATCAAGGCGGTCCTCTTCCCGCTCGCATACAAGTCCTATGTCTCGATGGCGAAGATGAAGGAACTTCAGCCGCAGATGGAGAAGATCAAGGAAGAAGCGGGCGATGATCGCCAGAAGATGCAGAAGCTGATGATGGAGCTCTACAAGCGCGAAAAGGTCAATCCGGCCTCGGGCTGCCTGCCGATCCTCCTGCAGATCCCGATCTTCTTCTCGCTCTACAAGGTGATCTTCGTCACCATCGAACTGCGCCATGCGCCCTGGATCGGCTGGATCCGCGATCTCTCGGCGCCCGATCCCTCCTCGATCCTCAATCTCTTCGGCCTGCTGCCCTTCGATCCGCCCACCAGCGGCCTCCTCGCCATCTTCTCGATCGGGATTCTGCCGATCCTGCTCGGGATTTCCATGTGGCTCCAGCAGAAGCTCAACCCGGCACCGACGGACCCCACGCAGGCCACGATCATGGCCTGGATGCCCTGGGTTTTCATGTTCATGCTGGGGCAATTCCCGAGCGGCCTCGTGCTCTACTGGATCACCAACAACACGATCACCTTCATCCAGCAGTATCTCATCATGCGCAGACACGGCCATGATCCCGATGTGCTCGGCAATATCCTGAAGAGCATCAGGCGCAAGAAGCCCGAAGAACCGAAAGCGAAGTGAAGACGTGAGCATGAGCGCCCGCATCGCCCATATCTGGCGCCATCCCATCAAGGCACACGGAGCCGAGGCAATAGCGGGCGCCAGGCTTTCGGCAGGGCAGGGGCTGCCATTCGATCGCCATTGGGCCGTGGCTCATGAAGCATCGGATGCGGATGGATCCGAATGGGTGAACTGCGCGAATTTCAATCGCGGCGCGAAGGCCCCCGCACTGATGGCCATCCGCGCCCGGCTGGATGAGGAAAGCGGGGAAATCACCCTCACCCATCCCGATCGCCCGCCCCTCACCTTCGATCCCGATCGCGATCAGGCCGCCTTCATCCAATGGGTGCGCCCCCTGATCCCCGAAGGGCGCGCCGCGCCGGCCCGCCTTGTGCGCGCCAGAAGCCGCGCCATGACGGATACCCCTTTCCCCTCCATCAGCATCAATTCCCTCGACACCCTGAAGGAAATGAGCGCCCGCGCCGGCAAGCCGCTCTCGCCGCTGCGCTGGCGCGGCAACATCTGGCTCGAAGGCCTCGCGCCCTGGGCGGAATTCGAATGGGTTGGCAAGCGCCTACGCATCGGTGAAGCGGTGCTCGAAATCCGCGAGCCAATCACCCGCTGCCGCGCCACCTCCGCTGATCCCGAAACCGGCCGCATCGATATCGACACGCTCGCACTCCTGGAAGAAAGCTGGGGCCACCGCGATTTCGGCGTCTATGGCGTGGTGGTAGAGCCGGGCCGGATCGCCGCGGGCGATGCAATCGAGGTGCTCTGATGGCCGATCTTCCCTTCCCCCTCGCCGAAGCCCCCAATGAGGCCGCACTGGAGGCGGGCCGCCGGCTCTTTGCCTCGGAAACCGGGTTCGTGAAGGGCGTGGTGGCGATGGACGGCCTCCCGCCTGCCGACCGCCCGGAGATCTGCTTTGCCGGGCGTTCAAACGTCGGCAAATCGAGCCTCATCAACGCGCTTGCCGGGCGCAAGGGGCTGGCGCGAGCATCCAATACCCCCGGCCGCACCCAGGAGATCAACTTTTTCGATCTCGCGGGCCGGGCCTATCTTGTCGATCTGCCCGGATACGGCTTTGCCAAGGCACCGAAGCCCATGGTTGAGAAATGGCAGCGCCTGCTGAAATCCTACCTCTCGGGCCGCCAGAGCCTGCGCCGCGCCTTCGTGCTGATCGACGCCCGCCACGGCGTGAAGCCGGTGGACGAGGAAATCATGGCGCTTCTCGATCGCGCCGCCGTGCCCTTCCAGGTGGTGCTGACAAAATCGGACAAGGTCAAGCAGAAGCAGGTGGCGCCGGTGCTTGCCCAGGTGCGCAGCACGCTCAACAGGCATCCCGCCGCCTATCCCGAAATGGTGCTTACATCCTCGGAAAAGGGCGAAGGCATCCCCACCCTTCGCGCCATCGTCGCGGAGCTGATCGGCACCTGATGCCGGCCATCACACATGCTGCGCGCCGTTGACCTCGATCTCGGCACCCGAGATATAGGAAGCCTCATCGGAGCAGAGGAAATAGATCGCCGAAGCCACTTCCTCGGGCTGGCCGAGCCGGCGCAGCGGCAGCTTTTCCACGATCTTTTCGGTGCCGGGGCTCAAGATCGAGGTTTCCACCTCTCCCGGCGCAATCGCATTCACCCGCACCCCGAAGGGGCCGAAATCATGCGCCATCTCGCGCGTGAGCGCCGCCAGCGCCGCCTTGGAGGTGGCATAGGCCGCGCCGGCAAAGGGGTGCACACGGCTGCCGGCGATCGAGGTGACATTCACCACTGCCCCTTTCGCGGCCGCGAGTTCCTGTATAAGCCCGCGCGCCAGCACAACGGGCGCAAAGAAATTCACATGGAATACCTGCCCCCAGGTGCGCAGATCGGTGTTGATCGTATCGAGCCGCTCGCCATTGGGCCCTTTCGGAGAAATGCCTGCATTGTTCACCAGCGCATCGAGGCGGCCATCGAGCTTCTTGCGGATCACGTCCACCGCCTCGATCGTCTTGTCGGGCGAGGAAAGATCGATCTGCACATGATTTTCGTTGCCCCCGCCCCAGGGGCATTCCTCCGGGAAGGGGTTGCGCGAACAGGTGATGACCCGCCAGCCCTCCCTGTTGAAGCGGCGCACCGTCGCATGGCCGATGCCGCGGCTGGCGCCTGTCAGCACCATGGTCTTCTGTCTGCTGTCCTTGCTCATCGATTATCCCCTGCCTCTGACAAAGAGATCATAGGCATTCCCCTCCCCGACAACAATCGCCGCCGCGATGCCCTCCGGGCTTGGCAGCGCGCGCCCGACAATTTAACAACGAAGCGCAAACGGGGGAAGAACCGATGAAAAACGCCAAGCCGATGAACCGCGACTGGATCGCCACCGCCCGCACGCTTTCGCACGCCCTGCCGCTGCTGCAGCGCTACGATGGCGCGACGGTGGTCGTCAAGTTCGGCGGCCATGCGATGGGCGACGATGCGGCGATGGAGAGCTTCGCGCGCGATATCGTGCTGATGCAGCAGGTGGGCGTCAACCCGGTGATCGTGCATGGCGGCGGGCCGATGATCAACGATATGCTCGCGCGTCTTGGCGTGAAATCCGATTTCAGGGACGGCAAGCGCATCACCGACGCCGCCACCGTCGAGGTGGTGGAGATGGTGCTTTCCGGGCGGGTCAACAAGCGCATCGTGCAGGCGATCAACAGCCAGGGGGGGCGCGCGGCCGGGCTTTCTGGGAAGGACGCCAATCTCATCACCTGCGATCCCGCCGATCCGGCGCTCGGCTTCGTGGGCATCCCCTCGAAGATCGATCCGAGCCTCCTGCACACGCTTTTTGCCGCCGATGTGATCCCGGTGATCGCCCCCCTCGGCGCCGGGCGGGCGGGCGAAACCTACAACATCAACGGCGATACGGTGGCCGGCGCCATTGCCGCCGCGCTCAGGGCCGATCGCCTGCTGCTGCTGACGGATGTGGCCGGGGTGAAGGGCGAAAACGGCGAGGTGCTGAGCGAGCTCACGCCCGAAGAGATCCGCAGCCTCATCCGCAAGGGCACGATCGCCGGCGGCATGATCCCGAAAACCGAAACCGCCCTCACCGCGATCGACGGCGGCGTGCGCGGTGTTGTGATCCTGGATGGCCGCGCCCCCAACGCCTGCCTGCTCGAGCTCTACACCGATCACGGCGCCGGCACCCTGATCCGCCCCGAGCGCTGATCGGGGCTGTTTTCGCCGGGGCTTGCCGGGCGAGCCGGCCCATGGCAGGCTCGTGTCATGGCTCCCCCGCTGCGCCTCATTCTCACCCGCCACGCCAAATCGAGCTGGAAGGATCCTTCGCTCGATGATTTCGAACGCCCCCTGAGCAGGCGCGGGCGCCGTGCCGCGGATCTCCTCGGCAAGAGGCTCGCCGCAGAGGGGCTCTGCCCCGATCAGGTACTGCATTCGAGCGCCACGCGCGTGCGCGAAACCTGGGAGCGCATCGCTCACCATTGCCGCGCCCGTGATGTGAGCGGCCATGACGATCTCTACCTCTCCTCACCGGCCGAAATGATCGCCTGCCTGCGCCGCCATGCCACCGCGCCCGCAGTCATGCTCGTGGCGCATAATCCCGGCATCGCGGCGCTGGCGAGGCGGCTTGCCGCCAATCCGCCCGCGCATCCCGCCTTCCGCCGATATATCACCGGCGCGACAACCCTGCTCGATCTGCCGATTTCCTCATGGCGTGAACTCGATCGAGAAACGCGGGCCAATGTGGCCGCCTTCATCTCGCCGCGCGATCTGGAATGAAAAAGCCCCGGCGCCAGGGCCGGGGCTTTCGGGCATGTATCCCTGAATGGCTCAGTGGCCGAGGATCTGGCTGAGGAAAAGCTTCGTGCGCTCCGATTTCGGATTGTTGAAGAATTCCTCCGGTTCGTTCTGCTCCACGATCTGCCCCTGATCCATGAAGATCACCCGGTTGGCCACCTTGCGGGCAAAGCCCATCTCGTGGGTCACCACCAGCATCGTCATCCCTTCTTCGGCGAGCTCGATCATCGTATCGAGCACCTCCTTGATCATTTCGGGATCGAGCGCGGATGTCGGCTCGTCAAACAGCATGATGCGCGGCTTCATGCAAAGCGAGCGCGCGATCGCAACCCGCTGCTGCTGGCCGCCCGAGAGCTGGCCGGGGTATTTGTCGGCCTGTTCGGGGATCTTCACCTTGCGCAGGAAGTGCATGGCGATTTCCTCGGCCTCCTTGCGCGGCATCTTGCGCACCCAGATCGGCGCGAGCGTGCAGTTCTCGAGAATGGTGAGGTGAGGAAAGAGATTGAAGTGCTGAAACACCATCCCCACCTCGCGGCGGATCTTGTCGATGTTCTTGAGATCCGAGGAAAGCTCTGTGCCATCGACGATGATCTGGCCCTTCTGGTGCTCTTCGAGGCGGTTGATGCAGCGGATCAGGGTTGATTTCCCCGAGCCCGAAGGCCCGGCGATGACGATCCGCTCCCCCCTGTTCACGGTGAGATTGATATCGCGCAACACGTGGAATGAGCCATACCACTTGTTCATGTTGACGATATCGATGGCTACCTCATCGGAAACCCGCATCTTGCTGCGGTCAACCTGGCGTTCTGTAGCGAGTTCAGACATGGAGTCGCTCCCTTGGTATTAGTGGCCTGTCTGAAGCTTGCGCTCCAGATACATGGAATAGCGTGACATGGCGAAGCAGAAGATGAAGAAGACGAAGGCTATGAAGATGTAGAGCTCCCAGATGATGCCGTTCCAGGCGGTGGTTGCCCTGATCGCATTCGCAAGCCCCAGCATGTCCAGAAGGCCGATGATGGAAACCAGCGTGGTATCCTTGAACAGGCCGATGAAGGTGGAGACGATCCCGGGAATGGAGATCTTCAGCGCCTGGGGCATGATGATCAGCCGCTGCGCTTTCCAGTAATCGAGGCCGAGCGCATCGGCGGCTTCATACTGCCCCCGCGGGAGCGCCGCGAGGCCGCCCCGGATCACCTCGGCCATATAGGCCGAAGCAAACAGCGTGACCATGATCATCACCCTCAGGATGATATCGAATTCCGTGCCGGGCGGCAGGAAGATGTTGAGGAGGGTCGAGGCCACGAACAGGAGCGTGATCAGCGGCACGCCGCGGATGAATTCGATGAAGCCCACGCTGATGGTCTTGACGATCAGCAGATCCGATTGCCGCGCCAGCGCCAGGACGATTCCGAGCGGAAGCGAGCCGACGATACCGGTAACCCCAAGCATCACCGAAAGCATCAGGCCGCCGAACTTGCGGCTTTCGACCGGTGTAAGCTCAAGCGGAATGATGCCGGCCATCCAGGCCGCGAACGGCGCGGCCAGGAAAAACCACCAGCCGATGGCAACCAGAACCGAAACGATGACCGCGATGAGGAACCCCATGATGGGCTCGAGCAGCCGATAGATCAGATAGCCGATCACGAAGCCGAGAAGCGCCGAAATCACATACCAAGCCGATCCGCCCCACATCAGCCAGACCATGATGAAGGGATAGAGCGCCGAGAAGAACAGCATCTTCCTGGCCCAGGGCTCGTAATAGAGGGCAAGCCCGGCCACCAGGAAAGCCAGATGGGCGAGGATCGGCGCGCCCGTGATCCACAGGAGCCACAGACCAAAGATGATGAATCCCCCCCAGGCGATCTTCATCTCCAGGGGCATCGGATTGAAAAGGATCGGCGCGATGGCGACGAACAGCAGCACGAAGGCCAGAACCGGCCGCCACTGCTCCTCATGCGGGTAAAAGCCGAACATCAGCTGATTGAAGCGATCGCGGATCACCCCCCAGCAGGCGCCAGCCTCTCCTTCGAGGATCTCGCGGCACTCGCTGAGCGAATTCGCATTCCAGACGCTGTTGAGGAACCATGGCAGAGCCGCAGCAACCGCGAAATAAACGATCACGATGCCGGCCAGCGTGAGGATCGTGTTCAGCCAGCCCGAAAACAGATTTTCGCGCATCCAGCCAATGACACCCACCTCCGTTGCCGGCGGGGGCAGCTCGGGGAGCATTTCATCACGGACGTATGATTGTTCGCTCATGTCAGCGCTCCGTCAGTTTCACGCGCTCGTTGTACCAGTTCATCACGCTCGAGATGGAAAGCGAGATGGTGAGGTAGATGAGCATAAGCAGAAGAAGGCATTCCAGCTCGCGGCCTGTCTGATTGAGGGTGATGCCCCCGAGCGTGCCGGTGATGTCCATGTAACCCACGGCAATGGCGAGCGAGGTGTTCTTCGTGAGGTTCAGATATTGTGAAATCAGCGGCGGGATGATGATCCTGAGCGCCTGGGGCAGGATCACGAGGCTCATGATCTTGCCGCCCCTGAGGCCCAGGGCCGCGGCCGCTTCCGTCTGGCCCCTGGAGATGGCCATGATACCCGCCCGCACGATCTCGGCTATGAAGGCGGCCGTGTAGAGGGAAAGGGCGATCCAGAGGGCCACGAAGGAATTCCGCAGATGGATCCCGCCCGTGAAATTGAAGCCCTTGAGCACCGGGTATCCGAGATGGAAGCCGAGCATATAAAGCACGGCCAGCGTGGGAAGGAATACGATGCCAAGGCGCAGATACCATGTTGTCGGCCGCTCGCCGGTCGCTTCCTGGATCCGATCCGCACGCCGTTTGATCAGCCCGGAGATCACCAGCCCGCCGAGAAAAACGGCGAGAAGCACGATCAGATCGAGGCTGATGCTGAAATAGAAGCTGTCTTTCAGCACGCCCTTCAGAACGGTGACGTCGCCAAGGCTGTTGGCAAACAGGGGCTCGGGGATGTAGATGCCCCGGTTGGTTACCGCGATGCTGTCGAAAAGCATCTGGGCCTCGCCGCTCCTGAAATCGGCGGGCCTTGGCGGAATTTCGGAGACGATCGCCATCAGGAAAACGATCCACAGCAGCACGGGCACGTTGCGCTGCGCTTCCACGTAAACCGTCATCAACCTGCCGATGAGCCAGTTTTTCGAAAGCCGCAGAATCCCGACGAAAACGCCGATGATCGTTGCAAGAACGCAGCCTGCCACGGCAACGAGCAGCGTGTTCAGCAGCCCCACGAATGCGGCGCGGGCATGCGTCATCTGGGAGTGGTATTCGATCAGGCGCTGGTTGATATCATATCCGGCGGGCTCGAGGAGAAAACCGAAATCCGGGCTTTTCCCGAGCGTGGCCAGATTCTGGATCGTGTTGTTAACGATCCAGGCGACACCAGCAATGAACCCTATGAGCGCAACAACCTGGATCGTGATGGATCGGTAGCGCGAATCATAGATCAGCATGCTCAGCCGGAAAGGCTGCCTGGGCGTGTCGGTCATTGATGACATGTAAAGTATCCCTGCATTCCCCGGGCGTTCCTGTTCCTGCTTCTGTGCAGGGGGCCGGGGTTATCTGATCCTGGATAGGAAGAGGGCGCGGATTCTCCGCGCCCTCAACTCTCTTTTCAGATCAACGGAACGGGGGCGAGTAGATCAGGCCGCCGTCTTTCCACTGAGCGTTCAGGCCGCGGGCCAGACCGATCGGGGTGTTCTCGCCGATGTTCTTCTCGAACAGTTCGCCGTAGTTCCCGCCGGCCTTGATGGCGCGGTAGGCCCACTGCTTGTCAAGGCCGAGCATGCCGCCGAGATCGCCTTCGGTGCCGAGGATCCGGTTGATTTCCGGGTTCTTGGTGCCCTTGGCGAGCTCATCGATATTGGCCGAGGTGATGCCGAGCTCTTCAGCAGAGATCAGCGCGTTCAGCGTCCAGCGGACGAGATCGCCCCACTGCTGATCGCCATGACGCACGAGCGGACCGAGCGGCTCTTTCGAGATGATTTCCGGCAGGATGATGTGATCCTGCGGATTTTCGAAGGAGGCGCGGGTGGCCGCGAGGCCGGATGCGTCGGTGGTGAGCACGTCACAGGCGCCGGCAAGATACTGCTGCTGCGCCTCGGCGTTGGTTTCGATCGGCACCGGCTCGTAGCTCATGTTGTTGGCGCGGAAGAAATCCGCGAGGTTGAGCTCGGTGGTGGTGCCGGTCTGGATGCAGATGGTGGCGCCGTCCAGCTCCTTGGCGGAAGTCACACCGAGGCTCTTGGGAGCCATGAAGCCCTGACCATCGTAGTAGTTGATGCCGACGAATTCGAACTTCAGATCGACATCGCGGGTGAAGGTCCAGGTGGTGTTGCGTGCCAGCATGTCCACCTCACCGGAAGCCAGCGCGGTGAAGCGCGTTTTGCCGGTGGTGGGCACGAATTCCACAGCCGTGGGATCGCCAAGGACCGCAGCGGCAACCGCGCGGCAAACACCTACGTCAAATCCCTCCCAGTTCCCGTTTGCATCGGGCGCGGCGAAGCCGACAAGCCCGGTGGACACGCCGCAGTTCAGCTTGCCACGTGCTTTCACGTCATCAAGCGTGCCGGCGGCAGCAACCCCGGCTGCCATACCCGCTACGGCCAGTGCGCCAAAAAATACGGTTTTTTTCATGTTTACCTCTTCCTGATATTCCGTCCGGTTTCGGGCGGTTTGTTCCGGCCAGGACGGCCGGGGGCGATGGAATGAGGAGCTTGCACCCCCCAATGCCGGTCAGTTTGCGCAAAATGTAAAGAAACCGTCAAGGGCCATGTCGCATAATTGCGGTCATTTTACTCGGGTTTTGCCCCAAAACGGCGAGGCCCGCCCGAAAAGGCAATCTCAGGGGGCCGCGAGCAGTTCGAGAAAGCGGGCCGCATGCAGGAAATCCGCTCTTTTCGCCTCCGATTCCCTTTGCGCGATCTCGTCCTCCCCCCATTGTTCGGCCTGCCAATCCTCATCCATGCGGGCGCACCTCCAGAGCTCCTCGGGCGGCAGATGGCGATCGAGCGCGGCAAGGCCGATGACGAGCGAGCCCGAAAGGGTCACGAGATCATGCAGGGCGGTGAGCGGCCAGGGGCCGAGGGCATCCACCGCCTCCGTCAGCCGCTCTATGGCGGCGTCCTCCTGGGGGATGGGGACGATCCCCGTGCGGGGCTCGAGGCGCGCGCCGTGGCGGGATGCCAGCCAGTCGAGCAGCGGATCCCAGGCCGCGTCCTGGCGGGCGCGCAGTTCCTTCGGCGCATCAGCGCGATAGCAGGTAAGATCGGTATCGGCGTAATCGGCAAGCATCCACGCCACCGCTGCGCGGTTTGGCATGACCTTGTCGATGGCGGCATTGGCCGAGCGGGTGCAGGGCATGGCATGGGGATCGATTTCCTCGCCCTGGGCCTGCCACTCATCGCATATGGCCCGCGCCAGCGCCTCGGCGGGCACCACCAGCGGCGCCTTGGCCGGGGTCTTGACCGGACGCCCGTCCAGCCGGATCGCATAGCCGCCTTCGGCCGGCGAATACCCGGCCTCCTTCCAGAAGCGCTTCATCTTCCAGCCGGCATTGCTCATCAGGTTTCCTCCCCGAAAGGATCTTCAGGAACATCCGCTTCGCGCCAGCCCAGAAGATCCCATGTTTTCTTCATGTGGGGTGGCAGGGGAGCGGTGATCTGGAGCATCTTGCCGCTCGCGGGATGGGTAAGGCGAAGCGAGCGGGCATGGAGGTGCAGCTTGCGGCTGATCTCGCCGCCAAGGGCCGCCCCCCAGCCATCGCCCGGATTTTCCTGCCCCGAGCCGCCGTATTTGCCATCGCCGATGATCGGGTGGCCGATCTCGGCCATATGGGCGCGCAGCTGGTGGGTGCGCCCGGTGATCGGCACGAGCGCCGCCCAGCTCACCCGCCCTGCAAGCGCATCCAGCACCGCATAATCGGTGGTGGCGCGCTTCGCCCCCTCCGTGCCGTCCACTTCTCGCGGATGGATGCAGCGCATCTTTTCGCCCGCGCCACCCGGCCCGTGGCCACCGGCCTTCACCAGCCCGTAGCGAATGGTGCCCATGCGCGGGGAAGGCACGCCGGCGAGCGCGGCCCAGTAGATCTTGCGGGTGTCGCGATCGCGGAAAGCGCGGGTCAGATCCGCGGCCATGCGGCGGCTGCGGGCGAGCAGGAGCACGCCGGAGGTATCCTTGTCGAGGCGATGCACGAGGCGGGGGCGCTCATCAGCGCCAAAGCGCAGGGCATCGAGCATGCCGTCGAGGTGGCGGCGCTGGCCGCTGCCGCCCTGCACGGGAAGGCCCGGCGGCTTGTTGAGCGCGATCAGGTGATCATCGCGGTAAAGCACGCATTCGCGGATCATGCGCTGGTCCACTTCGCTCACGACAGGCCGTACCGCCCGGGCGCGCGCCTCCCCCTCCCCCGGCTCCGGCAGCGGGGGCACCCGCACCACCTGCCCCGCCTCGACCCGCGCATTGGCCTTCACCCGCCCGCCATCAAGCCGGATCTCGCCCTTGCGGCACATCTTCTCGATCCGCCCCTGGGGCACGTGGGGAAAGCGGCGGCGAAACCAGCGATCGAGCCGCTGGCCGGCCTCCTCCGGCGCGATCGCGATCTGCTGCACCCGGCTCATGCCCAGAACCACCGCGCCATCGCCAGCCCGCCCATGATCGCCGCGAGGGAAAGCATCACCGAAGCCAGCACATAGGCAGCGGCAATCCCCGCCTGGCCGCGCTCGTAAAGTGTCAGCACATCGAGGGAAAAGGCGGAGAATGTGGTGAAGCCGCCGAGGATGCCCGTCATCAGGAAGGGCGCGAAGCGGGTGGCATCCTTGTGCGCCAGCACCACCACGATCACCCCCATCGCGAAGGAGCCGATGATATTGACCAGCAGCGTGCCCCAGGGAAACCCGTGGCCGAAGAGATGGACGGCGAGGCGCCCTGTCTGGTAGCGCAGCGTAGCGCCGATTGCGCCCCCGAGGGCGACCTGCAGCATGGTATAGCTCATGCGCCCTCTTTCGGAGGAAGGCGGGGGCTTGTCAACCACAGGCCGGCGAAAGGCTCACCCCTCCCCGCCCTTGTTGCGCTTGGCGCGCAAACGGGCGAAGAAATCGAGCCGCTTCTTGAGCTCTCGCTCGAAGCCCCGCTCCACCGGCAGGTAATAGACGCCCCGCTTCATCCCCTCGGGAAAGTAATTCTGCCCCGAAAAACCATCCTCTGCATCGTGATCATAGGCATATCCCCTGCCGTATCCCTCATCCTTCATGAGCTGCGTGGGCGCGTTCAGGATATGCTTCGGCGGGGGCTCGGAGCCGGTTTCCGCCGCGGCCGAGAGCGCGGCCTTGCAGGCCATATAGGCGGCATTTGATTTCGGTGCGAGTGCGAGATAGGTGACGGCCTGGGCAAGCGCAAGCTCCCCCTCCGGGCTGCCGAGGCGCTCATAGACTTCCCAGGCATGCAGGCAGATGCTCTGCGCCTGTGGATCGGCAAGCCCGATATCCTCCACCGCCATGCGGGTGATGCGCCGGGCGAGATAGCGGGGATCCTCGCCCCCCTTCAGCATCCGCGCAAGCCAATAGAGCGCCGCATCGGGATCGGAGCCGCGCACGGATTTGTGCAGAGCGGAAATGAGATTGTAATGCTCATCGCCCGATTTGTCG
Source organism: Albidovulum sp. (assembly GCA_015491895.1). Classification (GTDB taxonomy): domain Bacteria; phylum Pseudomonadota; class Alphaproteobacteria; order Rhodobacterales; family Rhodobacteraceae; genus WFVA01. Next base: position 12,679 of record WFVA01000011.1, on the reverse strand, counting down.
TATTTCGAGGCCCGGCGCATGAGGCGGCGGGCGAGATCATCGGGCCCGAGCCTGCCTTCCACCTTCCAGAGCATGATCTGCTCGATGAGGTTGAGAAGGGCCCGGCCATCGCCATCCGCCATCTCCAGAAGCGCCTCGCGGGCGGGGCCGTCAAGCGGCAGGGGGCGGGCAAGCTCCTTTTCCGCGCGCTGGGCGAGAAGCTCGAGATCGGAGAGGGTGAGGCGCTTCAGGGTCAGCACCTGGGCACGGCTCAGAAGCGCGGCGTTGAGCTCGAAGGAGGGATTTTCCGTTGTCGCCCCGACAAGGAGGATGGTGCCATCCTCCATGTAGGGCAGAAAGCCATCCTGCTGGGCCTTGTTGAAACGGTGGATCTCATCGACGAAAAGAAGCGTGCCGCGCCCGTTCTGCCGGCGCAGGCGTGCTGCCTCGAACACTTTCTTCAGATCGGAAACGCCGCTGAAGATGGCGCTGATCTGTTCGAAATGGAGATCGGTTTCATCCGCCAGCAGGCGCGCGATCGTTGTCTTGCCGACGCCGGGCGGCCCCCAGAAGATCAGCGATGAAAGGCTGCCCGAAGCCAGCATCATCCCCAGCGGCCCCTCCGGCCCGAGCACGTGATCCTGGCCGATCACCTCGCCGAGCGAGCGCGGGCGCAGGCGATCCGCCAGCGGGCGCGGGGGGGGGCGCGGTGCTTCGGGAGCTTCGGAAGAATCAAACAGATCGGCCATGCAACAAGCCTACGAAGGCGGAAAGCGCTTTGAAAGAGCCGGGCGGGAAAATCGCATCTGCGAAGGCAGGCAATATGCAGGAGCAACTTCATGCCGAAAAGGGCACATGACCTTTTAGACATGTTGCGCCAGCCAGGATCAACTATAGAGTGTGACGCATTATGGTGCACGGGAGTCTGAAAGCTCATGAACGCAAATGAAATTGATCTGATCGGAAAATTGAAGAAGCTGCCCGAAAAGGCACGTGGTGATTTGCTGGATTTTCTTGGTGCGAAATCATCGGACGAGGAAGATGCCAGGCGCATCTTCGAGGAATTCCTTACCGCTATCCGCCTCAAGCAACCGACCGCCCAGGGCAACTGATCCCATTCGTGACAGGACAAAAAAAAACCCGCCCTCATCAGGGCGGGTTTTTCATTGCCGTTTTCTCATTGCCTGATGAAAAAGGCTTATTCTTCCGCGGCTTCCTCGGCCTCGAGGCGGGCCTTGTCGGTGGCGCCCTTCGCATCCGGGTCGCGGTCCACGAGCTCGACGATCGCCATGGGCGCCATGTCGCCATAGCGGAAACCGGCCTTCAGCACGCGCACATAACCGCCCTGGCGATCCTTGTAGCGCGGCCCGAGCACGTCAAAGAGCTTGGCCACGTGATGCTCCTGCTTGAGGCGGCTTGCGGCCTGGCGGCGGGCGTGCAGATCACCACGCTTGCCAAGCGTGATGAGCTTGTCAACCACGCGCCTGAGCTCCTTCGCCTTGGGCAGGGTCGTCTTGATCTGCTCATGCTCGATCAGCGAGCCAGCCATGTTGGCAAACATGGCCTTGCGGTGTTCATGGGTCCGGTTGAGCTTCCGGTAGCCTTTCTGATGACGCATCTTTCCATTCCTTCACGTTCAGCTTTTGCTTTGTCCGGGGCCCCATGCGCGCGGGGCCCTCTCCTTGGGGCAGGATGCCCGGGGTGCGGGGATCGGCTCCGCTCTCAGAACTGATCCTCGTATTTCTTCGCCAGCTCCTCGATGTTTTCGGGGGGCCAGTCCTCCACGTCCATGCCGAGATGCAGGCCCATGCCGGAAAGCACTTCCTTGATCTCGTTGAGCGACTTGCGGCCGAAGTTCGGGGTGCGCAGCATCTCGGCTTCGGTCTTCTGGATGAGATCGCCGATATAGACGATGTTGTCGTTCTTCAGGCAGTTGGCGGAGCGCACCGAAAGCTCGAGCTCGTCCACCTTCTTCAAGAGAAGCGGGTTGAACTCGAGGCCGTCGTCCTCTTCCTGGCGGCCGGCCGCTTCGGGCTCTTCGAAATTGACGAAGATGGAAAGCTGATCCTGGAGAATGCGCGCGGCGAAGGCCACGGCATCTTCCGGGGTCACGGAGCCGTCCGTCTCGATCTTGAGGGTGAGCTTGTCGTAATCGAGCACCTGGCCCTCGCGCGTGGGCTGCACGTTGTAGGAAACCTTGCGCACCGGCGAATAGATCGCATCGATCGGAATGAGCCCGATCGGCGCATCCTCGGGGCGGTTCTTGTCAGCCGGCACATAGCCCTTGCCGGTGTTGACGGTGAGTTCCATGAAGAGATCGGCGCCTTCGTCCACGTGGCAGATCACGTGATCCTTGTTGAGGATCTCGATGCCCGCGCTTTCGGAAATATCACCGGCGGTGACGACGCAAGGCCCCTTGGCGGCGATGGAAAGGCGCTTGGGGCCCTCCACGTCCATGCGGATCGCCACGCCCTTGAGATTGAGCACGATATCCGTCACATCCTCGCGAACGCCCGCAATGGAGGAGAACTCGTGCAGCACGTTGTCGATCTGGGCGCTGGTGATCGCGGCGCCCTGGAGGCTCGAGAGCAGCACGCGGCGCAGCGCATTGCCGAGCGTGAGGCCGAAGCCCCGCTCGAGCGGCTCGGCCACCACCGTTGCTTCGCGCGCGGGATCCTTGCCCGGGCTCACTTCAAGCTGGGTGGGCTTGATCAATTCCTGCCAGTTCTTGTGGATCATGTGGTTCGCCTCCATTCCTGTTTCCGGCCCATGTCCTGAAAAGCCGGAAACGCCCGAGGTTCAAAAAGAAATTGCAGGGCGCGCGCCTGGCGAACGCCCTGCGGATATGAATTTCTCAAACGCGGCGGCGCTTGGGCGGACGGCAGCCATTGTGCGGAATCGGCGTGACGTCACGGATCGAAGTGATGGTGAGGCCGAGCGCGGCGAGCGCGCGCAGGGCGCTTTCACGCCCCGAACCGGGCCCCTGCACTTCCACTTCGAGGGTTTTCATCCCGTGCTCCATGGCCTTGCGCCCGGCATCCTCGGCCGCGAGCTGCGCGGCATAGGGCGTGGATTTGCGCGAGCCCTTGAAGCCCATCGTGCCGGCAGAGGACCATGCGATCGCATTGCCCTGAACGTCGGAGATCAGGATCTTGGTGTTGTTGAACGAAGAATTCACATGGGCGATGCCCGATGCGATATTCTTGCGCGCCTTGCGCTTGGTGCGGGTCTTGTCGCGTGCCATCGATCGGATCTCCCTTATTTCTTCTTGCCGGCGATCGGGCGGGCGGGCCCTTTGCGCGTGCGGGCGTTGGTGTGGGTGCGCTGGCCGCGCACAGGGAGATTGCGGCGATGGCGCAGGCCGCGGTAGCAGCCGAGATCCATCAGGCGCTTGATGTTCATCTGGACCTCGCGGCGCAGATCGCCTTCCACCGTGTAGTTGGAATCGATCTCCTCGCGGATCTTCAGGACTTCGTTGTCCAGAAGCTCGTTCACGCGCTTGGTCGGGTCAATGCCCGTTGCCTCGCAGATGTTGTTGGCTGATGTCCGGCCGATGCCGGTGATGTAGGTAAGGGCGATCGCGACCGGTTTGTGGGTCGGGATGTTGACGCCGGCGATACGTGCCACGTGTTCTCTTCCTTTCGTTGCGGTTCCGTAACCCCAGAACCTTTTTTCACAACGCGGGCCCGGAGGCATGATGCCTGCGGGCCATTGCTGATTTCATGTGCTGGCGGCGCGCTGCGGGCCTTGATCGGCAACGCTCCAGTTTCGATTCTCTCTCCGAGAGACGCCCAATTAGGGGGTTTTCGGAGCCCCGTCAAGGGCTCCCGATGCGATCGAGTATTCCGGCGATTTGGCGCGCCACATCCTCGATCGGCGCCAGCCCGTCAACCGGGTGCAGAAGCCCCTTGGCGTAATAGTAGCCGATCAGCGGGGATGTCTTCTTGTAGTATTCCATGAGGCGGGTCTTGAGGGCTTCCGGATTGTCATCGGCGCGGCGCTTGAGGTTGGTGGAGCCGCATTTGTCGCATTTGCCCGCCTCGGCGCTGGGCTTCGTATCGTCATGATAGACCTCGCCGCAATCGCCGCAGGTGTAGCGCCCGGAAATGCGCTTCACCAGCGCATCATCATCCACCCGAAGCTCGATCACCGCGTCGAGCTTCTGCCCGTGGCGCGCAAGCAGATCCTCGAGCGCATCGGCCTGGGCGAGCGTGCGGGGGAAACCATCGAAAATGAAGCCCCGCCCCTCACCGCTTTTCAGCTTCTCCTCGATCAGCCCGATCACGATATCATCGGTGACAAGCTCGCCCGCATCCATGATCGCGGCCACCTTGCGGCCCATCTCCGTGCCCGACGTGCGCGCCTCGCGCAGCATGTCGCCGGTGGAGAGCTGAATGAGGCCGCGTTCCTTCTCGAGGCGCCGCGCCTGCGTGCCCTTGCCCGCTCCCGGCGGGCCAAGCAGGATGATGTTCATCTGTTGAGCTTCCTCTTGCGCCGCCCCGAGCTGCCGGGGCCCTTCCTGCCGCGCAGCTGGGATTTCTCGATCAGGCTTTCATATTGATGCGCCAGCAGGTGCGACTGGACCTGCTGGATCGTGTCCATCGTGACCGAAACGACGATCAGCACCGATGTGCCGCCGAAGTAGAAGGGAATGTTGAACTCCGCACGCAGAAGATCGGGCAGCAGGCCCACGGCGGCCAGATAGATAGAGCCGATCACCAGAAGCCGCGATACGACATATTCCAGATATTCGGCCGTCTTCTTCCCGGGCCGGATACCGGGAATGAAACCGCCCTGGTTCTTCAGGTTCTCCGCCACCTCTTCCGGCTTGAAGGAAACATTGAAGGTGTAGAAGTAGGTGAAGAAGATGATCATCGCTCCGAAGAACAGCAGATAGAGCGGCTGGCCCGGCCCGAAATAGGCCAGGATGGTGGACATGACCGGCCCCGTCTGATCGCCCGAGAAGGTGGCGATCGTGGTGGGCAGAAGCAGAAGCGAGCTTGCGAAGATCACCGGAATCACGCCGGCCGGGTTCACCTTGATCGGCAGGTGCGAACTGCTGCTGTCATACACCTTCATCCCCACCTGGCGGCGCGGATACTGAATGTGGACCTTTCTCAGCGCCCTCTCCATGAACACGACGAAGGCGATCACGGCAATCACCATCACGATCACCCCGACGACCACAACCGGGCTCAGGCCGCCGCTGCGGCTCTGGCTGAAGAACTGCACCAGGGCGGCGGGGATCTCGGCGACGATGCCGACAAAGATGATGAGCGAGATACCGTTGCCGATGCCGCGGGCCGTGATCTGCTCACCGAGCCACATGAGGAACATCGTGCCGCCCACCAGCGTGATCACGGTGGCGGCCTCGAAATAGAGCCCGGGATCCTGCACGAGATTGCCGCTTTCGAGCGATTTCGCGAGACCATAGGCCTGAAACGTGGCGAGAAGCACCGTGCCGTAGCGGGTATATTGGTTGATCTTCTTGCGCCCCTGCTCGCCTTCCTTCTTGAGCTGCTCGAGCGGCTTGTAGAGCGAAGCCATGAGCTGGACGATAATCGAGGCCGAGATATAGGGCATGATGCCGAGCGCGAAGATCCCCATTCGGGTCAGCGCGCCGCCGGTGAACATGCCCAGAATGCCGCCGATGCCCGATTGCGCGGTTTCCATGAAATCACGCAATGCTTCCGCATCGATCCCCGGCACCGGAAGATAGGTGCCGAGCCGGTAAACGATAAGCAGGCCGAGGGTGAAGAATATCCGCTGGCGAAGCTCCGTGGCCTTGCCAAGGGCGCTCCAGCTCATGTTTGCCGCCATCTGTTCCGCTGCAGAAGCCATGCTCTCTCTCTCTTTATGACAGCGCCGCCAAACCGGTTTCCGGTCGGCGGCGCTGGAAAACCTGTGTGTTTTTTAAGCGGACGAAGCGCCGCTCACAAGCGCTTATTCAGCCGCCGCCGGAACCGTGACATTGAGCTTGCCGCCGGCCTTTTCCACCGCCTCGATGGCGGCGCGCGAAGCGCCCGTCACGGTGAGATCGACCTTGGCCTTGAATGCACCCTTGGCCAGAATCCGCACGCCATCCTCCTTGCGGCGCACGAGCCCGCTTTCCACGAGCACATCCTCGGTGATCGGTTTCTTCGCATCGAGCTTCTTGGCGTCGATGAATTTCTGGATCAGGCCGAGATTGACAATGGCGTAGCGCTTGCGGCCTGGCTTGTTAAAGCCGCGCTTGGGCAGGCGCTGATAGAGCGGCATCTGGCCGCCCTCGAAGCCCTTGATGGCCACGCCGGAGCGGGATTTCTGGCCCTTGATGCCGCGCCCGGCCGTCTTGCCCTTGCCGGAGCCGGGGCCGCGGCCAACGCGGGTACGGGGTTTGGTTGCGCCGGGATTGTCGCGCAGTTCATGGAGTTTCATGTCGCTTCCTTTCAAGCCGGATATGACCCCGAAGCGATGGGCCAACCACGGCATTCATGCTTTTGATTCTGCGGCGCGGAGCGCCACCGGGCGCGTATAGCCCCTGCGGAAGAGGGACGCAAGGGGCGGGCGGAAACCCGACTGCTCGAGGACGGGGCGGCGCTCTCCCGCGGGGGCACGCACTGCCCGGCGGGCTGTCCGAAAAACTGGGGCCGCTCCAGGAAACCGGCACTGATCCCGCCCGAGATCTCGCCGCCTGCGAAGGCATCTCCCCAAGCTCCCGAAATCGAGTCATATTCTGTCATGGCGATATTCGCCCGGCGGTTTCCAGGCCGCGGAAAACGCAGGAACGGCTGGCGGAGAGACAGGGATTCGAACCCTGGAGACCCTTTCGGGCCTACACGCGTTCCAGGCGTGCGCCTTCGACCACTCGGCCACCTCTCCGTCCGGAAATTCGTATAGTCAATTTCACGGCCATTACAAGGGGCGGAACGGCAAAAGAAGCGGAGCAGATGCAATCCTGCCCGGGGGGTTGACTTGGGGTCAGGCGAAACCATCTGAAGCCGATACACAGCAAATGATGCGCTGGTGGCGTGCCGGAAATCAGGGCGCAGCACGAAAACGCATCGGAAAGGAACAGACAGATGAATACGAATGAAAACACGACAGACCAGGATACCCCGGCAGACGGCGCCAACGTCGTCGAAATTCTAAAGCCGCGGTGGGGCTGGATCTTCCTCAGCGGGCTGGTCACCCTGATTTTCGGCCTGCTGGCCTTCTGGATGCCGGTTGGCGCCGTCTATGCGATGACGCTGCTCTTCGGCGCCTATGCCATGGCCGACGGGATCCTCTCGGTGATCTCGGCGGTGCGCAACCGCGACAATTTCTGGCAGCTCATGATCCGGGGCGCGCTCGGCATCATGGTGGGTATCATCGTGCTGGTGCTGCCCGGCCTTTCGGTGATCTCGCTGGTGGCCTTCAACTGGGCGATGATCTCGATCTGGGCGATTGCCACCGGGATCATGGAGATCCTCGCGGCAATCCGCCTGCGCAAGGAGATCGAGGGAGAATGGCTTCTTGCGCTCTCGGGCATCGTCAGTCTCGTGCTCGGCCTCGCCATCCCGGTGGTGCTCTGGGGCAACCCGGCCGCGGGCATCGTCACCATGGGCTGGCTGATCGGCTTCTATGCCGTGCTGCACGGGGTGCTGGAGATGGCGCTTGCGCTCAGCCTGCGCAGGCTTGCCGCCAGCGCCTGAAGCCGGTGCACCTGCCCGAGCGGGCAGGAGTGGAGCAGGGAAGGCGCGCGGAAATCCGCGCGCCTTCCCTTTTTCCTGCCCCCTGCTTCAATCCTCCAGATCATCGGCGTTGGCGAGGATGTCGGAGAGCACTTCCCGATCATCCTCCCCTTCGATCCGGCCAAGAAGATCATGGCGCATGAAATAGGTCAGACGGGCCACCGCGCGCATGATGCGGGCCTGCTCGCTCCCGGAGATCGCATCATCGGCAACGGCCTCGTCGAGGCGCCGCAGCACCTCACTGAACTGATGGATCACGTCGGCGCTGGCGATCATGGCGAGCTTGTGGTTGAGCACCTTCAGCTCGGCCAGTTCGGCCGCATCCATCCGCCCCTTCTCGACGATCTCGCCGATATGTTCGACCAGCGCCGAATAGGTGGCGGATTTCTGATCCAGAAGCAGCACCTGCCCTTCCTTGCGCAGCTCAAGCTCCGTCTGCTGATTGAGAAGAACGGCCGTGATCAGCACCGTGGCCACCGCGCCGATGAACACCAGCAGGATTTCCTGGGTGAAGGGGAAATCCCCGGACACGCCATAGAGATAGCGGAAGGTGAGATAGCTGGCGGCGGAGGTAAGCAGGATCAGAAGGATCAGAACGGTTCGATTTTCCAGCAGTTTCTTCATATGATCCCTCATGTTCCCGAATTGCGGCCTGCGGTGCCCGCAGCGCCCTGTTCATACCCGTCAGCCTTCGCCGCCGGAAGCATCCTTGCCGCCCTTCCCCCCGGCGTTCTTCCCCGCCCCGGCCGCCTCTTTTCCGCTGCGCGCCTTCTTCGCCCCTCCCGGCGCGCAGACGCCTTTCAGGCTCTCGGGATTGCGCAGCCAGATATCGCGCTGCGCAAAGGGGATCTCGATCCCTTCCTCGGCGAAGCGGCGTGCGATTTCGTGGTTGATGTCGGATTTCACGCTGAGCGAGAAATTCACGTCGCGCAGGATGGCGCGGATCTCGAAATCGAGCGAATCGGCGCCGAACCCTTGGAAAACGACCCCCGGCGGCGGGTTGACGAGCACCATCGGATGCGCCTCGGCGATCTCGCGCAGGATCTTCTCCACTTCGCGTGTATCCGTGCCATAGGCCACCCCCACCGGCACGATGATCCGGCCCACGGAATTGCCGCGCGTCCAGTTCGTCACCATGCCGGAGACGAGATCGGAATTGGGCACGATCACATCGGTGCGGTCGAAGGTTTCGATGCGGGTCGAGCGCACGGAAATATCGCGCACGTAACCCATCTTGCCGCCCACCTCGATCCAGTCGCCCTCGGCGATGGGGCGCTCGATCAGGAGAATGATGCCGGAGACGAAATTGGACACGATATTCTGCAGGCCAAAGCCGATCCCGACGGAAAGCGCCCCGGCCACGATGGCGAGCGAGGAAAGATCGATGCCCGCCGCCGTGATGGCGATCACGGCGGAAAGGAAGATGCCGAGATAGCCGATCCCGGAGATGATGGCATTCTGACCGCCCGGATCGATCTTCGTCTTTGGCAGGACGGATGTCTTGAGCATGCCCTGGATCAGGCGGGTCAGCATGTAGCCGATGGTGAAGATGATGACGAAGGCAATGAAGCTGCCGGGCGAGATACGGGTATCGCCGATGGTGAACCCTTCCCGGAACCTCGCCCAGATCTCCGCCAGATCGCTCACGCGCGCCCCCCAGATCAGGGCGAAGAACGGCAGCGAGGCGATCATCATCACGAGACCGGTCAGCGTCGTGACTAGGGATTCGCGCGCCGCCTGCTCATTGCCGATGACGAGGGCATATATCTCGGTGAGAACCCGCAGGAGCACCAGGAGAAAGGCAAGAAGGGCAAGGGAGAGGGCTGTCGGGAAAACCAGGAATTCGGCCGCGCGCATGTAGCCGATCGCCCCGGCCGCCGCCCCGATGGCGGAAACCGCGATCAGCACCCGGCCAAGGAAGTGGATCACCTGCCGCCGGTAACCCGCCCCCTCTTGCGCCGCCTCACCCTCAGCCCCGCCTTCCGCCGCTGCTTCGCGGCTGTGGGAAACCAGGATCTGGCCGATGCGAAACAGCGCCAGCGCGCAAAGGGCGACAATCGGGAACTTCAGCGTGTTCACCGTTTCCGCCGCCCAGCCCTCGTATTGGGAGATGTCGTCAATGAGCCTGTTGAGCGCCAGCATCAGCCCCAACAGGCCGCTGTAGAAACGCCCGGCGCGCCTTTGCGCATCGGTGAGATCGAGCGGCGCGAAATGGGCGCGATACTTGGGGAAGGCGCGTGATCCGAGCCAGAGCGCAATGAAGAAGATCGCGCCCATCTGCGGCAGCTGCGAAAGCAGGAGATCCGTGCGCAGCCCCACCAGCCCCGAGGCATAGACAGCGAGCACCAGGGAAACCAGCCCGATCAGCGGCAGCAGCACCTGCCCGAGCGAAAGGGCAAAGCCGAGGAACCAGCGCGCCGAGCCCGTTCCCGCATCCTGGACACGCATGGCAAGGCGTTCCATCCAGCGCCGCCCCCTCAGAAGCAGCACCAGCGCCACCACGCCAAAGAGCAGCGCCGCGGGCAGGTTCTTCCTGAATTCGGCGCGCTGGACGGGGCTTTCCCAGGCCGTGACGAATTCATGCCCGGCATCGCTGAGAAAGGTGATGAGATCTCCGAGCGCGGGGCCCCAATGCGCCGGGTTGAGGGGGGATGGGCCGAGCTCCAGAAGCGCGTTCGCCTGACGTTCGCGGATGATCTTGTCAATCCCGCGGATCAGGGAATCGGCGCGGCTGTAGGCCACCTGCGCAGCCTTCACCGGTGCTTCCAGCTCAGCCAGACGCTCCTCGAGCGCCTTGCGCTGCGTGGCGATCTCGGGGGCCTCCTCGCCGTTTTCCGGCGGCGGGCCGAGGGCCTCGAGCTGGGATCTTACGGTAGCAATGGCCGTCTTGTTGAGATCCTGGGCCTGCAGGAATCGGTCGCGCCACCCCGCGAGTTCGCTGCGCAGCGCTTCAAGCGCCACGGTGGAGGCGCGCGCCGCGTCCACCGCCTCTTCGGCGCGCGCGGCGACCTTTTCCCATTCCTCGTAATCGGGGAGAGGGATCGCGTTTTCCTGCTGCGCTGTGGCGGGGGCAAACGCGCCGGTTGCGAAGCTGCCGGCCAATGCCAGCATGAGGATCAGCGCGAGACGAACAAGGGCCCTGGCAAACATCCGCCCTACCCCTCGAATACCTGCGGAAGCGCGCGGGGCGGGCGATCGAGCCACCCCGGCACCGGCAGGCCCTTTTCACGCAGGAAGGCGGGATTGTAGAGCTTGGAGAGATAGCGATTGCCGTAATCGGCGAGGATGGTGACGATCCTGTGCCCCGGCCCCATCTCGCGCGCCATGCGCATCGCGCCGGCGATATTGATCGCCGAAGAGCCGCCAAGCACCATGCCTTCGTGCTCGGCGAGATCGAAGAGGATCGGCAGTGCCTCGCTGTCGGGGATCCGGTAGGGCATGTCCACCTCAAGCCCTTCGAGATTGGCGGTGATGCGCACCTGGCCTATGCCTTCGGCGATGGAGCTTCCTTCGGTCTCGAGAACGCCCTTCGTGTAGTAGCTGTAGAGCGCCGCGCCCTCGGGATCGGCGAGGCCGATCTTCACCGCCGCCGCCCGCTCCTTCAGCCCCATGGCCACGCCCGCAAGCGTGCCCCCGGTGCCCACGGCGCAGATGAAACCATCCAGCTTGCCGCCGGTCTGCTCCCATATTTCGGGCGCCGTGCTCTCGATATGGGCCCGGCGATTGGCGGTATTGTCGAACTGGTTGGCCCAGATGGCGCCGTTCGGCTCGCTGTCGGCAAGCCGCTCGGCAAGGCGGCGGGAATAGTGAACGAAATTGTTCGGATTGCGATAGGGCACCGCCGGCACCTCCACAAGCTCGGCCCCCGCAAGGCGCAGCATCTCCTTCTTTTCCCGGCTCTGGGTCTCGGGGATCACGATCACCGTGCGAAAGCCCATCGATGCCCCGACAAGCGCCAGCCCGATGCCGGTATTGCCCGCGGTGCCCTCGACGATCACCCCCCCGGGGCGCAATGCGCCGCGCGCCACCGCATCGCGGATGATCCAGAGCGCGGCGCGGTCCTTCACCGATTGGCCGGGGTTCATGAATTCGCATTTGCCGAGGATCTCGCAGCCAGTTTCCTCGCTGGCGCGCCTGAGGCGCACGAGCGGCGTGTTGCCCACAATGGCGGAGAGATCGGCGGCGGGGGCCTGCGTTGCAACCATGGCTCTGTTTCCCTGTTTCCTCTCCCCATCTCTAGGGACAAGGCGGGGAAAGCTCAATCCGCTTTCGCCCCGGTGCCATCCTGGCGCTCACGCCAGCGCGCGAGCCAGAGCGCCGCGAGCACCAGCGGCGTGACATTGATCTCGCCGCGCTCGACCATCTCCATGAGCCGCGCAAAGGGCAGGATATGGCGGCGGATATCCTCATGCTCGCCCGCCTTGCCCCCGATCCCCTCCCCAATGCCGGACAGATCGCAAAGCCCGAGGAAGATGTAATAGAATTCCGTGGAAGCTCCGGGCGAAGGATAGCTGCGGGAAATGGGAATGAGGCGCTTGATTTCCAGCCCCGCCTCCTCGCGCGCCTCGCGCAGCCCCGCCGCCTCCGGGCTTTCCCCCGGATCCACATGCCCCGCCACCGGCTCGAGCACCCACGGGCAGCGCGCGCCACGCGCGAAGGGCCCCATGCGGAACTGCTCCACCACCAACACCTCGTCGCGGGCCGGATCGTAAGGCAGCACGATCACCGCATCATAGCCGGTGAAGGCGGCGCGGGGCACGGGTGCGCTCATGGCGCCACCAAAGCGGCGGAAGCGAAGCTCGAATTCCTGCACGGCGAAGAAATTGCAATAGGGCCAATCGTGGGAAAGCACCGCCACATCCTCGCGGCTGAACTGGCAATCCCCCGCGTTTTCCCCGCCCTGCGCATTTTCCCCCCGCGCGCGCCACCAGGCGGCGGCGCGGCCGAGGATGAAGGGCATCTTCCGGGCAAGCTCCTCCGGCTTCATG
>WFVA01000010.1 GCA_015491895.1 Albidovulum sp. | reverse complement strand
TGCGGCTGGTGGAGCGGGCCGGGGATTTCGCCGCCGCGCTTCAGAGCGCGCGCGCCGAGGCCGAGGGCGCTTTCGGCAATGATGCCGTCTTGATCGAGAAATACATCGAGAAGCCGCGCCATATCGAGGTGCAGATCTTCGGCGACGGCAGCCGCGCCGTGCATCTTTTCGAGCGCGATTGCTCGCTCCAGCGCCGCCACCAGAAGGTGATCGAGGAGGCCCCCGCGCCCGGCATGACGGGCGAGATGCGCGCCGCCATGGGCCGGGCGGCGGTGCGCGCGGCGGAGGCTGTGGGCTATCGCGGGGCGGGGACGGTGGAATTCATCGCCGATGCATCCGAGGGCCTGCGCCCCGATCGTTTCTGGTTCATGGAGATGAACACCCGCCTGCAGGTGGAACACCCGGTGACGGAGGCGATCACCGGCATCGATCTGGTGGAATGGCAGCTCAGGGTGGCGGCAGGCGAGCCGCTGCCGGCCACGCAGGAGGAGATCACCGTTTCGGGCCACGCCTTCGAGGCGCGCCTCTATGCCGAGGACGTGCCCGCCGGCTTCCTGCCGGCCACGGGCCGGATCACCCATCTTGCCTTTCCCGAAGAGGGGGCGCGTATCGATACCGGCGTGCGCGCGGGTGACGAGATCAGCCCCTGGTATGATCCGATGATCGCCAAGATCATCACCCACGGCCCCACCCGCGAGATCGCGCTTTCCCGCCTCACCCGCGCGCTCGAGCGCACGGAAGTGGCCGGCACCACGACCAACCTCGCCTTCCTCGCCGCCCTTTCCCGCCAGCGCGATTTCAGAGCCGGTGACGTGGATACCGGCCTGATCGGGCGCGAGATAGAGGATCTTGTGCAGGCGCCAAATCCCGGGCCCGTGGTGCGGGCGCTGGCGGCTCTCGGCGCGGCGGGGCTCCATGAGGGCGGGGCATGGGACGAGGGCTTCACCCTCTGGCAGCCCCTTGCCCATGACATCCGGCTTCTGGAGGCGGGGGAGGAGATCGCGCCCCGTATCGAGGTGCTTTCGCCGGGGCGTTATCGGGTTCTTGTGGAAGGCGAAGCGGTGGAAATCGCGCCCGCGCCGGGCGGATTTCTGGCCGACGGGCGCAAGATCGCGGCCCGGGCGCTCCGTGATGGCGGGCGGGTCTTTGTTTTTGCCGGGCAGGCGTGGGAATATGCTCTCAAGGATCCGCTGGAGCGCGCCGGTGCTGCGGGCGGGGGCGGAAATGTGATCGAGGCGCCCATGCCGGGGCTGGTGAAGGCGGTGTTTGCCGCGCCCGGGCAGGCGGTTGCCGCCGGTGAGCGGCTCGCTGTGCTCGAGGCGATGAAGATGGAGCACGCATTGCTGGCGCCGCGCGATTGCGTGGTGGCGGAGGTGCTGGTGGGCGCGGGCGCGCAGGTGGAGGCGGGCCAGCCGCTGATCCGGCTCGAGAGCGAAGAAGGGCATGAGGGGAAGGCGGGGTGAGGGAAGGGCCTCGCGGCCCTTGCCTTCGGCGAGAGTATTTGGGCCAAGATGAAGGGGAGGCGCTTGAGCGATGACGATCCGGTTACATCACGTGGCGCAGGCGCGCAGCTTCCGCATCCTCTGGCTGCTGGAGGAAATGGGGCTTGAATACGTGATCCGGCACTGGAGCTTCTTCGACAAATCCATGCGCAGCGATGAATTCCGCGCCCTTTCGCCGGCCGCCCGGGTGCCGGCGCTGGAGATCGACGGGCGGGTGCTGTTCGAATCCGGCGCGATCACCGAATATCTCATGGAAACACGCCCGCATCTGGGCCTCTTCCGCCCGCCCGGCGATGCCGAGCGCGCCGACTGGCTGCAATGGCTGCATTTCGCCGAAACCATCGGCCAGCACATCGCCAATCTCACCCAGCATCACATCGTGCTGCGCGAGCCCTGGATGCGTTCGCCCACGGTGATGCGCCTCGAGGCGCGCCGGCTAGAGAAGGTGCTGGAGGTGGTGGATCGGGCCGTCAGCGATCACGAATGGCTTCTGCCTTCGGGCTTTACGGCGGTTGATGTGGCGGTGGGCTATGGGGTGATGATCGCGCGCCGCTTCGTGCCGGCGGGGCTTTTGCACGGGGTTGACGCCTATCGCGAGCGCCTGATCGCGCGCCCGGCCTTTCAGCGCGCGCAGGCGGCGGATGGCGAGGCGCAGATCTACACCCGTGATTTCTATCCGCCACCCGAGGAGGAGGGGCAATGATGGGCGAAGCCGAATATGTGGAGATCTTCGAGGTGGGCCCGCGCGACGGGATTCAGAACGAACAGCGTCTGATCCCCACGGTGGAGAAGATCGCGCTGGTGGACTGCCTCTCGCGCGCCGGCTTTCGCCATATCGAATGCGCGAGCTTCGTCTCGCCCCGCTGGGTGCCGCAGATGGCCGACAGCGGCGCGGTGCTGGCCGGGATCAGCCGCGCGCCCGGCGTGGCCTATTGCGCGCTGGTGCCCAACATGAAGGGCTACGAGGCGGCCGTGGCGGCGGGGGCGGACGAGATCGCGGTTTTTGCCTCCGCTTCCGAGAGCTTCAGCCGCAAGAACATCAACTGCTCGGTCAGCGAGAGCCTCGCGCGTTTCGCGCCGGTGCTCGAGGCGGCGCGCCACGCCGATATCCCCGTGCGCGGCTATGTTTCCTGCGTGACGGACTGCCCCTATGAGGGCAGGGTGGCGCCGCAAGCCGTGGCGCGCGTGGCGGGGGATCTCTTCGCCGCCGGCTGCTATGAGATTTCGCTCGGCGATACCATCGGCCGCGCCACGCCTGACAGCACCGCGCGGATGCTGCTTGCGGTGCTGGATGAGGTGCCCGCGCACCGGCTTGCCGGGCATTTTCACGATACGGAGGGCCGCGCGCTCGCCAATATCGATGCCGCTCTGGCGCTGGGCCTGCGGGTGTTTGACGCCGCCGTGGGCGGGCTCGGGGGCTGCCCCTATGCGCCGGGGGCCTCCGGCAATGTGGCGACGGAGGCGGTCGAGGCGCATCTTGCGGGGCTCGGCTTCGAAACAGGGCTTGAGCGCGCGGTGATCGCTGAAGCCGCGGCCATGGCGCGCGCGATGCGGGGGGGAGAGAAGGAGGAAGAGGCATGAGCGGACCCGTTATCATCGAAACCGACGCGCGCGGGGTGGCGATCCTCACCCTGAACGAGCCCGAGCGGCACAATTGCCTTTCTCCTGCGATGATGGACGCCCTCACCGATGCCGCCCGGTGCCTCGGCGCGGATGATGCGGTGCGGGTGGTGGTGCTGACGGGCGCGGGCAGGAGCTTCTGCGCGGGGGGCGATCTCAGGTGGATGCTGGCGGCGATGAAGGCCGATGGCGCCACCAAGCGGCGCGAGGCGCGCCGGCTGGCCGAGATGCTGCAGGCGCTGAACAGCCTGCCAAAGCCGCTGATCGGGCGCATCCAGGGGCAGGCCTTCGGCGGTGGCATCGGCATGATGAGCGTCTGCGATGTGGCGATAGGGGCCGAGAGCGCGCGCTTCGGTCTGACCGAGACGAAGCTTGGCGTGATCCCCGCCACCATCGCGCCCTACGTGATCGCGCGTATGGGGGAGGGGAAGGCGCGCCGGGTGTTCATGTCGTCGCGCCTGTTCGGGGCGGGCGAGGCGGTGGCGCTCGATCTTCTCGCGCGCGCGGTGGCGCCGGAGGCGCTGGATCAGGCGGTGGAGGAAGAAGTGGCGCCATATCTCGCCTGCGCGCCGGGCGCGGTGGCCGACGCCAAGGCGCTGGCGCGCCGGCTCGGCCCGGTGATCGACGACGCGGTGATCGACGAGACGGTTGAGGCGCTGGTGAAGCGCTGGGAAAGCGCGGAGATCGCCGAGGGCATCGCCGCCTTCTTCGAAAAGCGCCCGCCCGCCTGGACGAAGTGAGTCGCCGGGGAGGGCGTGCGCGGGCGCTCCGAGCCGCCCCTAATGGGGTGTTAGAATACCATTTTCGCCGCCATCGGGCAGCCCTTCGCGCCCCTGTGCCCGCCCTGCGGCAATCTGGAGCAAAACCGGCACACCACGGCATACATTTTTTTTGCTATTACCCCCCGCAAACCGGGTTTTGCCGCCTGCGTCATGTTGACCCCCCCTTGAGGCAGGAGTAAACCCCGAAGGCAAGGCGGCGCGCCCAGTGCGGGCCACAGACAAGGGAAGGAGAGGGCCGTGGACGAACTTCTCAGGGAATATCTTCCGGTTCTGATATTTTCCGGCATGGCGGTGGCTCTCGGGCTGGTGCTGATCCTGGCCGCGGTGCTGATCGCGCCGAGCGAGCCGGACGCGGAGAAGCTTTCGGCCTATGAATGCGGCTTCAACGCCTTCGACGACGCGCGGATGCGCTTTGACGTGCGCTTCTATCTCGTCTCGATCCTGTTCATCATCTTCGATCTGGAGATCGCCTTCCTCTTTCCCTGGGCGGTGGCGTTCAAGGATGTGGGGGATGTGGGATTCTGGTCGATGATGGTGTTTCTGGCGGTGCTGACCATCGGATTTGCCTATGAATGGAAGAAGGGGGCGCTGGAATGGGAGTGATGACGGGCACGCATCAGGCCGGGGCCGACCCCGAATACACCACCCAGGAGCTCAATCGCGAGCTGCAGGACAAGGGCTTCCTGCTCACCTCCGTCGAGGATGTTATCAACTGGGCGCGCACCGGCAGCCTGCACTGGATGACCTTCGGCCTCGCCTGCTGCGCGGTGGAGATGATGCACAGCTCCATGCCGCGCTACGATCTCGAGCGCTACGGCACCGCGCCGCGCGCCAGCCCGCGCCAGTCGGATCTGATGATCGTCGCCGGCACGCTGACCAACAAGATGGCGCCGGCGCTTCGCAAGGTTTATGACCAGATGCCCGAGCCGCGCTACGTGATCTCCATGGGCTCCTGCGCCAACGGGGGCGGCTATTATCACTACAGCTACAGCGTGGTGCGGGGATGCGACCGGATCGTGCCGGTGGATGTCTACGTGCCCGGCTGCCCGCCCACCGCCGAAGCGCTGATGTATGGCATCCTGCAGCTTCAGCGCCGCATCCGGCGCACCGGCACCCTGAGGAGATAGCGCGCCATGGTGTTGACGCATGACAGGAGCGAAGAGCTGCGCGAGCTTGGCGCGCTGATCGAGGCGAAGCGGCCCGATTGCGTGCTGAAATGGCGGGTGGCGCATGGGGAGCTGACGGTGGATGTGGCACCGGCTTCGCTCAGGGGCTTCACCGAATTCCTCCAGAGCGATCCCGCCTGCCGCTTCACCACCCTGATCGACATCACCGCCGTGGACTGGCCCGAGCGCGAGAAGCGCTTCGATGTTGTCTATCACTACCTCTCCATGCGCCAGAATCAGCGCATCCGGGTGAAATGCGCGATCCGCGAGGACGAGATCCTGCCCTCGATCACCGCGCTCCATCCCGGCGCGGGCTGGTTCGAACGCGAGGTCTATGACATGTTCGGCATCCTTTTCGGCGGCAATGCCGATCTGCGCCGCATCCTCACCGATTACGGCTTCCAGGGCCATCCGCTGCGCAAGGATTTCCCCACCACCGGCTATGTGGAGATGCGCTATGACGAAACCGAGAAAAGGGTCGTCTATGAGCCGGTGAAGCTCAAGCAGGCCTATCGCCAGTTCGATTTCATGAGCCCCTGGGAGGGCGCGAAATACATCCTGCCCGGTGACGAAAAGGGCGGCGATGCCGGCGGCGAAGCGAAGGGAGAGGGCAAGTGATGGACGGCTCCAAGGGCTTCGAGGATGTGCGCAGCGAAGAGCAGCGCATCCGCAATTTCAACATCAACTTCGGCCCCCAGCACCCTGCGGCGCATGGGGTTTTGCGGCTGGTGCTGGAGCTTGACGGCGAGATCGTCGAGCGCGCCGATCCCCATATCGGCCTTCTGCACCGCGGCACCGAGAAGCTGATGGAAAGCCGCACCTACCTGCAGAACCTCCCCTATTTCGACCGCCTCGATTACGTGGCGCCGATGAATCAGGAGCACGCCTGGTGCCTAGCGATCGAGAAGCTCTGCGGCGTCGAGGTGCCGCGCCGCGCGCAGCTGATCCGGGTGCTTTATTCCGAGATCGGGCGCATTCTCAATCACCTCCTCAACGTCACCACCCAGGCGATGGACGTGGGCGCGCTCACCCCGCCCTTGTGGGGCTTCGAGGAACGCGAGAAGCTGATGGTCTTTTATGAGCGGGCCTGCGGCGCGCGCCTGCACGCGGCCTATTTCCGCCCCGGCGGCGTGCATCAGGATCTGCCCCCCGATCTGATCGACGACATCGATCAGTGGAACGAGGAATTCACCCGTGCGCTCGATGATATCGACGGCCTGCTGACCGAAAACCGCATCTTCAAGCAGCGCAACGTGGATATCGCCGTGGTCAGCGAGCAGGAGGCGCTCGACTGGGGCTTTTCCGGCGTCATGGTGCGCGGCTCGGGGCTTCCTTGGGATCTGCGCCGCGCCCAGCCCTATGAATGCTACGACGAGTTCGATTTCCAGATCCCCGTGGGGAAGAACGGCGATTGCTACGATCGCTATCTGGTGCGCATGCAGGAGATGCGCGAGAGCCAGAAGATCATCGCCCAGGCCTGCGAGAAGCTGCGCAACGAGCCGGGCGACGTGCTGGCGCGCGGCAAGCTCGCCCCCCCGCGCCGCGCCGAGATGAAGACCAGCATGGAAGCGCTGATCCATCACTTCAAGCTCTACACCGAGGGCTTCCGTGTGCCAGAGGGCGAGGTCTATGCCGCGGTGGAGGCGCCGAAGGGGGAGTTTGGCGTCTATCTGGTGTCGGACGGCTCCAACAGGCCCTACCGCGCCAAGATCCGCGCGCCCGGCTATGCGCACCTCCAGGCGATGGACCAGCTCGCCAAAGGTCACCAGCTGGCCGATGTGGCCGCGATCATCGGATCGCTTGATGTCGTGTTCGGGGAGATTGACCGCTGATGCTGCGCCGTCTTTACCATGACCAGCCCGAGAGCTTCGCCTTCACGCCCGCCAATCTGGAATGGGCGAAGGCGCAGATCACCAAATATCCGGAAGGCCGCCAGGCGAGCGCGGTGATCGCGCTTCTGTGGCGCGCCCAGGAGCAGGAGGGCTGGCTCACCCGCCCGGCCATCGAATATGTGGCCGACATGCTGGGCATGGCCCATATCCGGGCGCTGGAAGTAGCCACGTTCTACTTCATGTTTCAGCTGCAGCCTGTTGGTTCCGTTGCGCATATCCAGGTCTGCGGTACCACCTCCTGCATGATCTGCGGGGCCGAGGATCTGATCGGCGTCTGCCGCGAGAAGATTGCGCCGGAGCCGCACCAGCTTTCGGCCGACGGGAAGTTTTCCTGGGAGGAGGTCGAATGCCTCGGCGCCTGCGCCAATGCGCCCATGGCCCAGATCGGCAAGGATTACTACGAGGATCTGACAGCCGAGCGGCTCGCCGAGATCATCGACGAACTGGCCGCCGGCAAGGTGCCGGTGCCCGGCCCGCAGAACGGCCGCTACGCCGCCGAGCCGCTCTCGGGGCCGACCAGCCTTGCGCAGCATGAAAAGCCGGCATCCCCGCATAACGCAAGCGTGGAGCGGGCGCTGGCGCTCGGCGATACGGTGAAGCGGATCGACGGCACCGAGGCCCCGGTCCTGACGCCGTGGCTCGATGCCCGCAAGGCCGGCAGGGCGGCACAGAAGAAAGTGGCGAAGCCGGCTGCGAAAAGCGCTTCGAAACCGGCTTCCCGGCCTGCCGCGAAAGCCGCCGCAAAACCCGTGGCAAAACCGGCGAAGAAACCCGCCCGCAAGCCCGTTGCGCCCGATGGCAGGCCCGAACTGCTGCAGAAACCTCGTGGCGGCAAGGCCGACGATCTCAAGCAGATCAAGGGGGTAGGTCCGAAACTTGAAGCGCTGCTGCACAAGCTCGGGGTGTTCCATTTTGATCAGATTGCCTCCTGGCGCAAGAAGGAGGTGGAATGGGTGGACGAGCATCTCGAGGGCTTCAGGGGCCGTGTGAGCCGCGATGAATGGGTGAAGCAGGCGAAGGTGCTTGCCAGGGGGGGCGAGACGGAATTTTCGAAAAAGGTGAAGAAGGGCGGCGTTTATTGAGCCGCCCGATGGAGATGAGGTGAAGAGTATGGTGCGCGCGATAACGACAACAGGCTGCCGGCCGCCTTCGGGCGGACCGGGCGCGCGCGTGTCTGATGGTAGTGAAACGCAATAGCAACAGGGATATTCGTCATGAGCAATCAGAGAAACGGCGGTCTGTTTTCCTGCACCAACATGTGCTGGATCGCGGGCGCGCTTTTCGCACTCGCCGCCGGGCTGATCCTGGCGCGGCTTTACGGGATGTCCGCCATCCTTTCGATCATCATCGCGCTGGTGCTGATGGTGGTGATCGCCTGGCTCCTGCAGCGCGCCTTCTGCGCCGGGATGCCCGAGGGGCATCACACGGATGGCGCGCCTGAGGAGGAAGAGATCAGGGTGGCGCCCGAGCACCTGGCCGAGATCGATCTGATCGAGGAGGAATCTCTGGCCACCAAGCCCGATCTGACCACGCTCGGCCATCGCATGCGCCCCGGGGATTCGGAGGCTGACGGAGCGGATGCGGCGGATGCCGGCGGGGCGGCGGATACGGAAGTTTCGGATTCGGAAGTTTCGGAAGAGAAACCGGCCGAGGCCGGGGCGGCGCCGGCGGAGAAGCCCGAGGCGAAGCCGGAGCCGAAGGCCGCCGAAGCGAAGAAAGCCGAAGCGAAGAAACCGGCGGCGAAAAGCGCCGCGCGCCGGCCGGTGGCGGCCGATGGCAGGCCCGAGCTTCTGAAGGCGCCGCGCGGGGGCAAGGGCGATGATCTGAAGATGATCAAGGGCATCGGGCCCAAGCTCGAGAAGCTCCTGAACGAGCTTGGCGTCTGGCATTTCGATCAGATCGCAAGCTGGCGCAAGAAGGAGGTCGAGTGGGTGGATGCGCATCTCGAGGGCTTCAGGGGCCGGATCGAGCGCGACGAATGGATCAGGCAGGCGAAGGTGCTTGCCAGGGGCGACTCCACCGAATTCGCCAACCGGGTGAAAAAGGGCAAGGTCTACAAGGCGTGACGATGCAGGGCAGGATGGCTGATAACGAAGCGGAAATGCTGCTGGCGCGCCGGGCGCGGCTGGTGGCGATCGTGCTGATCGCCACCATGATCCTCTGGGTCGGGGCGCAGTGGCTCGGCGGCCGTCTCGGCCTCGCGCCGCGCTTTGCCATCCTGCTCGATCTCGCCGCGCTTGCCGGCTTCGTCTGGGCTCTGGCCGTCACGTTTCAGATCTGGCGGCGGCGCAATGCCCTGCGCCAGGACAGGGGAGAATGATTTCGATGCTCGATGACAAGGACCGCATCTTCACCAATCTCTACGGCATGGGCGATCGCTCCCTCAGGGGCGCGATGAAGCGCGGCGCCTGGGACGGCACGGCGGGGCTGATCAGGAAGGGCGCCGACTGGATCATCCAGGAGGTGAAGGACAGCGGCCTTCGCGGGCGCGGTGGCGCGGGCTTTCCCACGGGGCTGAAGTGGTCCTTCATGCCGAAGGAAAGCGATGGCCGCCCCTCCTATCTGGTGATCAACGCCGATGAATCCGAGCCCGGCACCTGCAAGGATCGCGAGATCATGCGCCACGATCCCCACACCCTGATCGAGGGGGCGCTGCTGGCGGGCTTCGCCATGGGCGCGCATGTGGGCCATATCTACATCCGCGGCGAATTCATCCGCGAGCGCGAGGCGCTGCAGGCGGCGATCGATGAAGCCTACGAGGCCGGGCTTCTGGGGCCCGATGCCGCCGGTTCGGGCTGGGATTTCGATCTCTTCGTCAGCCACGGGGCGGGGGCCTATATCTGCGGCGAGGAAACGGCTCTGATCGAGAGCCTCGAGGGCAAGAAGGGGATGCCGCGCATGAAGCCGCCGTTCCCCGCCGGCGCCGGGCTCTACGGCTGCCCGACCACGGTCAACAACGTGGAATCCATCGCCGTCGTGCCCACCATTCTGCGCCGGGGCGGGAGCTGGTTCGCCTCCATCGGGCGGCCCAACAACACCGGCACCAAGCTTTTCGCCATCTCCGGCCATGTGAACAACCCTTGCGTGGTGGAAGAGGCGATGTCGATCCCGCTGAAGGAGCTGATCGACCGCCACTGCGGCGGCATCCGCGGCGGCTGGAAGAATCTGAAGGCGGTGATCCCGGGGGGTTCCTCGGTGCCGCTGCTGCCGGCCGAGATCGCCGAGGAGGCGATCATGGATTTCGACTGGCTGCGCGAGCAGCGCTCGGGGCTCGGCACCGCGGCGGTGATCGTGATGGATCAGAGCACCGACGTGATCAAGGCGATCTGGCGGCTGGCGAAATTCTACAAGTATGAAAGCTGCGGCCAGTGCACGCCGTGCCGCGAGGGCACGGGCTGGATGATGCGGGTGATGGACCGCCTGGTGCGCGGCGAGGCGGAGGTGGAGGAGATCGACATGCTCCTCGATGTCTCCAAACAGGTGGAGGGCCACACGATCTGCGCGCTCGGCGATGCCGCCGCCTGGCCGATCCAGGGGCTCATCCGCCATTTCCGCGATGAGATCGAGGATCGCATCAAGGCACGCAAATCAGGCCGCGTCAGCGCGGTTGCGGCGGAGTAGGCCATGGGGCGCGGGGGCGCACATATGGCCACGGGAGTCGGCAGGGAGTGCGGTTCGGGCGGTTATCCGATAACGGCCTCAGCGCGCGGGCCGTTATTGCATAACACTTCCGGGTGCCCCCATCTCCTTTCGGATGAAAGGAGAAATGTCATGACCCATGCGAAGAGATGCATCACTGCCGCGCTTGTCTTCCTGATCGCTCCCGCCGCGATCGCCGCGGCCAAGGTGCCGCTGCCGGAGGAGAAGCACATCAACCAATCGCTCATGGCCGGCGTCGTGGGCGACGAGATCCGCAAGAACTGTCCCACCATCTCGCCGCGCTATTTCACCGTCTGGCGCAAGCTCGAGGCGCTCAAGCAATATGCGATCCGCCAGGGCTATGAGCGCGAGGAGGTGAAGGCCTTCCTGAAGGATCCGAAGGAAAAGGCGCGGGTGAAGAAGATGGCCGCCGATTACATGGCCGCGCGCGGCGTGAAGCCGGGGGATGCGCAGAGCTACTGCCGGCTTGGCGAGGAAGAGATCGCCAGAAAGAGCCTGATCGGGCAATTGCTGAGGAGCCACAGGTGAGGGGGCAGGCGCTCATATCGCTGATGGCCGGGCTCGGCACCCTGGCGGGCTGCACCCTTGCGCCCGCGCCGCCGCGCGCAGGCCGGGCAACGCCGGAGGCGCCGGAGGTATCGCTGTTCTTCATCGAGGGGCGGCAGGGATTCAGCGTCTTCGTTGCACCGAACAGCATCCCCGAGCCCGGCGCCCGGGCGCTGGCGCGCAGGAAGGGAGCGGAATTCTGCCGCGCGGCCCGTCGCGGCAGGGAGATGAGGATTACCAGGATCAAACGCCGGTCATGGGCTGTGCCCGATGCCTGGCAAATCGACGGAACATGCGCATGAGCGACACACGCAAGATCATCATCGATGGCAGGGAAATCGAGGTGGACGGGGCGATGACCCTGATCCAGGCGGCGGAAGTGGCGGGGATCGAGATCCCGCGTTTCTGCTACCACGAGCGCCTGTCGATCGCCGGCAACTGCCGGATGTGCCTGGTGGAAATCGTCGGCGGTCCGCCCAAGCCCGCGGCCAGCTGCGCGATGCAGGTGCGCGATCTGCGCCCCGGCCCCGAAGGCGCCCCTCCCGAGGTGCGCACCAACAGCCCGATGGTGAAGAAGGCGCGCGAGGGGGTGATGGAATTCCTGCTCATCAACCACCCGCTCGATTGCCCGATCTGCGATCAGGGGGGCGAGTGCGATCTGCAGGATCAGGCGATGGCCTATGGCGTGGATTTCTCCCGCTACCGCGAGCCCAAGCGCGCGGCCGAGGATCTCGATCTCGGCCCCCTCGTGGCCACCTGCATGACCCGCTGCATCTCCTGCACCCGCTGCGTGCGCTTCACCACCGAGGTCGCCGGGCTCCAGGTAATGGGCCAGACGGGGCGCGGGGAGGATGCCGAGATCACCACCTATCTCGGCGCCACGCTCGACAGCAACCTCCAGGGCAACATCATCGATCTCTGCCCCGTGGGCGCGCTCACCAACAAGCCCTATGCCTTCTCGGCCCGCCCCTGGGAGCTCACCAAGACCGAAACCATCGACGTGATGGACGCCCTTGGCTCCAACATCCGCGTGGATGTGCGCGGGCGTGTTGTGAAGCGGATCCTGCCGCGCGAACATGCCGGGGTGAACGAGGAGTGGATCTCCGACAAGACCCGCTTCGTCTGGGATGGCCTGCGCCGTCAGCGGCTCGATCGCCCCTATCTGCGCAAGGGCGGCCGGCTCGAGCCCGTGGAATGGCCCGAGGCGCTTGCCGCCGCCGCCGCGGCGCTCAAGGGGGCGCGGAAGGTGGCCGGGGTCATCGGCGATCTCGCGCCGGTGGAGGCGGCGTTTTCGCTCAAGGAGCTGATCGAGGGGCTCGGCGGCAGCGTGGAATGCCGGGTGGACGGCGCGAAGCTGCCCGCGGGCAACCGCTCGGCCTATGTGGGCACCGCCTGCATCGAGGATATCGACAGCGCGAAGAGGATCCATCTGATCGGCACCAACCCGCGCCTCGAGGCGCCGGTGCTGAATGCCCGCATCCGCAAGGCCTGGCTCAATGGCGCCGAGATCGCCCTGATCGGCGAGCCGGCGGATCTCACCTACGATTATCACCACATGGGCGATGATCGCGCGGCGCTCGAGGCGCTGCTCGGGAAGAAGCCGGGCAGGAGGGGCGAAGAGCCCTCGCTGGTGATCGTCGGCCAGGGCGCGCTTCGGGGCGCGGATGGCAAGGCGGTGCTGGCGGCGGCGATGCAGCTTGCGGAGATGACGGGCGCGAAATTCATGGTGCTGCACACGGCGGCCGCGCGCGTGGGCGCGATGGACGTGGGCGCCACCACCGAAGGCGGGCTCGATGCGGCGCTCGAGGGCGCGGATGTGATCTGGAACCTCGGCGCCGACGAGATCGACATGCCCGGCCAGCCCGGCGGGGGCCCCTTCGTGATCTATCAGGGCAGCCACGGCGATCGCGGTGCGCATCGCGCCGATCTGATCCTGCCGGGCGCGGCCTATACGGAGGAAGACGGCCTGTTCGTCAATACCGAAGGCCGCCCGCAGCTGGCCCTTCGCGCCGGCTTCCCGCCGGGCGAGGCGAAGGAAAACTGGGCCATCATCCGCGCCGTTTCGGGCGAGATGGGCGCGCCCCTTCCCCATGACAGCCTCGCCGCCCTGCGCCACCGGCTGATCGAGGCCGTGCCGCATCTGGGCGAGGTGGATTGCCTGGCCGAAAACGAATGGCAGCCCCTCGAGGCGGGCCGTCTCGGCAAGGGGGCCTTCGAAAGCCCGATCGCCGATTTCTGGCTCACCAATCCGATCGCGCGGGCAAGCGAGATCATGGCGGAATGCTCGGCGCGCGCGATCGCGCGGGCAAAGAGCAAGATGGCAGCGGAGTAGGGCCGGGCATGATCGTGGGCAGCTTCCATAACGCATCCATCGCCCCGGCGCTTCTGGTGGCCGCCGGCGTTGCCGGTTGCGCGCCGCCGCCCGAGCTGGTGGAAAACCCGGATCTGGTGCCGCTCCATCAGGGCGCCGATGTGCTGGATCTCGGGGATGATCTGCTGAACGTGCAGGTGACGGTGCAGGACGCGCGCAGGGCAGAGGACGTGACGGATTACGCCCGCTGCGTCATGGCGGATTATGCGAAGGAGCACGGCTTTCGCTACGCCCGCCACCTGCGCACCAATCTCGACGCGGACAGGAAGCGCCGCTGGCTCGGCGATGCGATCTACATGGTTTCGCGTGAAAGGCCCGACGGGCTGGAAATCATCGACACCGCCGCGGTGGTGAAGGACTGCAAGGAAAAAGGGATACCTTTGGTGTGAGGGCACATGGCTGAATTTCTTCAAACCCCGCTCGGCATAGCGCTGCTGATCCTCGCGCAGGGGCTGGCGATCATCGCCTTCGTGATGATCTCGCTCCTGTTTCTGGTTTACGGCGATCGCAAGATCTG
Organism: Albidovulum sp.; assembly: GCA_015491895.1. GTDB lineage: Bacteria > Pseudomonadota > Alphaproteobacteria > Rhodobacterales > Rhodobacteraceae > WFVA01. The sequence goes on along the minus strand of WFVA01000010.1, from coordinate 3,980 downwards.
GGCTGCGGTGCAGATGCGCCGCGGGCCCAATATCGTGGGCGCCTTCGGGCTGCTGCAATCGGTGGCGGATGCGCTGAAATACGTGGTGAAGGAGGTGGTGATCCCCGCTGGCGCCGACAAGGTCGTCTTCGTGCTGGCGCCGCTGGTGGCCTTCGTGATGTCGATGATCGCCTGGGCGGTGATCCCGTTCAACGATGGCTGGGTGCTCGCCGATCTCAACGTGGCGATCCTCTACGTGTTTGCCGTCTCCTCGCTCGAGGTTTACGGCATCATCATGGGCGGCTGGGCCTCGAACTCCAAATATCCCTTCCTTGGCTCCTTGCGCTCGGCGGCGCAGATGATTTCCTATGAGGTTTCGATCGGGCTCATCATCATCGGCGTGGTGCTCTCTACCGGATCGCTGAACTTCACCGATATCGTGCACGCCCAGGACGGCGATTACGGCTTCTTCTCCTGGTACTGGCTGCCGCATCTGCCGATGGTGGTGCTGTTCTTCATCTCGGCGCTGGCCGAGACGAACCGCCCCCCCTTCGATCTGCCGGAAGCGGAAAGCGAGCTGGTGGCGGGCTATCAGGTGGAATATTCCTCGACCATGTTCCTCCTGTTCATGGCCGGCGAATATATCGCCATCTTCCTGATGTGCGCGCTGATCACGCTTCTTTTCTTCGGCGGCTGGCTCTCGCCCATCCCCGGCCTGCCCGACGGCGTGCTGTGGATGGTGGCGAAGATGGCTTTCTTCTTCTTCATCTTTGCAATGGTCAAGGCGATCACCCCGCGCTACCGCTATGATCAGCTGATGCGGATCGGCTGGAAGGTGTTCCTGCCGCTTTCGCTCGCCTGGGTGGTGATCGTGGCGTTTCTGGCGAAATACGAGGCCTTCGGCGGGGCCTGGGCCCGCTGGGCAACCGGAGGATAAGGGAATGGCATTCGATTACGTCCGCGCGACGAAATATTTCCTTCTGGTGGATTTCATCAAGGGCTTCGGGCTCGGGCTGAAGTATTTCTTCGCCCCCAAGGCCACGCTGAACTATCCGCAGGAGAAGGGGCCGCTCTCCCCGCGCTTTCGCGGCGAACATGCGCTCAGGCGCTATCCGAACGGCGAGGAGCGCTGCATCGCCTGCAAGCTCTGCGAGGCGATCTGCCCGGCTCAGGCCATCACCATCGAGGCCGAGCCCCGCGCCGACGGCTCGCGCCGCACCACGCGCTACGATATCGACATGACGAAATGCATCTACTGCGGCTTCTGCCAGGAGGCCTGCCCGGTGGATGCGATCGTCGAGGGGCCGAATTTCGAATTTTCCACCGAGACCCGCGAGGAGCTTTTCTACGACAAGCAGAAGCTTCTCGACAACGGCGCGCGGTGGGAGGCGGAAATCGCCCGCAACATTGAACTGGACGCACCCTACCGCTAGGGCGCAAACGGGCCGATGGCCCGAAACGAGAGGGACAGAAAATGGGTGTCGCGGATCTGGTGTTCTACCTGTTTGCCATCACGACGCTGGTGGGCGGGCTGATGACGGTGGTTTCGAAGAACCCCGTTCATTCGGTGCTGTGGCTGGTGTCGGCCTTCCTGAGCGCGGCGGGGCTTTTCATCCTGCTCGGGGCGGAATTCGTCGCCATGCTGCTGGTGATCGTCTATGTGGGGGCGGTGATGGTGCTGTTCCTCTTCGTGGTGATGATGCTCGATGTGGATTACGAGGAGCTGCGCGGGCAGATGGCGAAATACGTGCCGCTGGCGCTGCTGATCGGCACCATCTTCCTGATGGATCTGGGGCTGGCCTTCGGCAACTGGGAATTCGCCGAGACGGCCAAGGCCGCGCGCGCCGCGCCCGCGCCCGACCCGGGCGAGCTGCACAATACCGCCGCCCTCGGCCGGCTCATTTACGATGACTACATCTATCTCTTCCAGGCGGCGGGGCTGATCCTGCTGGTGGCCATGGTGGGGGCGATCGTGCTTTCGCTGCGCCACAGGAAGGACGTCAAGCGCCAGAACGTGGTGGAGCAGATGCACCGCGATCCGGCGAAATCCATGGAACTCAAGGACGTGAAACCGGGGCAGGGGCTGTAACATGATCGGACTGGAGCATTATCTGAGCCTGGCGGCAGGCCTCTTCGTGATCGGGATCTTCGGGATCTTCCTCAACCGCAAGAACGTGATCATCCTGCTGATGTCGATCGAGCTGATGCTGCTCGCCGTCAACATCAACCTGGTGGCGTTCTCGTATTTCCTGGGTGATCTCGTCGGCCAGGTCTTCACCCTTTTCGTGCTCACCGTGGCGGCCGCCGAGGCCTCCATCGGGCTGGCGATCCTCGTGGTGTTCTACCGCAACCGCGGCTCGATCGAGGTTGAAGACGTCAACGTGATGAAAGGCTAGGCGCATGGCTACGATCCTTCTCTTCGCGCCGCTCATCGGCGCGCTCATCGCGGGCTTCGGCTGGCGCCTCATCGGCGAGGCGGCGGCGCAGTATCTGACCACCGGCCTCCTCTTCCTCTCCGCGCTCCTGGCCTGGATCATCTTCCTCGGGCTCGAGCCGGGCACCACGCATATCCCGCTCATGCGCTGGGTCGAGAGCGGCACGCTTTCGGTCGATTGGGGCATCCGCATGGATCGCCTGACCGCGATCATGCTGATCGTCGTCACCACGGTTTCGGCGCTGGTGCATCTCTATTCGATCGGCTACATGGCCGACGATCCCGAGTGGAAGCCCGGCGAAAGTTACAAGCCGCGCTTCTTCGCCTACCTCTCATTCTTCACCTTCGCCATGCTGATGCTGGTGACATCCGACAACCTCCTGCAGCTGTTCTTCGGCTGGGAGGGCGTGGGCGTGGCTTCCTATCTGCTGATCGGCTTCTATTACCGCAAACCGAGCGCCAATGCCGCCGCGATCAAGGCCTTCGTGGTGAACCGTGTGGGCGATTTCGGCTTCGCGCTCGGCATCTTCGCGCTTTACTGGCTGACGGACAGCATCCGCCTCGATGACGTATTCGCCGCCGCGCCGGCGCTCGCCGAGCAAAGCCTGCATTTCCTGTGGCGCGACTGGAACGCCGCCAATCTGGTGGGCGTGCTCTTGTTCATCGGCGCGATGGGGAAATCGGCGCAGTTCTTCCTTCACACCTGGCTGCCCGACGCCATGGAGGGCCCGACGCCCGTCTCCGCCCTGATCCACGCCGCGACGATGGTGACGGCGGGCGTGTTCCTCGTGGTGCGCATGTCGCCCCTTTACGAATACGCCCCCGAGGCCGGCGCGCTGATCGTGGCGATCGGCGCCATCACTGCCTTCTTCGCCGCCACCGTGGGCCTCGTGCAGAACGACATCAAGCGCGTGATCGCCTATTCCACCTGCTCGCAGCTTGGCTACATGTTCGCCGCCGCGGGGGTGGGCGTCTATTCGGCGGCCATGTTCCACCTCCTGACGCACGCCTTCTTCAAGGCGCTCCTCTTCCTCTGTGCCGGCGCGGTGATCCACGCCATGCACCACGAGCAGGACATGCGCAGATACGGCGGCCTGCGCCACAAGATCCCGCAGACCTTCTGGCTGATGGTGATCGGCACGCTGGCGATCACCGGCGTCGGCATTCCCGGCACCGGCATCGGCTTCGCGGGCTTCCTCTCCAAGGATGCGATCATCGAATCCACCTGGGGGGCCGAGACGCCCGTGGGCACCTTCGCCTTCTGGCTCTTGGTGATCGCCGCCGCCATGACGAGCTTCTACAGCTGGCGGCTCATCTTCATGACCTTCTTCGGCGAGCCGCGTGACCCGGAGAAATACGCCCATGCCCATGAGGCGCCGCTGGTGATGCGCATCCCGCTTTATGCGCTGGCCATGGGCGCGGTGTTTTCGGGCATGATCTGGTATGGCAGCTTCTTCGGCGATCACGGCAAGGTGCTCTCCTTCTTCGGCATTCCGGCCCATGAGGAGGCCATGAAGGCCGGGGAGGGTGGCGAAGCCGGGGATGGCGCAGGCCACGGAGCCCCCGC
>WFVA01000009.1 GCA_015491895.1 Albidovulum sp. | reverse complement strand
GGCAGCCGCGCCGCGCCGCAGCTGCCCGCCCCGCCCCGGCGCGCCACGGATCACCTCGCAGCCCGCCGCCTCGGCGATCTCGCATGTGCCGTCACGCGAGCCGCCATCGCTCACGATCACCTCGCGCAGGATCCCCGCCTCCAGCCCCTCGACAAGAGAGCCGAGCGCGGCCGGCAGCGTGGCCTCTGCCCCAAGCGTGGGTATGACGATGCTGAGCGGCGCCCGCATGGCCAGATACTCCGCCGTTACCTTCACCGGGCGCGTTTTCATCTTCCGCCCCCGCTTTCCTCTGCTATAACCGCAGGGCGAACCGGAGGCCAAGGAAATCAGGGAAATGCAGCAATCTCCCCACAGCCGCCGCGTGCTCAAGCTCAGCGGCAAGGACAGATCCGATTTCCTCCAGGGGCTGGTGACGAATGACGTGCGCCGCCTCTGCGAAGGCCCGATTCATGCCGCTCTGCTCACCCCCCAGGGCAAGTATCTGGCCGATTTCTTCCTCGTGGAAGATGGCGATTCGATCCTGATCGACGTGGCCGAACCGCTCGCCGATGCGCTGAAGAGCCGGCTTTCCATGTATCGCCTGCGCTCGGATGTGGAGATCGGTGATACCGATCTCGGCGTGGAAACGGGGCTCGGCCCGCCCCCGCCGGGCGCCTTTGCCGATCCCCGCCTGCCCGCGCTCGGCTGGCGGCGCATCACCCCTGCCCCCGCGCCGCCCGATCCCGAGGAGGCGCGCCGGCGCGAGGCGCTGCGCGTGGCCCATTGCGTGCCCGAAAGCCTGATCGAGCTGATCCCCGGCGAAACCTACATCCTCGAAGCCGGCTTCGAGCGGCTGAACGGGGTCGATTTCCGCAAGGGCTGCTATGTGGGCCAGGAAGTGACGGCGCGGATGAAGCACAAGACGGAGCTGCGCAAGGGCCTCGCCACGGTGGAGATCGAGGGGGAAGCGCCCGTGGGCACGCCGATCCTCGGTGAGGGGGGGCGGCGTGCGGGCACGCTTTACAGCCAGGCGGATGGAAAGGCGATCGCGCATCTGCGCTTCGAGCGGGCAAAAGGCGAAATGCGGGCCGGGCCGGCCAGGCTGTGGCTTTCCGGCACCGCCCCTGACGCACAAACGCCCTGATCCCCCGCGATCACCGTTATGTGAACACCCCGGGGCGCGCAGTCTGCTACTGTTGGCAGGGGTGCCGGTGTTTCATGATTTTCGTGGCAAGGGTAACGATAGCGGATTTGATCATGACCATAAGGTATGTCCATTTCCGGCACCCCGCCTTTCTCGCCCTCCTCATCTTCCTGATCGCCCTGACAGGGCCTGCGCAGGGCGAATCCATCCCCTTTGACAGGGCCTGGAAGGAACAGGGCTTTCTCAGGCTGTGGAGCAATGATTACAAGCCCGAGGGGCGCCGGCTCGGGGTGATCTCCGATGGCACGGTATCGCTCTTCTACCGCCCCCTGCCCGAGAATCTGCGCGGGGCGCGCAGGGCCAGCTGGGAATGGGCGGTGCGCCAGGGCGTCAGGGCAACCGATCTCACCCGCAAGGGCGGGGATGACCGCAATCTCGCGCTCTATTTCGTCTTTGCCGATCCAGAGGCGGCCAAAAGGCTCGCGCGCGCCTCGGCGGCCCGGCTCATGCGCCATGCGGGCACGCGGGCGCTGATCTACGTGTGGGGGGGCGATTACGAGAGCGGGACGGTTCTGGCGAGCCCTTACGGCGAAGGGCGCCTCAAGACGGTGATCCGGCGCCCCGCCGGCACCGGGCGCTTTCGCGAAACGGCGGATCTGCGCGCCGATTTCCGCCGCGCCTTCGGCGCCGATCCGGGCGTTCTGGTGGGGGTTGCCGTCTCGGCGGACAGCGACGATACCGATGGCCGCATCGAGGCCTTCATCGAGAATCTGATGATCGAATGAGCCGAAGCTGCCGGGCGGGCCGGCAGCGAAGGAAGATGCGGGCTGCGGCCTGCCGCCTCAGCGCAGTTCCTTTTCCAGCGCCCGCGCGAGCTTGCGCACCGCGCCCTTGATCGCCGCCTTCACATCGCCCGCATGATGCTTCACCCCCACGGGCCGGCGCCCGCGCGGATGCGCCTCCATCGAGCAGCGCTTGTCATCCGGGCCGGCCTTCGGGCCGTTCTCGTCGGCCACCCAGATTTCCACCCGCGTCAGCCGCTCCACCTTGCCGTGCAGCGCCTTGCGCAGTTCCTCCTCGGCAAAGGCCCGAACGCCCTCGATGCCCTTCAATACGTCGTCATTGTGAAGAATGACCTGCATGCCGTTTTCCTTTGTATAAGCAGTGGTTGCCAAACAGCTATGTGGTGGCCGGGCCGGTTGCAAGAGGCACGCGCCCCGGCCCCGGCTGCGCCCCGCAACCCGCCGGAAAGAATGAATTTGCACATTCGGGATTTTGGAGTAAGCTGCTTTCCATAAAAATTATCGAAGAGTTTATAGAAGCCTTTTGTAAAACATCGAGTGTTGGGAACGGTTCCGATCATGCTGCCTGGAGATTCACGAACCGAACGGAAATGACAGTGGCACCCCCGTTTTCCGGCGGGGGCCCCGGAATTTGAACCCGGCCTTTATTGAAGAGTGACATTTTACCGGCTTCTCCTGATTGTTTTTGGGAGTGCGTTCATGAAGAAGATTTGCATCACGGGCGGGGCTGGCTTCATTGCCTCGCATGTAACCGAACACCTTTGCCGCAATTATCCCGCTGCCGAGATCATCGTCATCGATACGATGAACTACGCGGCGCGGCACGAATTCCTCGCCCCCGTAATCGCCACCGGACAGGTGCGCCTCGTGGAGGTTTCCATCTGCGAGAGGAGCGTGGTGCGCGAATTGCTGCGCAACACGGATCTGCTGATCCATGCGGCGGCCGAATCGCATGTGGACAACTCCTACAAGGATATCCGCCCCTTCATCGAGAGCAACATCCAGGGCACCATCTGCCTGCTTCAGGCCGCGGTGGAGAATGACATCGGCCTGTTTTTCCATGTGAGCACGGATGAGGTGTATGGCGAATCCTCGGAGCGCGATTTTTCCGAAAACGACAGGATGAACCCCACCAACCCTTATGCCGCCTCCAAGGCCAGCGCGGAGATGTTTGTTCACTGCTTCGAGAAATCCTACGGCCTCCCGACCCGCATCACCCGCGCCAACAACATCTACGGCACAAGGCAATATCCCGAAAAGCTGATCCCCAAGCTGATCTGCGATATCCTGCGCGGCGAGAAATTCCAGGTGCATGGCAATGGCACCGCCATCCGCTCCTTCCTGCATGTCTCGGATTTCTGCGAAGCGGTGAGCGCCATCATCGAAAGGGGCGAGGACGGCGGGATATACAATGTTCCGGCGCTGCGGGATTATTCGGTGATGGATGTGGTCCGCCTGGTGGCCGATGCAATGCAGGTGCCGCTCCGAGAGGTCATCGAATACGGCCCAGACCGCCCCTTCAATGACAGCCGCTACGGCGTGACCGGCGACAGGCTCGTTGCCCTCGGCTGGCAGCCCCGGCGCACGCTCGAGGAGGATCTCGAGGAGATCATCCAATGGTATGGCGAGAATCTCGGCCTCTATTACCAGGAACATGCCCCCGCCGCCGCGCTCGCCTTCGCCCATTCCGACAAGCTCCTCCCGTTCAGCCGCCGGGCGCCCGAAAGGGAGCCGGTGGCCCCGGCGCTCACGCCCGGCTTGTGATCGGCCCGCGGAGATTGCATTGCGTGATGCGCCTGGAACGAGCAATACCCAGCCCGAGAGGCGCGAGCGAGAGCGCAAGCTCACGCCTGATCGCCCCGTTGCGCAGGCCCGCGAAGCGGCCGAGGGCAAGATTGGCGCTCTCCTCAGCCCCGTCCCCGGCAATGCGATTGCGAAACGGCAGGCAGGTCACGCCGATTTCAAGGCCGGCAGATCGGGCCGCCTCCATCACCGCGGGGCTGAAATTGCCGTTCGGATACGCGATGGAAGCGGGTGCCCTGCCGGTGATGCGGGCAAGCACCGCGCTGCAGGCTGCGATTTCGCGCCGTGACGCCTCTTTATCGACACGAGTGAGGATGCTGTGCGCATGGGTGTGATTTCCGATTTCGATCAGGGGCACGCGCGCCAACCGCGCCAACTCTTCGGGGTGCATCGGGCGATCGATCTCGCCCACCGGGCGAAGCGCCCCTTCCCCGAACATCGCGATCAGGCGCGCCCGGATTTGCACCGGCGCCAACGCCTTCATGGCCTCGCGTTCACGCGCCAGATCCGCGGGCGCCCGGCCCCGGCGCATCCCCTCGCGATAGAGAACATCCCACCAATAGGCCTCGCCGCTCATCACATGGCCGGTGGCCACGAAGATCGTGGCCGGCACACCGTGGCGGCGCAGGAGCGGCAGGAGGGCGAGGTTGTTGGCATAGCCATCGTCGAAGGTCAGCCAGGCCATGGGGCCGCGCCGCTCTCCCGCCGCGATCTCGTGCCCGGTCACGAAACGCAGCCCGCGCCGCTTCAGCGCCACGATCACGCTTTCGATATCGGCGAGGGTGATGGGCTGATAGGGATCGATCAGATTTTCCCCGAGCGCCTCCAGCCCGGGCAGCACGCTGTGGAACGCATAGATCACCAGATCCCGCCCGCCAAGGCGCGCGCCGGGCAGCACCCGGGCGAGGGCCATGTCAATCGCCTTAACGAATTTGCCGCGCATGTTCGGCCTCAATGCAAAAACATGCCAGACTGGTGCCTCAGGGGCATCACTCTTGTCAATTCTTTCCGTGTCTTTCCGTGCTTCGGCATGATTTCAGTGGAGTGGACAAATGCCTGAAACGGCCCTGGTGACAATCGTCATTCCCACCTACAACGCGGCGCGATGGCTAGGCGAGGCCGTGGAAAGCGCCCTGGCCCAGACCCATGAGAATCTCGAGATCCTGGTGCTCGACAACGGCTCGACCGATAACACTCCGGAGCTCATGCGCGCTCATGACGATCCGCGCCTCACCTATGACCGGATCGAAGAGAACATCGGCTTCGCCGGCAACGTGACGCGCGGCATCCGCGCGGCAACGGGCGATTACTTCATGGTGCTCGGCGCCGATGACATCCTTGAGCCCGGCTTCGTGGCGGCCGCCGTGGCACGGCTCGAGGCCGCGCCGGGGGCAGAGATGCTGCACGGGGGCGCCATCTGGATAGATGACGACGGCAAGCCGATCGGCGCCTTCAACGGCAACTGGCCGGCAAGAAGCAGCGGGGATGACGCCTTCATCCGCGCCTTCACGGAAGGCTTCTGCTATTCCTGCGTCATCTCCCGCACCGCGCCCGTCAAGGCGCTCGGCGCGATGGACGAAGGCTGGGGCATGATCTCCGACAGCTGGCTGTTCCTCAGGCTCTGCCTGCTTGGCGATGTCCTCTTTCTGGAGGAGCCGCTGGTGCGCTACCGGGTGCGCGAAACCAGCCTTTCCTTCCGCCTCTACGCGGATGGCAGCATGTTTGACGATCACCTGGCGGGGCTGGAAGAGGCCTTCTCCTGGCCCGAAGCCGCCCATCTCCGCCCCCGCATCCGCGAGGCGCGCCGGGCCATCGCCCGCCAGGCCTTCGATACCCTGCACATGACCCGCCTCGGCGCCGGGCTTTCCGGCACCCTGCGCAAGGCCGCCATGGTCGCCCGCGCCGAGCCGGGCATTCTCCTCAGCCCGGGGGCCTGGATGCGCTTCATCTTCGCCACCCTGCCCCCGTCCCTGATCAACGCCCTGCGCACCCTGCGGCGCAAACGCAGGAAGCTTGCCCTCGCCGCAAGGAACGTCCGGCCTTGAGCGCCCAGACGGGAAAGCTCCTGTGGCGCACCGGCCTTGTCACGGCGGGCCGGATTGCCCTGCTGGCGCTCTGGTTCGTCGCCATCACCCTCTTCTACCGCCAGCTCGGCCAAAGCCCCGGCGGGCTCGCGCAGGCCGGGGTGCTGGCCTTCGCGCTGGCCGCGATCAAGATGTTCACCATCGCGCTCGGCGATCCGCTGGACATGGACGTGGTGCGCCGCGTGCCGCCCATCCTGAGGAAAGCCCCCGGCGAGGCCCTTGTCATCTGGCGCACGGCCCAGCAATTGCGCATCCTGCTCGCCCTTGCCCTGATCCTCCTCGGCGCCCTCCTCGCCCGGCCCATCGCCCTTTCCCTGCTGCAAGATGCGAAATGGGCGCCTGCCGTCTTTCTTGCCGCAACGGCGGCGGGATGCGAACTGCTCTATCGGGGATATCTCTCGGATTACCAGTCGCGCGAGAAATTCGGCCGCTTCCTGATGCTCGAGGCCGTGCTGCAGGCCACGCGCATTTGCGCCATCGCATTCCTGTGGCTGACGGACAGGCTCGGCGTGACCCAGTTCCTGCTCGCCTATACGCTCTCCACGCTTGCCGTCGCCATCGGCGCCTTCGTGCTCTCAAGCGGAGCGCAGAAACAGCTTCAACGCTTCTGCGCGCGCACCGGCCTCGAAACCTGGCGCTACGTGCGCTGGATCGCGCCGGCGATGATCCTGGGCGCCGTGATCGAGCGGCTCGATCTCTTCATGCTCACAAGCCTCAGAGGGCCGGTGGAGGCGGGGCTCTATGGCGCGCTCATCCCGCTGATCATGGTGCCGGAGGTGGTGATCGCATTCTCCGTCAACGCCCTTCAGCCGCGCATCGCCGATCTGGGAAGCCACGGCGGGCTGCTGGGGTTGTGGATCGGGGTTTCGAGGGTCACGGTGCCGCTGGCCATTGCCGGGGGCGTATTCGTATTTTTCTTCGCCGAGGAAATCATCCTGCTCACGCTCGGGCCCGGCTATATCGCCTCGGCCCCGGCCTTGCGCATCCTCTTCATCGCGGTGATGATATGGTTTGCCACCGTGCCGGTGCCGATGTCCTATGTGGTGATGGTGCGGCCCCGCGCCTCGCTGGCGATCACCCTTGTCCAGGCCCTGGTCATGGCGGCGGCGGGCTGGATCGCGATCACCCGCTTCGGCGCGCTCGGCGCTGCCCTGGCCGTGCTGCTGACACGCAGCCTGACGGCGATGATGATCTGCGCCCTTGCCGCGCGCCTGCTGAAGGCGAAAGCCCCCGAAGGGGAGGCGGAAGCGGCATGAGGGTGGCGCATGTGAAAAGCCTCTACGGCCCGATCGGCGGGATCGAAACGATGCTCGAGGGGGTGTTTCCGGCGCTCGCGGCCCATCCCGGCGTGGAGCCGGTGCTCTTCTTCGTCAGCCATCAGCCGGCGCCCGATCTGATGCACCGGCTGACGGCCGGCGGCCGCATCGAATGCCACAGGCTCGCATGGCACGGCCTGAAGGGCCTCCCGCTGACGATCGCCAGCCTGCTGCGGGAGCTGAAAGCCGGGGGGATCGACGTGATCCACACCCATGACATGCGCGCCAATCTGCTCGCCGCCACGAGCCGGCCCTTCAGGCGCGCACCCTGGCTTTGCCATGTCCACGGCTGGCTCGGCCCCACCCACAAGGGCCGGCACAGGGTTTACGAGGCGATGGACCGCCGGCTGGTGCGCGGGGCCGATCACGTGCTCGTGGGCTCGCATGCGGCGAAGGAGGAAGTGCGCGCGGAAGGGGTGCGCTCCTGCTCGGTGGCATGGAATGCGGTGCC
>WFVA01000008.1 GCA_015491895.1 Albidovulum sp. | reverse complement strand
GCCCCCTTCAGCGCGTGCGCCATCGCGAGCGCCAGTTCCGCCCCCGCGATGCCGCCCCCGATCACCGCCACCTCGGGCGCCACCTCCTTGGCGCCGGCGCGGGCGAGGAATTCATTCCAGCGTTCGGCGTAGATGTCGAGCGGCTTGACGGCGGTGCCGTGGGCGGCGAAGCCCTCGATCTCGGGCATCTGTGCATGGATGCCGATATCGATCGAGGCGATGTCATAACCGATCGGCGCGGCGCGCCCGGTTACCCTGATCTCGCGGGCTTCAGGATCGATCGCCTCGGCGCTGCCGACCACCAGCCGCGCGCCGGCGAAGCGGGCAAGCCGCACCAGATCGATCTCGAGATCGGCGCGGCTGTAATGGCCCGCCACATGGCCGGGCAGCATCCCCGAATAGGGGGCGGTGGGGTGGGGGTTTATGAGCGTGAGGCGGACGCCCGCGAGCGGCTTCATCGCCCACATCCTGAGCACCAGCGCATGGGTGTGCCCGCCCCCGACAAGCACCAGATCGCGGATGAGTGGGAATTCGCTCTTCATCTCTGCCCTGTTCCTGCCAGTCGCTGCACGTTCCTGCCCGCTGCCGCGGATGGCCTGTTCTAGAGCAAGATGACGCTGCATGGAATGCTTCGCACGCATGGTGTCATCGCATTTTGCCGCCCGGCGGGCACCGCCGGGCAGCGCCCGACCCGCCCCACAGGGCGGGCGCTATCGAGCGCCCACCCCCGGGCCGGGCGCTGCCCTCATCACAAGGTCATGAGCCCTGCAGCATTTTCGCCTGATCTCATCTCTTTCTAGCCGCCGCCGGGGCGGGTTTCCAGCGCCGCCGGCGCCCTCACGGCTTGTTGAACGCCATCACCGCTCCGCCTGATCCATCCAGATCGTCACCGGCCCGTCATTGACGAGCGCAACCGCCATATCGGCGCCGAAACGTCCTGTCGCTACCGGCACGCCTTCGCCCGCGAGCGCCTCGGCGAAGGCCTCGTAGAGCCGGCGGCCCTCATCGGGCGGCGCGGCGGCGGAGAAACCGGGGCGGTTGCCGCGCCTTGTGTCGGCGGCCAGGGTGAACTGGCTCACCACCAGCGCCTCGCCGCCGCAATCGAGGATCGAGCGGTTCATCCGCCCCTCGCCATCGCGGAAGATGCGCAGGCGGGCGATCTTCGCCGCCAGCCGGCGCGCATCCGCCTCCCCGTCGCCCTGCATGGCGCAGACGAAGATCACCATCCCCGGCCCCGTGCGCGCGATCTCCTCGCCCGCCACCGTGACCGCGCCCTCGCGCGCGCGCTGGATCAATGCCCGCATGGGCTCCCTCCCGCTGAACTCGCGGCCCGATGCCGCGCCGATCACCTGCCGCGGCGGGAGCGGGATTGTCAAGCGCGGGGGCTGGGCGCTTTTTCCCGTTCCCCCTCTTGGCGGCGGCGCGAAAATCCCCATATCAGGCGCAAACGGAAAGGAGATTTGCCATGGTCGAGAAAACCCAGCATTCCAGCTTCTGGCCCTCGCTCTACGAGCCGCTTCGCGCCGTCACCGCGCGGCTTGCGGAATGGATCGCGCCGCCCTCGGAGGCCTCGTCGGACGAAGAGGCCTATCACATTGCCATCGAGCTTCCCGGCGTGGCCGAGGATGACATCGAGTTGATGGTGCAGGATGATACCCTCGTGGTGAAGGGCGAGAAGAAGGTGGAGCGCGAGGAGAAGGGGCGCACCTGGTATTTCAGCGAGCGCCAGTATGGCGCCTTCAGCCGCAGTTTCCGCCTGCCCCCCGATGCCGACAGCGACAATATCAGGGCGGAGTTGAAGGACGGCGTGCTCCACATCGCCATCCCGATGAAGAAGGACACGACGCCCGAAGGCGGCAAGCGGGTGAAGATCACCAAGGCCTGATCGGGGCATGGGCCGGGAATGATCAGTGCAAGGGGCGCGCCTTCCGGCGTGCCCCTTTTCATTGCTGCATGGCCGCAAACCAGCCGATCGCGCCGGCGATGGCGGCGATCGCGATCACCGCAAGCGCGATCTTCCAGATCGACCACGGCCTTTCCCCCCGCACCCGCCCGCTGCGGCCATTGACGACGAAGCGGTATGTCCTGCCCCGGTATTTGTAGGCGGCGAGCCAGACGGGCAGCAGGACATGCTTGAAGGTCACGTCGGAAATATCCGTTTTCATCGAGGTAATGCGCTGGCGATCGCCGCCGATGTCGAATTTCACGTCGCGCCGGATCACCCGATCCATATAGTCGCGCGCCTCGGCGAAGCCCTCATCGAGCGCCACCGTGTAGCCCTCGGCGGCAAAGCCGGCCAGATACTCGGGATTGTAGGGCTCGAGATCGGCCAGATCCCAGGGCGCGAGCGCATCGGTGTAGCGGCGCGGCAGGGAGCGGGAGGCGAGCACCAGCACGTCATCGAAGAAGCGCGCCACCCGCCCGCTCACCGGGCGCCAGCGGATCTTCTGCACCCGCACGGTTTCGCGCCTGCCGTTGCGCATCACGCTGCGGCTTTCGTGGTAGATGGTGCCGCGCTGGCCCGTGTAGCGGGTTTCGGTGGCGGCGTCATATGTCCAGTAGGGCACGTAGATCCCCTGCATCCGCCGCCCCTTGCGGGCGTATTCCCTGAGCCCCGATGGCGCGAACCAGAGGCTTCCGAGCCAGTCCGTCATCGCCTTGCGCGCCGCGCGCTCGGTGAGGGCGAAGGGCAGCAGGCCATGCGGGCGGATGCGCCGCCCGGCCCCCGGATCGGCCACGATCGGGGTGGCGCAGAAGGGGCATTCGAGCGCGTGCCGCGGCCCTTCGATCTCGATCCGCGCGCCGCAGTTGGGGCAGGTCACATAGCGGATATCCTCGATCTGCCCGTCATCGCCTGAGCGGGCGAGGGCGCTTTTCAGGTCATGCTCATGCAGCGCCTGGCCCGTGCCGGCATCGCCGATCTCCTGGCGATTGCCGCAGTGATCGCACACGAGAAGCCCCTCGGCGGGATCGAAGCGCAGATCCGCGCCGCAGGCCTCGCAGGGGAAGCGGTGCTCTTTGATCGCGCGCGCGATTTCGCCCTCGGGCATGGCTCAGCCTTCGGAGGGCGGGGGC
>WFVA01000007.1 GCA_015491895.1 Albidovulum sp. | reverse complement strand
GCGCACGCTCGCCACGACGGCGATGCCCATGCCCACGATCGCGGCGGTCAGAACCACCCAGTCAACGGTCACGGCGCCGGATTCGTCACGGGCGAAATTCTTGATGAGGTTCAGCATTGTCTTTCCTTTCAAATTTTCGATGTTATCGAGGTCTTCGATATTGCTTCTGTTCGTTTCAGCACCTGACGGCGATTTGCCGCCTCGGTATGAGGCCATATAGCCATCTGATTGAGGCGCGAATTGGGCGTGGCAAGCACGAATTTAAGATTTTGTTAAAACTTTTTCGCGGCTTTTCGCCCGATCAAAGCCTCTTCAGAAGCGCCACTGTCGGCCAGGCATCGGCGGGCAGGCCGAGGCGCTTCTGTTCTGCCTGGACGGCGGCACGCGTCCTGGCGCCGAGGATGCCGTCAATCTTGCCCACGTCATGCCCCCGCGCCGCCAGCTTCCTTTGGAGGGCCTTCATCTGCTGCGCGGAGAGCCCGGGCTCGGGATTGCCCGGGCTGAAAACGGGCGCGCCTTCAAGCCGGGTGGCGAAATAGGCTGCGGTGGTTACATAGACGAAGCTCTTGTTCCACTCGAAGAACACGTCAAAATTGGGATAGGCGATGAAGGCCGGCCCCTTGCGCCCCATCGGAAGCAGGATGGAAGCCGGCAGGTTGGTGCCGCCAAGAAAGCGCCCCGTGCGTGGCCGCACGCCCATCGCAGCCCATTCCCGCACCGGCAGGCGGTGATCGAGGCCCGTCCTGCTCCAATCGAGATCGGCGGGCACGATGATCTCCTGAAGCCAGGGCTCCCCGGCGCGCCAGCCCAGCCCGCGCAGCATCTTTGCGCCGCTCGTCAGCGCATCGGGCGGGGATGTCTTGAGGCGGACATGGCCATCGCCATCTCCGTCCACGCCGTTTTCAAGGATGTCGCCCGGCAGCATCTGCACCATGCCGATCTCACCGGCCCAGGCGCCCTTGGTGCGGCGCGGGTCGAAATCACCGCGCTCGTAAAGCTTGAGGGCGGCGAATATATGCGGGCGGAAAAGCTCCGGGCGGCGGCAATCATGGGCGAGGGTGGCGAGCGCGTTCAGCGTGTTGAAATTCCCCTGCACCTTGCCGAAATCCGTCTCCAGCGCCCAGAATGCAAGCAGCACGCCCCGCGATACGCCGTATTGGCGCTCTATCCGGTCGAAGAGGCGGGCATATTTCTTCGCGTTTGACCGGCCGTTGTTGATACGGTTGCGGCTGATTACGGCGCGCGAAAAATCGATGAAGTTCTTGCGAAACACACCTTGCGCCCTGTCTGCCCTGATCACCTTGGGATCATGGGCAACCCCCTGAAAGAACTTCGCCACCGTGGCGGGATCATGCCCCTTGGCAACGGCCTCCTTCTTCAACCCCTCGATGAAACGGGAAAAATCCCCTCCGCAGCCTGCCTTGGCAGGCGCAGGCCCGGAGGCCATGATGAAAAGGGCAAGGGAAAGGGCGACGATGTTCAACACTCGCATCAGGAACAACTCCCATCAGACAATCTGCCCGGAACAGTAACAATCCTGAGCGCAAGGGCAACCATTCAGAAGATCATGTCCGCCAGCGCCACGATTGCCGCCAGCGCCACGAGAAGCGCCCAGGTGCGCCAGAGCGACTCCACAGCGGCCCGGATGGCAGCCCTTGCCGGCGCCTTGCCTTCGGGGTGAACGAAGGGAAAATCGCGCCTCTCGCCGTCATAGCTCCGCGGGCCGGCGAGTGAAACGCCAAGCACGATCGCCATCGCCGCTTCGGGCCAGCCGGCATTGGGCGAGCGATGCAGGCGCGCATCCCGCCGCACCATCGGAAGGGCGCGCAATTTCCCGTGCGCCAGCAGGATGAGGATGGCCGAAAGGCGGGCCGGGATCCAGTTGAGGAGATCGTCAAGCCGCGCGGCGGCCCAGCCGAACCGGCGGTATTTCCCGTTTCTGTATCCGATCATCGAATCGGCGGTGTTCACAGCCTTGTATGCGATTGCCCCCGGCAGCCCCAGCAGCAGATACCAGAACGCCGGCGCAACGACGCCATCGGAGAAATTCTCCGCCGCGCTTTCGATGGCGGCGCGGGCGATGGCGGTTTCGTCCATATCCTGCGTATCGCGGCCCACGATCCGCGCCACGGCCAGGCGCGCGCCTTCAAGGGATTGCGCCAGCGCACCGGCAACCTGCTGCACATGGTCCACCAGGCTGCGGTGGGCGAGGAGGATGGCCAGAAGGGCGATCTCGAGAAGCGCGAAATCGGGAATGGCATGGATGGCGAAGCCGGTGGCCATGGCGCCGGCAACAAGGATGACAACGGCAAGCAAGCCCTTTACCCGCCGCATCGGCGGATGATTGAGCGCCATATCGAGCCAGCCGACAACCCGCCCCATCAGCACCGCCGGATGCGGCCAGGGGCGCCAAAGCCATGCCGGCTCGCCGAATACCGCATCAAGAAGCAAAGCAACGAGAAGGATCAGGGAGTGGCTCAAAGCGCTCCCTCCAATCTTCGCCAGCCCTCTTTGCTTCCGGGCAAGCCAAGGCGCAGCCAGCTGCGCGACCAGGGAAAGATACGGCTCCAGATTCGCGCCCGGGCAAGCCTTTCCTGCCATTGAGACGCATCGCCCACATCATAAAGGCGGAAAAGATCGGTGCCGCCGATCACCTTCCCACCCCGCGCGCCGATCAGCCGATCCAGCCGTGCCGCATCGCCGGCAAGCCGGGCACGGGTGGCCGCGGCCCAGGACACATCCGAAAGCGCGGCCCTGCCGATCGCGAGCGCCGGGCCGGAAACGGGCCACGGCCCCAGCGATTCCTCCAGCGCTCCGATCATTTCGCGATCCCCAATCGCAAAGCCGAGCCGAAGCCCGCCCAATCCCCAGAACTTGCCGAAGCTCTTGAGAACGATCACGCCCGGCCTCGCCGCCAATCGGATCAGGCTCCGCTCGGGCGCGAGATCGCAGAAGCTTTCATCGATCACGAGCAACGCGCGGGGGGCGTCATCCTCGCCATCCCAGAATGCCCCCGTGGGATTGTTCGGATTGACGACAACGCGCGCCGCCCCTTCACCCGCGCCGATCCGCCAGCCGTGACGATCGAAGGCGGCGGCGTGTTCGTTATATGTGGGGTGATCGATCCGCACCGTGCCCGCCGGTATCAGGGCGGGGATGCGCGCAATCAGGGCCGAAGCGCCGGGAGCGGCAAGAATGGCTGCGCCTTCGGGCACATTCCAGAATCTGCGCGCGGCCTCCGTCAGCCTCTGTTGCGCCGTGCTGTCGGGCAGGGCTTGCCAGCAATCAGGCGGCAGATCCGGCAATGGATAGGGCACGGGGTTGATTCCCGTGGAAAGATCCATCCACTCGCCCCTTGTGCCACCATGGCGGGCAATGGCGCGATCCAGCCCGCCGCCGTGATCGCGCGGTGCGTTTTGCGCGGGCTTTCCCATCAGCTTTCCGGCAAAGGCGGGTGACGGGAGACGAAATGCCCCTTGATCGCCTCCGGCCAGTGGCGATAGGGTACTTGCCCGCTTTCGCTCTTTTCGTGGAAGCGGGCAAAGGCGACAACAGCCTCGGCCGCTTCGTCATCCGGCGCGAAACCGCCAAGGCTGTAGCTGATCTTTCCCGACGCCTGAATGGTGATGTTGCAGGCCCTCGCACATCCCATCAGGCATGAAAAACGGCGTGTTTTCACCTGCCCTGCCGCGGCCTTTTCCACGAGTGCGGCAAAAACCTCTCCATCGGTGGAATTGCCCTTTTCGCCAGCTTCCCAGCCTTCGCGTTTGCAGGTATCGCAGATAGTTATCCAGGTCGTCATGCCGTTCTCCGTGATGCCGGGCCTCCATGAAGCGGATTTCCGCGCATATGGCAAGATGGAGCGGTTTCCTGATTGGCGTTAGGAAACCGTTAACCATTTGTTAGGTAGTGTTAAGAAAAAAATACTGCGGGGAACGGTGTGTCAGATGGCTGGATATCGACACACGGAGGCTCAATGCTGGTTCTTATTGTTGAAAGTAACGAGGCGCTGGGGCGCATCTGGCAGCGCCATGTCGAGCGCCTCGGGTTCCGAACCCTGCTGGCGACTTCCCAGACCGAAGCGATCAACATCCTGCGCGAGCAGGATGTGGCCGTGATCGTGCTCGATCTGGTGCTCGAGGATGGCAGCGCCTTTGCCATCGCGGATTTCGCAAGCTACCGGCGGCCTGACGCCCGTGTTGTCTTCGTGACCAACACGACATTCTTCTCCGACGGCTCCATCTTCAGGCACATTCCCAATGCCTGCGCCTTCCTGCAAAGCGAGACCCCGCCGCAGGATCTTGCTGCAATGGTGGAACATTACGCCACGCATTAGGGGCGTTTTGGCTCCTGTTTCTGCCGCAAACGGGATTGCGCCTCCTCAGGCCGCATCCTATACCGCTATCAGACGAAGCCCAGAGGGCCAGAGCGGTTGGCTGCGGGATGATCGACCCATACCGGGGATCAGAAGCAGCGTCGTCGGGAGCAGGCGGAAGATCCGCACGCACCCCTTTTGGGTTGGCTCGAAAGGAGAGGTGCGATGACGGATGCAAGGCATCAGGAAAAGATCGGCGTGATGATCTGCGGACACGGTTCGCGCTCGCAGGCCGCCGTGAGCGAATTTGCGGTGCTGGCCGAAAAGCTGCCCGCGCTTCTGCCGGGGGAATGGGAAACCGAATACGGCTATCTGGAGTTCGCCAATCCGGTGATCCGTGATGGCCTGGACCGGCTGCGCGAAAAGGGCTGCACCCGGATCCTGGCCGTGCCGGGGATGCTTTTTGCCGCCATGCACACGAAGAACGATATCCCCACCGTGCTCAACACCTACGCCGCAAAGCACGGGATAGAGGTGAGCTACGGGCGTGAGCTCGGCGTGGATCCGAAGATGTTGGCGGCGGCGGGCGATAGGGTGTGCGAGGCGGTGGAGCGGGCCAATACCGAGCATGGCGAGGTGGCGCTCGAGGAAACCTGCCTCGTGGTGATCGGGCGCGGCGCTTCGGACCCGGACGCCAACGGCAATGTCGCCAAGATCGCGCGCATGCTGTGGGAGGGCATGGGCTTTGGCTGGTGCGAAGTGGGCTATTCAGGCGTGACCTTCCCGCTGGTGGAGCCCACGCTCGCCCATGTGGCGAAGCTTGGCTATCGGCGGGTGATCGTGTTTCCCTATTTCCTGTTTACCGGCATCCTGATCGACCGCATCTACGGCTTCACCGATCAGGTGGCCGCCGCGCACCCGGAGATCGAATGGGTGAAGGCGGGCTATCTCAAGGATCATCCGAAGGTGCTGGAAACCTTCGCCGAGCGGGTGACGGAACAGCTGGGCGAGATCGTGCCACCCACCTGCGGCACCTGCAAATATCGCACCCAGGTGCTTGGCTTCGAGGCCGAGGTGGGCGCGGCGCAGGAAAGCCATCACCATCACGTGGAGGGCCAGGGGGCCAGCGCGCCGGGCTCGAACGTGGCCGATTGCGATCTGTGCGATGATTTCTGCACCGGGGAATGCCGGCTGGAGGTGGAGCACCATCACCACCATCATCATCACGGCGATCACAATCATCACCACCATCATCACCCGGAATATCCCCATGCGAAGCATCCGCTGGGGCCCGAAAGCGTGCGGAAGGCGAAGGCATGAGCTGTGGCACTGGCAGGAGCCTCCGGCGGGAGTATTTATGCCAAGATGAAGGTGTGTGATGCGGCCCTACGAGAAGGATCCGGCGGCAATCTATGCCGAGAGTTTCGCGAGAGTTCGCCGCGAGGCCCGGCTTGATCGCTTTGACCGGGGAATGGAGGCTGTTGCGGTGCGGCTCATTCATGCCTGCGGCATGGTGGAGGTGGCCGACCGGCTGGATTTTTCACCGGGCGCTTGTGCGGCGGGGCGGGCTGCGCTTGCCTCGGGCGCGCCCGTGCTTTGCGATTGCGAGATGGTTGCGGCAGGGGTTATCCGCCGTAACCTGCCCGCCGGCAACGATGTGATCGTGACGCTCAACGATCCGCGCGTGCCGGATCTTGCGCGTGAAATCGGCAATACGCGCTCGGCGGCGGCGGTGGAGCTTTGGCGTGATCATCTGGAAGGTGCTGTCGTGGCGATCGGAAATGCGCCCACTGCGCTTTTCCACCTTCTGGAGCTCCTGGATCAGGGGTGGCCGAAACCGGCGCTGATCCTCGGGTTTCCGGTTGGTTTCGTGGGAGCGGCGGAGAGCAAGGCGGAGCTTGCACGCGCGCCCAGGGGCTGTGAATTCGTGGCGCTGCGCGGCCGGCGCGGGGGATCGGCCATGGCCTCGGCGGCGGTGAATGCGCTGGCCGCGGGCATGCGGGAGGGTGCGGAATGAAGCCCTGGCTGCATGTTGTCGGTATCGGGGAGGACGGGCTTGAGGGCCTCACACCCGCCACCCGCGCAGTGGTGGAAGCGGCGGAGGTGATCGTAGGAGGAGAGCGCCATCATGATCTCGCTCGTGATCCCGGAGCGGAGCGAATCAGCTGGCCCTCGCCTTTCGATGCCCTCATCGGGAAGCTCGAAGCCTTGCGCGGGCGGCGGGTGGTGGTGCTCGCCTCGGGGGATCCGCTCTGGTATTCGGTGGGCGCCAAGCTCGCGCGGGCATTTGCGCCGGGCGAGATCGTATATCACCCGCATGTGGGCGCGTTTCAGCTCGCCGCGGCGCGGCTGGGGTGGTCAATGGCGGATGTGGAGACGCTCACCGTGCATGGCCGGCCGGTGGAGCAGATGATCGCCTTCATCCAGCCCGATCAGCGGCTGCTGATCCTGACGACCGGGGCGGAAACGCCGGGCCAGATCGCCCGCTTCCTCACCGAGCGCGGGTTCGGGCAAAGCCGGATGGTTGTGCTGGCAAACATGGGCGGGCCGAAGGAAGCGCGCTTCGAAGGTCTGGCCGAAAGCTGGGATGGCGACGTGCCGCCCTTCAACACGCTGGCCGTCGAGTGCATCGCCTCGCCCGATGCGGCGCTGCTGCCCCGCGTGCCTGGGCTTGCGGATGATCTTTTCCGTCATGACGGCACCATGACCAAGCAGGAGGTGCGCGCGGTGACGGTGGCGAAGCTGATGCCGATGCGCGGGGCGCTTCTGTGGGATGTGGGCTGCGGCTGCGGCTCGGTGGCGATCGAGTGGATGCTTGCCGCGCGCTACACCCGAGCGATCGGGATCGAGCCGCGCGCCGACCGCCGCGCCATGGCGGCCGAGAACGCCCTGGCGCTCGGGGTGCCGGGGCTGAAGCTGATCGATGGCGAAGCGCCGGAGGCGCTTGAAAAGCTGCCCGCCCCGGATGCGATCTTCATCGGCGGCGGGCTTTCGCGCGAAACCTTCGCCGCCTGCTGGCAGGCGCTGCGCCCGCTGGGGCGGCTGGTGGCCAATGCGGTCACGATCGAGAGCGAAGCCGCGCTCATCGCCCTTTATCGTGAACATGGGGGCGAACTGGTGAAGATCGAGGCAAGCCGGCTCGAGCCCTTGGGGCGGATGAGCGGCTGGAAGCCCCTGCGCCCGGTGGCGCAATGGAGCCTTGTGAAGCGATGAGCGGCACGCTTTACGGCATAAGCCTCGGGCCCGGCGATCCCGATCTGATCACGCGCCGCGCCGCGCGCCTGGTGGCCGCCGCGCCGGTGGTGGCTTACCCCGCGCTGCCGGGCGAAGAGAGTTTTGCCCGCGCCATCGCCGCCGATCTGATCGCGCCCGGCACAAGGGAAATCCGCATGGAGATTCCGATGACGACCGAACGCGCACCGGCCCAGGCCGCCTATGACGCCAATGCCGCCCTGATCGCGGCCGAGCTTGAAGCGGGGCGCGATGTGGCGATCCTGTGCGAGGGGGATGCCTTATTCTATGGCTCCTTCATGTATCTGCACGCGCGGCTTTCGGGCCGTTTCGCCTGCGAGATCGTTCCGGGGGTGACGAGCATCACCGCCTGCGCGGCGGCGGCGGGGCTGCCGCTCGCGGCGCGCAACGAGCGTGTCACCATCCTGCCGGGGCCCCTCCCCGAAAGGGAATTGCGAAACCGTATCGAGGGGGCGGAGAGCGTGGCGATCATGAAGGTGGGCCGGCACATGGGCAAGATCCGGAAAGTGTTTGACGATCTGGGGCTTCTGGAGCGCGCCGTTTACGTGGAGCGCGCGAGCCTGCCCGAAGAGCGCGTGCTCCCACTGGCGCAAGCGCCCGTCCCGGCGCCCTATTTCTCGATGATCCTTTTGGTGAAGGGGGGTGATCCGTGGCTATAGATCCGGTTGTCATCTGTCTTTCGCCCGCGGGCGAGGAGGTAGCGCAGAAACTGGCCGCCGCTCTTGGCGCAAGGGTGCATGGGCGCGAAGGGCGGGTGGCGCGGGCCGATGCCTTCTTTGCCAATGCGCTTGAGCATGTGCGCGAACTTTTCGCCGCCGGGGTGCCGGTGATCGGGGTATGCGCGAGCGCAATCCTGATCCGTGCCGTGGCACCGCTGCTTTCCGACAAGCGCCGCGAGCCGCCGCTCGTCTCCGTTTCCGATGATGGCGCGGTGGTGGTGCCACTTCTGGGCGGGCATCGGGGCGCGAACCGGCTGGCGCGGCGGGCGGCAGAAGCATTGGGCGGCAAGGCGGCCGTCACCACCGCGGGCGACGTGGCGCTTGGCGTGGCGCTCGACGAGCCGCCGGCAGGCTACCGCCTGGCCAATCCGGAAGATGCAAAGCCCGTGATGGCCGCCCTGCTTTCGGGCGCGGGTGTGCGGCAGGTGGGAGAGCGGCTTTTCGATCTGCCCGAGGATCCCGGCGGCATGGTGGAAATCCATGTTACCACGGCACCGGTGGAGGGGAGCGAGGCAAGGCTCGTCTATCATCCGCAGCGCTTCGCCCTTGGGGTTGGGTGCGCGCGCGGTGCGGATCCGGCGGAACTACGGGAGCTGGTCCGGGCCATGCTTGACGAAGCCGGCGTGGCGCCCGGGGCGGTGGCGAGCGTCAACACGCTTGATCTGAAGGCCGACGAACCGGCGATGAACGAACTGGCGCGCCGCCTTGGCGTGCCGCTCAGGCTGTTTGGCGCGGAGGAACTGGCGCGACAGGAGGCGCGCCTCGCCAATCCGTCCGAGATCGTGCGCGCCGAAGTCGGCTGCCCCGGTGTGGCCGAAGGCGCGGCGCTGGCGGCTGTGGGGCCGGAAGGCACGCTGGAGGTGGAGAAGCACAAGAGCGCCAATTGCACAGCGGCGCTCGCCCGTGCGCCCGGGCCGATCACAGCCCACGCCGGGCGCGCGCGCGGGCGGCTTTCGCTGGTGGGCATCGGCCCCGGGCAGGCCGCATGGCGCACACCCGAGGCAAGCCGGCTCATTGCCGAGGCCGACGAACTGGTGGGCTATGGGCTTTACATCGATCTTCTGGGGCCGCTCGCCGCCGGCAAGCCGCGCCGGGATTTCCCGCTGGGCGGCGAGGAGGCGCGCTGCCGCTACGCGCTGGAGGAGGCTGGAAAGGGGCGCAGCATCGCGCTTGTCTGTTCGGGCGATGCGGGGATCTATGCAATGGGCGCGCTGGTGTTCGAACTGCTTGATCGTGCGCCCAATGAGGGCGGTGTGAGCGATACGGCACGGCGCGCCGAGGTGATATCGACCCCCGGCATTTCCGCCCTTCAGGCTGCGGCCGCGCGCGCCGGAGCGCCGCTCGGGCACGATTTCTGCGCCATATCTCTGAGCGATCTGCTGACCCCGCGCGAGGATATCATCAAGCGCCTGCACGCCGCCGCCGAAGGCGATTTCGTGATTGCCTTCTACAATCCGGTTTCGAAACGCCGGCGCACGCTCCTGGCAGAGGCGCGCGATATTCTTCTGGGGCACCGCCCCGCCGATACACCGGTGCTGCTGGCCAGCAATCTCGGCCGCCCCGAAGAGCGCCTGCATTACCGCCGCCTCGCCGATCTGAAGGTGGACGAGGTGGACATGCTGACGGTGGTTCTGGTGGGCTCTTCAAAGAGCCGGCTGGCCGGGCTGGGGGAGGGGCCGCGGATGTTTACCCCGCGCGGCTATGCCAAACGGATAGACGGATGATGACCGCAGGATGCCTCCGGCGGGGATATTTTCGGACCATTTATGAGGGATCGAGCGCATGACGGTTTATTTCATCGGTGCGGGGCCGGGGGATCCGGAACTGCTGACGCTGAAGGCGCAAAGGCTGATCGCTGCCTGCCCGGTGTGCCTCTATGCCGGTTCGCTGGTGCCGCCCGAGGTGGTGGCCGGTGCGCCGGAAGGTGCGCGGGTGATGGATACGGCGGCAATGACGCTCGATGAAACTCACGCCGAGATCAAGGCGGCGCATCGTCGGGGCGAGGATGTGGCGCGGGTGCATTCGGGGGATCCTTCGCTTTACGGCGCCATTGCCGAACAGATCCGGCTCCTCTGCGCCGAGGGAATCAACTACGAGATCATCCCCGGCGTGCCGGCCTATGCGGCGGCCGCCGCGGCGCTCGGGCAGGAGCTGACGATCCCCGGGATCGCGCAATCGCTCGTGCTGACGCGGGTTTCGATGCAGTCAACCGCCATGCCCGCCGGCGAAACGCTGGAGAATTTCGCCCGCACGGGGGCGACGCTGGCCATTCATCTGGGCGTGCGCAACATGCGCGAGATCATCCGGGTGCTGCTGCCCCATTACGGCGAGGATTGCCCGGTGGTGGTGGCCTATCGCGTGGGCTGGCCGGATCAGCTGCTGATTCGCGGCACGCTCGCTGATATCCGGGCGAAGGTGCGGGCGCAGAAGATCACCCGAACGGCGCTCATCCTGGTGGGGCCGGCGCTCGGAGATGTGCGGGATTTCAGCGATTCGGCGCTGTATGATCCCGCAAAACCCCATGTTCTGCGCCCTGTCGCCGGTGTTGATCTCGTGGAGGAGAACAATACCTGAGCGCAATCCTGCAGGCCGAATACCGCCGTGGCCTGCCTGCCGTTTCGGTTAACTTGACGTTCATCATGGTCGTGGCATTCTGCGTGCTCAGGGGGGACTGGTGATGTATGAATTTCTGCCCAAAGACGTGCGCGAAGGCCTCGAGAAGGCCCGCAAGCAGGATCTTTATCGCAAGAGCCGGCTGCGCGTTCATACGGATGACGAGATCTTCCCGGTGCTGAAATTCTGGGGCACCGGCTTTGCGCTTGATGCCGAGAACGCGCCGCATCTGCGCGGGCTTGTCGATCTCTTCGATGGCAGCCGCCATCTCTATCAGTGCTTGATCGTGGCCTCGGAAGAAGAGAACGGCGTGATGACCTATGAATTCAAGCGGGTGACGGAGGCGAGAGACAAGGCCCCCCTTGATTTCGTGCGCCCCGACAATGCGCCGATCGCTCTCCTGGGGCAGGGCTAAGGTCAGGCCCCATCAATCCCGCGCTCACAGTCAGGCATATTTACTTCCTGAACAGGCGCTAAACCGCAGGAATAGTGGCTCTATTCCAAGGTTTTGCAACATATTCAGGGAGCAGATACGCCTGACCCGAAGGGCGGTGCAGGCGCTTCATTTCAGATGCTTTCTGCCCTTGGAAAGGGAAGCCACCCTGTCCGGCGGGCAGAAAACCCCTGATATTTCGCGCCTCAAGCCGCTGTGAACGCGGGATTGATGGGTCCTGATCCTAGGGCCGGATTTCCACCGGCGTTCCGATAGGGGTTATCCGCCAGAGCTCCTCGATCTGGCGGTTTGAAAGCGCGATGCAGCCGGCTGTCCAGTCATTTGCAATCGTTACCAGATTTCCCAATCCATTGGGCTGGCCGTGAATGAAGATGTCCCCGCCAGGGTCAACACCGGACTCGCGAGCGCGGGCGATGTCTTCAGGCCTTGGGTAATCGATCCCGAGCGAGAGATGATAGCGGCTTTGCGGATTTCGCCGGTTGATGGTGAACAGGCCTTCCGGGGTCTTGCCGTCACCCTGACGGGCCTTGTCGCCCTTGGATGCGAAGCCGAGCGCGATCGGATAGCTGCGCAGGGGCTTGCCATCGCGAAAGACGGTGAGGCGGCGGGCCGATTTCTCAATCAGTATCCTATCGATCGGATGCGTGAGCGGCGGAAGGGAATATGCCGCGGGCCGTACCGGCACGGGGCGGAAATGCAAGTATGCCGTCAGAGAGGCGAGAGAGAGAAGCAGAAGCGCCATGAGAAGGGCGAAGAGACGCGGGCGGCGGAACATCTGTTTGGGCGGCTTTCAGGAACGGCGAGAAACGCAGGGTAATCCGAAATCGCCAGCAACTCCAGATTCATTTCGCCATGCATCAGAATCGAGGCCGGCGGGGGATGAGCCCCGCCGGCCTGCTCTCGTTTCACGCCTGATGGAAACCCAGGCGCTCAGTAGTGATAGGCGGATTCCCCGTGAGTGGCGAGATCAAGGCCTTCACGCTCGACTTCATCGCTCACCCTCAACCCGATCACGGCATCGACGATCTTGTAGAGGATGAACGAAACCACACCGCACCATACGATGGTGATGCCCACGGCCTGGGCCTGGATCAGGGTCTGGCCCATCATTGCGTAATCATCGCCGCCGGTACCGCCGAGCGAAGGTGCGGTGAAGATGCCGGTGCCGATGGCGCCGACGATGCCGCCGATGCCGTGGATGCCGAACACGTCGAGGCTGTCGTCATAGCCGAACTTGTTCTTCACCACATCGACGAAATAGTAACAGACAGCGGAAGCGATCGCGCCCAGCACAATGGCGCCGACGGGGCCGACCGAACCCGCCGCCGGGGTGACGGCCACGAGCCCCGTGATCATGCCCGAAGCCGCACCGAGCATGGAGGCCTTGCCGCGCACCATCGCCTCGATCAGCGACCATGCGAGGATCGCGCCGGCGGTTGCGGTGAAGGTGTTGATCATGGCAAGGCCGGCGCCGCCGGTGGCTTCGAGGTTGGAGCCGGCGTTGAAGCCGAACCAGCCGACCCAGAGGATCGACGCGCCGACAAAGGTCAGCGTCATCGAGTGGGGGGCCATCATGTCCTTGCCGAGGCCGATGCGCGGGCCGATCACCAGCGCACCCACGAGCGCCGCGATCCCGGCGTTGATATGCACCACAGTGCCGCCGGCGAAATCAAGCGCGCCCATGTTGAAGATCAGGCCGGAGCCGTCCCACACCATATGTGCGATCGGGAAATAGACGAGGGTAACCCAGAGCGCCATGAAAAGCACGATGGCGCCGAATTTCACCCGCTCGGCAAAGCCGCCGATGATCAGCACCGCGGTGATGGCGGCGAAGGTCATCTGGAAGGCGATGAACACATATTCCGGGATCACCACGCCATCGGTGAAGGTGGCGGCGGTGCTGTCCATCGTCACGCCTGAAAGGAACAGCTTGCCAAAGCCACCCCAATAGGGGCTGGTGCCGCCGCCAAAGGCGAAGGAATAGCCGTAAACCACCCAGATCACCATCACCAGGGCGGTGATAACGGTGCTCTGCATCAGGATCGAGAGCATGTTCTTGCTGCGAACAAGGCCGCCATAGAAGAGCGCCACGCCCGGCAGGATCATGAACAGCACCAGGATGGTGGCCATCATCATGAAGGAAGTATCACCCTTGTTGGGCACGGGCGCCTCCTGGGCGAGCGCAGGCAGTGCCGCGACGGAGAGCGCAGCGGAAGCGGAGAGAAGCTTGCGGATGTTCATCTTGAAATTCCTCTTTCTGACAGAAGAGCGCTCAGAGCGCGTCATCATCCGTTTCGCCGGTGCGCACCCGCACGGCTTTTTCAATGTTGAGCACGAAGATCTTGCCGTCACCAATCTTGCCGGTGCGGGCGCTCTTTTCGATGGTTTCCACCACCTGATCGACCATCTCGGCCGCCACGCCGATCTCGATCTTCACCTTCGGCACGAAATTCACCGTATATTCCGCGCCACGGTAGATTTCGGTGTGACCGGACTGGGCTCCGAAGCCCTTGATCTCTGTCACCATCATCCCGCGCACGCCGATCTCGGTAAGTGCTTCGCGCACCTCATCAAGCTTGAATGGTTTGATTGCCGCGATAACGAGTTTCACATCATTCCCCCTTTTCCTGGTTGCAGCGGTTGTCAGGGGGAAAACAGCGTGAAATGGCCATCTGGGGAAGCTGTTCTTGGCATCTCCCCGCCCGGCAAGAGCCATGAATGCACAAAAAGAGCACAAAACGCATGTATTGCATAATTTTTGGGCAGAAATTATACGGCCTTTGACAACGCAAATGCTCCACTTTTCAGCCCGCACAATATATCCTGATCTCGAAAACAAGCAGAAAAACAGGCGTCTGATGAGCAGTTCCGGCAAGAAAAAACCGCCCCTCGTGGCGGAGCGGCGCAATTCGCACGCTGCCAGAAAGGGGAAGAAGCCTATCCGCAGGAAAGCGACGGGGAGCGCACCGGCGCGCCGCAGAAAGAAGGCGGGCCGGAGGAAAGGCGGAATGGCAGCACTTGCCCTCGCTCCGCTTCGCTGGCTCCTGCGCCTGACGTGGCGCCTGACGTGGCGCATCGGAGCGGTCACCGCGATCATCGTGGCGCTGGCCGTCGGATATTACTACACGACCCTCCCGCCGTTGGAAAAGCTGGTGGATGGCCGCGCACACGGCTCGGTGACCCTGCTTGACCGCGATGGCAGGGTGTTTGCCTGGCGGGGCGAGCAATTCGGCGGCATGATCACCGCCGACAGCGTATCGCCGCATCTGAAAAACGCCATCATCGCCACCGAGGACAAGCGCTTCTATCGCCATCTCGGCATATCCCCCCGCGGCATTGCCGGTGCCATCCGCATCAATCTGCGCGAGGGGCGCGGGCCGCTTTCGGGCAACGGCGGATCCACCATATCGCAGCAGACGGCAAAGCTTCTGTGCATGGGCCGGCCCTATGATCCCGAGAAATGGAAATCCGAGGCAGAATATGAGCGCGATTGCCGGCAGGGTTCGCTCTGGCGCAAGGTGAAGGAGGCCGTCTATGCGCTGGCGCTGGAGGCACGTTATTCCAAGGATGAGATCCTGACGATCTATCTGAACCGCGCCTTCCTCGGCGGCGGGGCGCGTGGATTCGAAGCGGCGAGCCAGCGCTATTTCGGCAAATCCGCGAAGGAGGTGAACCCGGCCGAAGCGGCCATGCTCGCGGGGCTTCTCAAGGCTCCCACCCGCTATGCGCCCACCAACAATCTGCAACGCTCTCAGGATCGGGCGAGAGTCATCATCCAGCTCATGGAAGAACAGGGCTATCTGACCCCGGCCGAAGCCGCCGAAGCGCGCGCCAATCCCGCCCGGCTTTCAAAGGCGGCGGCGGCGCGGGCGGGTGGCTATTTCGCGGATTGGATCATGGGCTCCGCCCCGGCTTTCCTTACCCGCGAAACCACCGAGGATGTGATCATCCGCACCACATTCGATCCGAAGATCCAGCGGGCCGCGGAAGAGGCGCTGCAATTCGTGTTCGAAACCAAGGTTCGGCCGGGCTCCAGGGCGCAGGCCGCGATCATCGTCATGTCGGCCGACGGCGCGGTGCGCGCCATGGTGGGGGGGCGTGAAACGAAGGTTTCAGGCGCCTTCAACCGCGCGACCCAGGCCCTGCGCCAGCCGGGAAGCACCTTCAAGCCCTTCGTCTATGCCGCCGCTCTCGAAATGGGCTACAGCTACAACGATCGCGTGCTCGATGCACCGCTCACCATCAATATTCCCGGCTCCGGGCCCTGGTCTCCGAAGAATTATGGCGGGAAGTATTATGGCGAGGTCACGCTTACCGAAGCGCTGATGCGATCGCTCAACACGGCCACCGTGCGCGTGGCCATGGCAATGGGGCTTGAAAACGTGCGCCGGGTGGCGGCGGATTTCGGCCTCGAGAGCGATCTCGCCAAGGGCCCGGCGCTGGCGCTTGGTGCATCGGAAACCACGCTGATCGAAATGACAAGCGCCTATGCGGGCATCCTGAACGGCGGGCGCAGCGTGGAGCCTTACGGCATCACGGGGCTGAAGCTGCGGGGGGATGACGAGGATCTCTTCGCCCAGGAAGGCGGCATGGGCGAGCGGGTGATATCGGAAAACGCCGCCCGCCAGCTCACCTACATGATGAACCAGGTGATCGAACGCGGCACCGGACGGCGCGCCCGCCTCAAGGGCTGGCAGGCCGCCGGCAAGACGGGCACCACCCAGGCTGCGCGCGATGCGTGGTTCATCGGCTTCACGGCCGATTACGTGACAGGCGTATGGATGGGCTATGACGACAACACGCCGCTCAAGGGCGTTACCGGCGGCGGGCTGCCCGCCGATATCTGGCGCGAGACCATGCAGCGTGTGGAGGCGGGCAAGGAGCCACGCCCGCTGCCGATGATAGCCCCGCAACCTCCGGCACCGCCCGCACCTCCCCCCGCCCAGCCCGGACGCCGGCGCGGGGGCGACGACACGGCCGAGCGGGTGCTGCTCGATGTGCTCGGCCAGATCCTTGGAGGCCAGCGTCGTTAGATTGGGGCCTCATTCAAGTCCATGCGATGACGATCGATACGAGGGCCGATGCGGCGGGGTCGTTCCGGGCGGGGCGGTCGTATCGTGTTGCGATGCGCCGCCAGTTCTTGGGCCTTCCGAACATCCGTTCGATAACGTTTCGGCGCCGGTAAGCGTCGCGGTCGAGTGGGCAGGGCGAAGGCGAGGGGGCGGCCTTGAGCATCGGCCAAAGCATGGATTTTCAATGGTTTTCCGCCACGCAACGTGCCAATCGCTTGCGCACATGCGGGATCACGTCGAGGAGATGACGGCCTGGCACCCGGATTGTGCCAGCGCTGCTCCCAGACTGTTTTGCGCCATGGCCGCGGTCAGGCAGCGTGGGCATCCCGCACGACCGCGAAGCCTACAAGGCACGTAATCTTGTCCAGCATTTATTCAACAAGCTCAAATAGTTCCGCACCGTCGCCACCAGATACGACAAGCGCGATGACAACTATCGCGCCTCCGTTCAACTCGCTTCTGTCAGGATTTGGTTGCGGACTTATGAGACGATGACCTGGGGGTTTGACCCGACCGCCAGGGCCCTGAAACCGTCGCTGCGCGGAGACATGACGCAGAATGCCTCCGGCGGGAATATCTATCGACCAGTGGTCGCCATCTCACGCGGCATGTTGCAGGTTCTGGCGCCCGCCGGATCACTTTCCGGCGGCTTCGATGAAGCAGGCGAGGCGATCGGCCATTTCCTCGGGAGTCACGTTGCGATCGAAGAAATCGACGAACCCGTATTCCGGCATCATGAAATAGGTATAGGTGGAGTGATCCATGAGGTAATACTCGGGATCGCCGTCTTCCTGCTTCTTGTAATAGGTCCGATAGGCTTTCGAAGCCGCCTTGACCTGCTCCGGCGTGCCGGTGAGGCCCAACATGCGCGGGTGCATGACATCGGTGAATTCACGCAGCTGTTCTGGGGTGTCGCGTTCGGGATCGATCGAGATGAACACCGGCTTGACCTCGATGCCGCGCTCATCGAGAAGGCGCACCGCTTCGGCGTTGCGCGCATTGTCCAGCGGGCAGACATCGGGGCAGAATGTGTAGCCGAAATAGACGAGCGCGGGGCCGGTGATCACGTCCTTTTCGGTGACGGTATTTCCGTTCTCATCCACGAGCGTAAAGGGGCCGCCGATATTGCCCGGGCCACCTGCTATCCTGCTGGTGCGGCAGGCAGAGAAGGGATCATCGGAGCCTGCGGAATAGGTCTTGTACAGAAGAAGGCCGGTGAGAGCGGCGGCGAGGATGAGGGCCAGGGCGACAAGGGATTTCGGCATTTCGAGCTCCATGTTCAGCGTATTCGTCAGATGCGCTCTTTCGGTGTGCTTTGCAATCCAGTAGCCTGATCAGAAGAAAGAGGCAATTGAAATGGCGGAAATGACTGACCGGTTTCCCTCGCTCTTTTCCGAAACGGCCCGCATCGATTTCATCCGGTTGCGCACATTCGTGGTGCTCCGCTGGATCGCGATCATCGGGCAGATCATCGCGGTTTCGATGGCGGTCATCACCTTTGAAATTGCCCTTGATCTCGGGCTTGTCTTTCTCGTCATCGGTGCGCTCATCGCCGCCAATCTGATTGCAATGGCAATCTATCCCCAGAACAAGCGCCTCACGGATCGGGAAGCTGCATTCATGCTGTTGTTCGATATTCTTCAGCTTTCCGTTCTCCTCTATCTCACCGGCGGACTGAACAACCCCTTTGCGCTCCTCATCCTTGCGCCTGTCACCATTGCCGCGTCCGTGCTTGATCTGCGTGCAGCGCTTCTTGTGGGCGCCATTGCGATCATTGCCGTTTCCATTCTCGGCTTTCATCACGTGCCGCTGCATACCCGCGACGGCAACGAACTGCACCTGCCGCCGATCTTCATCTTCGGCTTCTGGGCTTCGATCGTGATCGGGGCGATCTTTCTTGGCTTTTATGCCCGTCTCGTCACCAACGAGATCCGCTCCATGTCACATGCCCTGCTGGCAACGCAGATGGCGCTCGATCGCGAGCAGAAGCTCACCGATCTCGGGGGGGTCGTTGCCGCGGCGGCGCATGAGCTGGGCACGCCGCTTGCAACAATCAAGCTGGCCAGCACGGAATTGCTCGAAGATCTCGAGGCGCATCCCGAACTCGCGGAGGATGCGCGCCTCATTCGCGATCAGGCCGACAGGTGCCGCGATATCCTGCGCTCCATGGGACAGGCGGGGAAGGAAGATCTGATGCTCAGATATGCCCCGCTCTCCGCCCTCCTCGAAGAAGCGGCCGCGCCGCATATGGATCGCGGCAAGGCGGTGCATTTCGATATCGCGCCCGATCCCGGCGAACCTGCCCAGGAGCCGGAAATGCGCCGCGCGCCAGAGATCATTCATGGCCTGCGCACCCTGATCCAGAACGCCGTGGATTTCGCAAAGGGCAATGTCTGGATCGAAGCCCGGTATTCGCATGAGCGGATCGCCGTGCGCATAACGGACGATGGCGAAGGCTTCCCGGCCCATCTCATCGGACGCATCGGCGATCCTTTCATGCGCCACGGCAAATCGGCGGAGGAACAGGCCCGGCGCCCGGAATACGAGGGCATGGGGCTCGGCCTTTTCATAGCCAAGACCCTTCTCGAACGTTCTGGCGCCAGCCTGGATTTCGCCAATTGTTCGGACCCCTTTCTGAGCGCCGACGAGCGCCCGGAGAAATGCGGCGCCGTGGCTATCGTGCGCTGGCCCTACCATGCGATCGCCATGGACGAGGCCGAATACCGCCACGCCCTGGGAGAAAACAGACCGCTCACCGGATGAAGGGCCTGCCTGCACCGCGCTTGCCGCATGTGGTTAACACGGCATTAACCATTAGCCGCCAAACTGGCACCATTCATTGCAGCAATCGCGGTATCCCATATGCAGGCCCTGTCGCCCCTCGCACTCTCTCTCACCCTTGGGATTTCCCTGATCGCGGCGCTTCTGGCCCTCTGGATCACCTCCCACAGCCGGGCGTGGAGAAGGCGCAGGCAGGCGGCGCCGGAGCATGAGGAAGAAACGGCCTTCCTCCTTGATGGAGAAGATCTGGTGGATGTCACCGCGTCCGCCAGGCAATTGCTTGAAGCGGCCGAGCCCAGAGGCAGCGAGCGGGCGCGGCTGCTGGCCCTTCTCCTGCCGCGATATCCCGAACTCGGCGAAGCGCTCGCCAGCTTGTCGGGAGAGGGGCAGCGCGTTTTCGCGCCCTCGGATCGGCAAAGCGAGGAAAGGCTCATTGTACAATGGTGGGATCGCTACATCCGCATCAGGCTCGAAAGCCCCCGGGAGCGGCACAAGCCGGCCCGGATAGACAGGATCAGCCTCGATGCCCTCAAGCGCGAACTTGGTATCCTGCGCAAGACAGCCGAGCTTTCCCCCTACCTCGCCTGGCATGAAACACCCGACGGTCGCATCACCTGGGTCAATCGCGCCTATCTCGAAACGGTGCGGGAACTGGCCCCGGGCATGGAGGCCCCCGATGCATGGCCACCGCACCGCCTCTTTCCTTCTCTGAGCACCCTCCCGGACAGGGATTGCCTGAAATCTCGGCGCGTATCGGCTGGCGGCGATGGCGATAAGCGGCGCTGGTTCGAGTGTTCTTCCTCTCCGATGGGCGAGGGGCTGATGTTTTTCGCGGTTCCGGCCGATGCCCTTGTCAGGGCCGAGAACGCGCTGCAGAATTTCATCCAGACCCTTTCGCTCACCTTCGCCCACCTGCCAACTGGGCTGGCGATCTT
>WFVA01000006.1 GCA_015491895.1 Albidovulum sp. | reverse complement strand
GTCATGTTGAAGAAGGCGGTGACGGCGATGATATCCCAGATGTCACGATCGCTGAAGCCGGCTTCGCGCAGGCGTTGCCTGTCGGCCTCCTCGATGGCGGCGCTCTCGCGGGTGAGCTTCACGGCGAAATCGAGCATGGCGCGCTGGCGGGGCGTGAGATCGGCGGCGCGGTAATTGGCGGCGAGCGTATCGCCGAGGGCGGGATCGCCGGAAAGCTCGCGCACCGCGGCGCCATGAGCGATCAGGCAGTAGTGGCAGTGATTTTCTGATGAAACAACAACCGCGATCATTTCGCGTTCGAGCTTGGAAAGGCCGCTCTCGGCGAGCATCACGTCATTGTAGAACGCGGTGAAGGCATTGAGCTTCTCGATGTCGAAGGCATAAGCCTTCAGCACGTTGGGAATGAGGCCGAGCTTCTCTTCGCAAAGCGCGAAATATCTGGCGGTGGAATCGGGCAGAGGATCGGCCATGGGCAGATCAAGCGCCGTCACCCGCTCTTCCTGGCGGTCTGTCTTCTCATTCTTCGTCATCGGCCCGGGTTTCTCCCTGTTGCACACGGTAGTGATACTCTCCCACAATCTCCATTCCGAGGGAAGCATAGAGCCTGCCGGCGGCGGCATTGGCTTTCGTCACCAGAACGGCGAGATGCGTGGCGCCCTCCTTCCGGGCCCAATTGGCCGCATGGTGCATGATGTTGCGCCCCACCCCCTGCCTGCGAAGAGCGGGCGTGACTTCGAGCGCGTGCACCATCGCGATGCCCTCATGAATGGCCGCGAACGCCACGCCCGCGGCGCGATCGCATGATCGGGCGAGGATTGCGGTTTTCGGCCGGCATGCACGCTCCATGACGGCCCGGCGCGCGGGGCCTATGCCCCCCTCGTCCCAAAGCTCGCACATGATGGCGAGCGGCGGCCAGATGGAAAAGGCTGAAACCGGCGGCAGCGGTTCTGCCAGCGCATAGACGGGGGCGGCGAGAATATTTACCGGATCCTTGATCCGGTAGCCCCTCTCGGCAAGGGCGGCATCGAGCCGGCAATCCTGCGGGCGGATCATGAACAACGGCTCCTGCCCGAGCGCCCGCATCGCCTCTTCCGCGGCCCCGATATGGGCGGGGAGTTCATCATTCTCCGCCGGTTCTCCATCGAGCGTCGCCGCGCTGACCCGCTGGCCGCCTCCCAACCCTTCGCGGATCACGAACGGGCCGGCTGCCTTGCGCGCGGCCGGTGGCCATGTGGCCTCGGCGGCCTTCAGCAGGCGGCGTATCTCCGGCAGGCTCATGGCGCATCGCCTCCGAAGGCATCGCAGAGCGCGCGCTCTGCCGCCTCGATCAATCGTTCTTCCTGCCCGCGGATGACGATATAGCTGCCGTATCTGCCCTGCTCGAAGAAGGGGTAGGAACCAATCGAGAGCATGGGGAATTCCCGCGCGATTGCCGCGAGCGGCCCGGCAATATCGCCCTCGGGGCGGTTGATCCGAACGGTGCGGCTCAGAAGAGGCCTGCCCCCGGTGATGCGCGGCAGGAGCGATTCCAGCATGGCCTTGAAAATCCCCGGCACGCCGGCCATCACATGCACGTTTCCAAGGCTGAAGCCGGGCGCGGCGGATACCGGATTTTCGATCAGGCTCGCGCCTTCAGGAATGCGCGCCATGCGCAGGCGGGAGTCGTTCAGCTCCTGCCCTGTCAGCGCATAATGGCGCTCCAGCAATTCGCGCGCGTCATCACGTACCCCGATCGGCACGTTGAACGCCTCGGCAATCGAATCGGCCGTGATGTCGTCATGGGTGGGGCCGATGCCGCCGGAGGTGAAAACGTGATCGTGGCGCGCGGATAGCTCCCGCACGGCGGCGATGATGGCATCCTTGTGATCCGGCAGCACGCGCGCTTCCTTCAGATCGATCCCGTGGCTTGCGAGTTCGCCGGCCAGGTGATGGAGGTTCTTGTCGCGCGTGCGGCCCGAGAGGATCTCATCTCCGATCACCAGCATGGCGGCTGTCGGGTTTGGCATTGGGTCTCCTTGAGCATGGCCTGGATCCGGTATAGGCCTCTCGGCATGCGCTTTCAAACCCCCTTGATCCCCGCTCGCCTGATCCGCCGCTACAAGCGCTTCCTCGCCGACATGCGCCTTGAGGACGGGCGCGAGATCACCGCCCATTGCGCCAATCCCGGCTCCATGATGGGTCTGGCCGAGCCGGGCGTGAAATGCTGGCTCGAGCCCAATGACGACCCGAAGAAGAAGCTGAAATACGGCTGGCGTCTGGTGGATCACGAGAACGGGCATTTCACCGGGGTGGATACGAGCCTGCCCAATCGCGCCCTGCGCGAGGCACTGGAGGCGGGCGAGGTGGCGAAGCTCGCGCAATACACCGATATCCGCCCCGAGGTGAAATACGGCACTGGAAGCCGCGTCGATTTCCTGCTCTCGGGCGCGGGCCTCCCGGATCTCTATCTCGAGGTGAAAAGCGTGACCCTGAGCCGCTCCCCCGGCCTCGCCGAATTTCCCGACAGCGTTACGGTTCGAGGCACAAGGCACCTGCGCGAGCTTCAGGCGATGATCGGCGAGGGCCACCGCGCCATGATGCTCTACCTCGTGCAGCGCACCGATTGCACCCGCTTCGCGCTGGCGCGTGATATCGATCCCGCCTATGGCGTCGCCTTTGATGCGGCCCGTGCCGCCGGGGTGGAAATCATGTGCCTCGGGACAAGCATCTCCCCGCGGGAAATCCGGCTCGCGGGGGCTGTCGAGTGCCTCGCGTGAGCGCGCCGCTTCAGTGCTGGAAGACCCGCGTCGGGTGCAGTTCGCCCGCCTTGTAGATGCCGATCGCCACGGCCTTGCCATCGAGCGAGGCCCAGGCCTCATCGCCATATTCGGCATCCGAGGTGATGACCATGCCGGGGTTGCCGTTTCTGAGGCGAGCGGCCCCTTCGGGCGTGCAGCGAAGCTCCGGCAGATCGGCAAGCCCTTCCTCCAGCGGGCGCAGCAGGGCATCGATCTCGGGGCTGCGCGCAAGGCGCTCGATCTCTTCCATGCTCACCCCCTCATCCGCATCAAACGGCCCCGACCAGATGCGGCGCAGTTCGCTCACATGCCCGAGGCAGCCGAGCGCCTCGCCGAGATCGCGGGCAATGGCGCGCACGTAGCCCCCCTTGCCGCAGACCATGCGCAGCATCGCGTGATCGGGATCGGGGCGCTCAAGAAGCGTCAGTTCCTCGACCCAGAGCGGGCGCGCGGCAAGTTCCACATCCTCGCCGGCACGTGAAAGCGCATAGGCGCGCTCGCCATCGATCTTGACGGCCGAGAAACGCGGCGGCACCTGCATGATCTCGCCGGTAAAGCCGGGAAGGGCGGCCGCGATCTCCTCATCCGTGGGGCGCAGATCGCTCCTGGCGATCACCTCGCCCTCGGCATCATCGGTGTTTGTCGCCGCGCCGAAGCGTATGGTGAAATCATAGGCCTTCAGGGCGTCGGTGATATAGGGCACCGTCTTGGTGGCTTCCCCGAGCGCCACGGCGAGCACACCCGTTGCGGCAGGATCGAGCGTGCCCGCATGGCCGGCCTTCTTCGCGTTGAAGGCCCAGCGGACCTTGTTCACCACGGCGTTCGAGGTGATGCCGGCGGGCTTGTCCACCACCAGCCAGCCCGAGATGTCGCGGCCTTTTCTCTTGCGTCCCACTCTATGCCTCCGGTCTGTTGCGCGGGCGCCTGCTAGCGCTCCTGCGCGGCCTGGTCAAGCGCCGGGGCCGGGGCGGTGACGCCGATGATCGGCCCGAGCGGCAGAAAGCCGGTATCGGAGCGCCCGAGCCCCGGTGCGTGCAGGCGGGAGATCTTGCCGTCGAAATAGAGCGCATCGGCAAGGCCGAGCCCTTCGCGATAGAAGCTCGCGAATTCATGGAAGGTCACCGGCTGGTTCGATATGGCGAAGATCGCGAGCTTTCCGTCATTGCTCACGCCCACGCCGTTGCGGATATGGCGCGAAGTGGCATTGACGAGAAAGCGCGGGTGGATCCGCCCCTCTATCAGCAGCATCGGCCCTGATTGGGTGGCGTATGTGCACTGCGGGTGTTCCTCGCGGAAGCGGTTGGTTTCGATCACGCGAAAGCGGCCCGCCCCGGCGCAGAAGACGCCATTCGGCTTCAGCCCGAAATTTCCGTATGATCCGCCATCGGCGAGCGGCGTGATTTCCCGCCCGTTCTCGACATAGAGGCCGACGGGCGAGCGATCGGAATGGAACATCCCCGCGTTCATGGCAAACGCAAGCGTGCGGCCTTCCCTGGCCAGGGCCTCGTTCAGGCGTGAAAAGCCGCCGTAGGCGCGTTCGTTCTCATCCCAGAGCCAGAGGCGCAGATCGTC
This sequence comes from Albidovulum sp., assembly GCA_015491895.1. Classification (GTDB taxonomy): domain Bacteria; phylum Pseudomonadota; class Alphaproteobacteria; order Rhodobacterales; family Rhodobacteraceae; genus WFVA01. The sequence continues at coordinate 58,912 of WFVA01000006.1, read as the reverse complement.
CTCGGGCGTGGCCTTGCAGATGGTATAGCCGATGCCGCGAAAGGTGATTTCCCGGCACGGGCCTTGGCCCTGTGCTTCCCCGGCCTTCCCGGATGCGGGCAGGGCCAGCGCCATTGCGGCCGCGATGGCCGCCAGCAGGCGCTTCAGCGCAATCATGGCTCCTCACCCTCTTCGGGGCTGTTTTCGGGCAGATCGGCCGCCTTGCGGGTATCGCGCTTCACCTCTTCCTGATCGAACATGGCCCGCGCCTTTTCCATCAGATCGAATGTTTCATCGATCGCGAAGCGCAGTTCGGGGATGTATTTCAGGGTGATTTCCCGCGCCAGCAGGCGGCGCATCTCGGCGTGGTTGCGCCGGAGCGCCTTGAGGGCCTCTTCCCGGTGCCGGCCGCCAAGCGGCATCACGAATACCTTTGCCACCCGCATGTCGGGCGAGGGCTGCACCTCGCCGATGGTGATGGAGAGGCGATTGAGCTCGGGATCATGGATACGCCCCTGCATGAGGATATCCGAAAGGGTGCGGCGCAGAAGCTCGCCCACCCGCAGCTGGCGCTGGGAGGGGCCGCTGGCGTGCCCGTGTTGCTTGTGCTTGCTCATGTATGCCATCTAGGCGGTCGCGGGCGAATGCGCAACCATGCCTTTGCCAAGGCGGCCGCCGGGCGCTAAACCGGCGTCAGGAATCCGAGGAGGCAAGACGTGATGGGCAAGGACGAAAAGAGCGAAGATCTGCCGGGGATCGTGGTAACGGGCGCTTCCGGGCGCATGGGGCAGATGCTGGTGCGCCTGATTGCCGAAAGCCCGGCGGCCCGGCTCGTGGGCGCGATCGAGCGGCCGGGGCATGAATGGATCGGGCGCGATGTGGGCGAGGCCATGGGGGGCCAGCCGCTTGGCGTGGTTGTGGAGGATGATCCGCTGGAGGCTTTCGCCCGCGCCAAGGCGGTGATCGATTTCACCGCGCCCGCGGCGACGGTGGAATTTGCCGCGCTGGCCGCGCAAGCGAGGCTCGTGCATGTGATCGGCACGACAGGGCTTTCGGACGAAGATCTGAAGAAGCTCGAAGCCGCCGCGCGCCATGCGGTGATCGTGCGGGCCGGCAACATGAGCCTTGGCGTCAATCTCATGGTGGAGCTTACCCGGAAGGTGGCCGCGGCGCTGGGCGGGGATTTCGATATCGAGATCGTCGAGGCGCACCACCGCCACAAGGTGGATGCCCCCTCCGGCACGGCGCTGATGCTGGGCGAGGCGGCGGCCGAGGGGCGGAGTGTGGAGCTTCAGCGCGTGGCCGATCGCGGGCGCGACGGCATCACCGGGCCGCGCGTGCCGGGCCATATTGGCTTTTCGTCCATCCGCGGGGGGGATATCGTGGGCGAGCATGATGTGCTCTTTGCCGGGCCGGGGGAGCGGATCGTGCTGCGCCATGTGGCCACGGACCGTGCGATTTTCGCCCGGGGTGCGCTGAAGGCTGCGCTCTGGGGGCAGGGGCACAAGCCCGGGCAATACAGCATGAAGGATGTGCTGGGGCTCTGACGCGGGGCTTTCGCCGCCGGCAGAACGGGCGGCTCAGAAATCCACCGCGATGCCGTTCTTTTCCCAATCGCCGTAGCGCACGGGCTCGGGCCCCTCGCGCCCGCCAATCTCGCGCGGGCCTTGCGGCCTTGCGGCCTTGCGGCGGCGTTCTTCGGCCTCGGCCAGCGCGCGGCGTGCGGCTTCCGGCAGATCGTCATGGTTCGTCGGGTTGTTGCAATTGCCTGTTTCACGCATTGTTGCGATCCTTGTCATGCCTTCTCTCGTGATATAGGCGGGCGCGAGGGCATACAAGAATTCATGCGAAAATCGGGATCGGCGCCGGCGGATGAGCAAGGAAAACAACTCCAGCATCACGGGGATCGAAGCGCGCCGGGCGGCGCTGCGCCTGCTGGATGACGTGCTCGGCGAGCGGCGGCTCATGGCGGAGATGCTGGGCGCGAAGGGGCCATTGGCCCGCCTTGCCCCGGGGGAAAGAGCCCGTGCCCAGCGCCTTGCCACCGAAACCCTGCGCCACCTCGATCGCGCCGATCGCATGCTCGGGCCGTTCCTGAAGAAACGCCCAGCGCTCACCGCGCATAACGTGCTGCGGCTCGGCGTTGTGGAGATCTGCGCGCTTGGCGCACCGGCGCATGGGGTGGTGAACGCCGCTGTCGGGATATTGCGCAGGGGGCGCAATACCGGCCACGCGGCGGGGCTGGCAAATGCGGTGCTGCGCCGGATCGCGCCGGAGGAATGGGAAAAGCTTGCGCCCTCGCGCCTTCCCAAATGGCTGCGAAAGCCGCTGATTGCCGATTACGGCAAGGCTCGGGTGGAGGCGATGGAGGCGGTGCATGCCCACATCCCGCCGCTCGATCTCACGCCTCGCGATGGCGATGCGCCGGCGCTTGCGGCGCGGCTCTCCGGCGAGGCCTTGCCCACGGGGAGCGTCCGGCTGGGGGATCCTGGGCAGGTTTCGGCGCTGCCGGGCTATGCGGAGGGCGCGTGGTGGGTGCAGGATGCCGCCGCCGCGCTCCCGGCCCGTGTGCTGGCGCTTCGATCCGGCGCGCGTGTGCTTGACATGTGCGCGGCCCCCGGCGGCAAGACGATGCAGCTCGCCGCCATGGGCGCGGATGTGACGGCGATCGACATCTCCCCGGCCCGGATGCGCCGGGTGGCCGAAAATCTCGCCCGCACGGGGCTTCCTGCGCGCAGCGAGGTGGCCAATGTGCTGGAGTGGCATGATGCGCCTTACGATGCCATCCTGCTCGATGCGCCCTGTTCGGCAACCGGCACCATTCGCCGCCATCCCGATCTGCCATATGCCAAGGACGGCAGCGATTTTCCGGCCCTGTTCGATCTGCAGGCGCGGATGATCGATCATGCGGTCATGCTGCTGAAACCGGGGGGAAGGCTTGTCTATTGCACCTGCAGCCTGCTCCCCGATGAAGGCGAAATCCAGATCGAGGACGCCCTGAAGCGCCACGATTCCCTTCGCCTTGACGAGGCCGCCATCGCCGCGCTTCCAGGCCTCGAGGAAAGCTGGCGCGTGCCGGGCGGGGGGCTGCGCATCACCCCCGAGCAATGGGCCGCCCGCGGCGGGATCGACGGGTTTTACATCGCTGCGCTCGTGAAACAGGCCTGATCCCGGGATCCAATTGATCGGTGACTTTGTACCCGCCGCGCCCTATGATCCTGCCAGCAGAAAGGCTTTCACAACCGAGGCAAGGCAGAAAGTGAATCATCCCATCACCCTGCCCGAGCGCGCCACGCGCCTGATCAATCAGTATTACGCCCGCCTGAGCACGCGCCTGCGCCCGGCTACCGGCTTTACCTATCAGCCGGAGCCACGCTCGATCGGCCTTTCCTCTAGCGGCCAGCAGCTCCTGGCGGGCAATTTCCTCTTTGCGGGCCATCTGATCGAGGCGCCCGATGCCATGATCTGGGATCTGCCCGCTCCGAGCCGCAGCTTCGCCGAAGAACTGCACGGATTTTCCTGGCTCGATGATCTCGCGGCGGTGGGCGATCGCGAGGCGGCGCGCATCGCTCAGGCCTGGACCTTCGAGTGGATCTCTCGTTACGGCCGGGGGCGCGGGCCCGGATGGTCGCCCGATCTGACGGGACGTAGGCTCATACGCTGGATCAACCATTCGATCTTCCTCCTCAATGGCCAGCCTCCCGAGGCTTCGAAAAGCTTTTTCCGCTCGCTTGGCCAGCAGACGATCTTTCTCGCCCGCCGCTGGCGGGGCGCGCGCCCCGGGCTGCCGCGTTTCGAGGCCTTGTGCGGGCTGATATACGCGGGGCTGGCGCTGATGGGCATGGAGCGCCACGTGGAACAGGCCATGAGCGCGCTTGCGCGTGAATGCGAGCGCCAGATCGATCCGAAGGGCGGCATTCCTACCCGCAATCCCGAAGAGCTTCTGGAGGTGCTCACCTATCTGATCTGGGCGGCCTCGGCGTTGAGCAGCTCGGGGCGGATGGCGCCCGCAGAGCATCTTGCCGCGATCGAGCGCATCGCGCCTACCTTGCGTGCGCTTCGCCATGGCGATGGTGGGCTGGCGCGGTTTCACGGCGGCGATGCGGGGCTTCCGGGAAGGCTCGATCATGCGCTGGCGGCCTCGGGCGTGCGCGGGCGGATAGAGGCGGGGCTGCCCATGGGCTATGCACGCCTCCATGGCGGGCGCACCACCGTGATCGCCGATGCCGCTCCGCCGCCCAAGGGGAGGGCATCGCTCAGCGCACATGCCTCGACCCTCGCATTCGAGCTTACGTCTGGCCGCCGGCCGCTGATCGTCAATTGCGGTCCGGGGCGGAATTTCGGGGAAGGCTGGCACCGGGCCGGGCGGGCCACGGCCTCGCATTCCACTGTCGCGATCGAGGGGGTTTCATCGGCAAGGCTTGGCGCCGGGCGCCGTGAGGGGGAGCTTCTTGGCGGCCCCTCGCAAGTGCCCGTCCGGCAAGCGGCGGGGCCGGAGGGGAGCAGCCTTCACGCGGCGCATGATGGTTACGTTGCCACCCACGGCCTCACCCATGCCCGCAAGCTGCGCCTTTCACCGGACGGCGCGGCCCTGGCGGGCTCAGATACGCTTGCCACCACCTCCGACGCCGACAAGCGCCGCTTCGATGCCGCCATGGACAGCGCCGGATTGCAGGGGATTGCCGCGAGCCTGCGCTTTCATCTCCACCCGGATGTGGATGCGGCGATGGATCTGGGCGGCAAGGCCGTTTCGCTGGCGCTCAGGAGCGGGGAGATCTGGGTTTTCCGCTATCGCGGCCGGGCCGAGCTTTCGCTCGAGCCCGGCGTCTATCTGGAAAAGGGGCGGCTGAAGCCGCGTGCGACAAAACAAATTGTTTTATCCTGGCGGCTCTTCGATTATGCGAGCCGTATCAACTGGTCGCTCTCCAAGGCACAGGACGGCCCCGGGATCGTCCGGGATCTGGAGGCCGAGGACGGGATGACCATCAGCTGAAAAGAGCGGGAGCCTGCCAGATGAATGATTCCGTGGCGCTCAGGCGCGCACTCCTCTCCGTTTCCGACAAGACCGGCCTGCTGGAGCTTGCAAGCGCCCTCGCGGCGCGCGGGGTGGAGCTGATCTCCACCGGCGGCACGGCCGCCATGCTGCGCGAGGCGGGGCTTGATGTGAAGGATGTGTCCGAAATCACCGGCTTTCCCGAGATGATGGATGGAAGGGTGAAAACGCTACACCCCAAGGTGCACGGCGGGCTTCTGGCGCTGCGCGATGATCCGGCGCATCTGGCGGCGATGGAAGAGCACGGCATCGGGCCGATCGATCTTCTGGTTGTCAATCTCTATCCGTTCGAGGCCACGGTGGCGAAGGGCGCCGATTATGATGAATGCGTGGAAAACATCGATATCGGCGGCCCGGCCATGATCCGCGCGGCGGCCAAGAATCACGGCTTCGTCACCACCATCGTCGACCCCGAAGATTTTGCCGCGCTTCTGGAAGAGATCGAAGCCAACGATGGCGCCACCACTCTGCCTTTCCGCCGCAGGATGGCGCAGACGGCCTATGCCCGCACCGCCGCCTATGATGCGGCCGTTTCCAACTGGATGGCCAGGGCAATCGGCGAGGAAACCCCGCGCTACAAGGCCGCCGCCGGCACCCTTGCCCAGCCGCTTCGCTACGGCGAGAATCCCCATCAGAAGGCCGCCTTCTACAAGGATGGGAGCAAGCGCCCCGGCGTGGGCAGCGCGGTGCAGCATCAGGGCAAGGCGCTTTCCTACAACAACATCAACGATACCGATGCCGCCTTCGAGCTGGTGGCGGAATTCGATCCCACGGAGGGCCCCGTCTGCGCCATCATCAAGCACGCCAACCCCTGCGGCGTGGGGCGCGGCGAAACCATGGTGGAGGCCTACCGCAAGGCTTTCGCCACGGATCAGGTGTCGCCCTTCGGCGGCATCATCGCGCTCAATCAGCTGCTTGACGGCGAAACCGCGCGCGAGATCACGAAGATCTTTACCGAGGTGGTGATCGCGCCCGAGGTGACGGACGAGGCGAAGGAGATCTTCGCCGCGAAGAAGAACCTGCGCCTTCTCACCACCGGCGGCCTGCCCGATCCGCGCGAGCCGGGCGAAACCTGGCGCAAGGTGGCCGGCGGCTACCTTGTGCAGGATCGCGACAATGGCGTGATCTCGCCCGATGATCTGAAAGTCGTCACCAAACGCGCGCCTACGGCGGCCGAGCTTGCCGATCTCCTGTTTGCCTGGAAGATCGCCAAGCATGTGAAATCCAACGCCATCGTCTATGTCAAGGATGGGGCCACGGTGGGGGTTGGCGCGGGGCAGATGAGCCGTGTCGATTCCACCCGCATCGCAGCGCAGAAGGCGCGCGACATGGCCGAGGCGCTCGGCCTTGACGAGGAGCCCACGAAAGGCTCGGTCGTGGCATCGGACGCCTTCTTCCCCTTCCCCGACGGCCTGCTCACGGCGGCCGAGGCCGGCGCCACGGCCGTGATCCAGCCCGGCGGCTCGATCCGGGATGACGAGGTGATCCGGGCGGCCGATGAAGCCGGGCTGGCCATGGTGTTCACCGGCATGCGCCATTTCCGGCACTAGGAGCGGCCATGAAGATCACCGTCCGGGCCGCGATTGCCGTATTTCTGCTCGATCAGATTTCGAAATACCTTGTGGTGCATTGGCTCGGGCTGACCAGCCGGGGAAGTATCGATGTGTTTCCCCCCTTGCTCAATTTCCGCATGGCATGGAACCGGGGGATCAATTTCGGCCTTGGCGGGGACGCCGTTTCGCCTTGGATCCTGATCCTTGTGGCGCTCGCCATCGTGGCCGGCATCATCATCTGGCTGCGCGGGAGCCGCCCCGGAACCATGGCGCAGATCAGCGGCGGGCTCCTGATCGGGGGCGCGCTCGGAAATGTGATGGATCGCCTGCTTTACGGCGCGGTGGCCGATTTCATCAACATGTCATGCTGCGGGTTCGAAAATCCCTATTCCTTCAATGTTGCCGATATCACGGTTTTCGCCGGCGCTATCGGGCTCATCCTTTTCGCCCCGGAGCAGGAAACCCCCAAGAACACCCCGTGACGCGCCGCCAAACATGCGCTAAACAGCGGAAAGAATTGCTATGGAGCGGGGACGGCCATGCGGGGCATGACGGCAATATTGATGATCGCGGTGCTTTCTCTTGCCGCCTGCGGGCAGAAGGAGCCCCGGCTGATGAACATCACGGCCAACCGCCAGGGGCCGGATGAATTCGCGATCCTGCCGAACAAGCCTCTGCAGGATCCGCCGGATTACAATACCCTGCCGCCGCCCAGGCCCGGCGCGCCCAATCTGGCCGATCCCACGCCGCGCGCGGATGCCGTGGCCGTGCTCGGCGGCAGGCCCGGCGCCGGCACCGCGGCCGACAAAGCGCTCATGGCCCGGGCAACCCGCTTCGGCCTCCAGCCCGATATCCGCCAGATCCTCGCTGCCGAGGATCTCGAATGGCGGCGGCGCCACAAGGGGCGTATCCTCGAGCGGTGGTTCAACGTGAACCGCTACTACCGCGCCTATGAGGCGCAATCGCTCGATCAGTATCGCGAGCTTCAGCGCTTCCGCCGCCTGGGTGTTTACACCCCCTCGGTGCCTCCCGATCCGGCAACACTGCCCTGAGCGGCGGAACCATACCGAATTGTAAGGTTCTGGCGGCTCACAATCGCGTATATGGCGGTTGCGGGCGGCGGATATTGGCTTAACCTGCGCAGGGTTGCAGCAGCAGGGGATATTGATGCGAAAGACCTTCTTGTTCGGGGCTGCTCTTGCCCTCACGGTAGCGCTTGCCGGGTTTTCGCGGGCTGAGCAGGGCGCGCAGGACAACGTGAGCACATTCCGGCTCGATAACGGCATGGATATCGTGGTGATCGAGGATCACCGTGCGCCTGTCGTGGTGCATATGGTGTGGTATCGCGCGGGCTCGGCGGATGAAAGTCCGGGCGTTTCCGGCGTGGCCCATTTTCTGGAGCATCTCCTTTTCAAGGCAACAGAGAATATGGAGGCCGGCGAGCTTTCCGCCACCGTGGCGGAAAACGGCGGCACCGACAATGCCTTCACCTCCCGCGATCAGACGGCCTATTTCCAGCGCGTTGCCGCCGATCGGCTGGAGTTGATGATGCGCATGGAGGCCGACAGGATGCGCAATCTGAGGCTCACCGAAGAGGATATCGCCACCGAGCGCGACGTTGTGCTCGAAGAGCGCAACATGCGGGTGGAAAACAATCCGGGGGCGCTATTCAGCGAGCAGCGCGGCGCGGCGCAGTATCTCAATCACCCATACGGGCGCCCCGTGATCGGCTGGAAGCACGAGGTCGAGAAGCTGACGCGCGCTGACGCGCTCGAATTCTACCGCCGCTATTACGCGCCCAACAATGCGATCCTGATCGTTTCGGGTGATGCGGATCCCGCTGAAGTGCTGGAAATGGCGAAACGCCATTACGGCCCGCTCGCGCCCACGCCGGGCCTCGGCCCCAGAATGCGCCCCCAGGAGCCGCCGCAGACCGCCGCGCGCAGGCTCACCTATCGCGATCCCCGCGTGGCACAGCCCTATGTGACCCGCAGCTATCTCGCGCCCGAGCGCGATCCTGGCGCGCAGCGCAAGGCCGCGGCGCTCACCCTGCTGGCGGAGGTTCTCGGCGGCAATCCGACGACGTCCTATCTCGCGCGCAGGCTTCAGTTCGAGCAGCCGATCGCGATCTATACGGCGAGCTTCTATGATGGCACCTCGCTCGATGACACGAGCTTCAATCTGACGGTTGTTCCCAAGGCCGGGATCACCCTTGAAGAAGCGGAGGCGGCGCTTGATCAGGCGCTGGCCGGTTTCCTCGAGGAGGGCGTGGACGAGGGCGAGCTTCGGCGCGTCAAGATGCAGATGAAGGCGGCGCTGATCTATGAGCGTGACAATGTGCAATCCACCGCCCAGCGCTACGGGCAGGCGCTCACCTCGGGGCTTGCCGTCGAGGATGTGCAGGCCTGGCCCGGTATCCTGCAGGCAGTCACCGAAGAGGAAATCATGGCCGTGGCGCGCGAGGTGCTGGATCGCCGCCGCTCGGTTACCGGCTGGCTCATGCAGCCGGAGCCCGCAGGGGAAAACGCCGCCGCGCAAGAGGAGCCCAGCCAATGAGCCGCATACTCGCTAGCCTTGCCCTGCTGCTTTCCCTCGCCCTGCCGCTCAGGGCCGAGATCGACATCCAGCGCATCACCACGCCCGGCGGCTTCTCCGCCTGGCTGGTGGAAGAGCATTCCATACCCTTCACCGCGCTCGAGATCCGCTTTCGCGGCGGCGCGAGCCTCGATGCGCCCGGCAAGCGCGGCGCGATCAATCTGATGACGGCGACGCTCGAGGAGGGCGCCGGCGATCTCGATGCCCGCGCCTTCGCCGAGGCCCGCGATTCGCTCGCGGCCGAGCTGCATTTCGATGTGGGGCCTGATGCGCTTTCGGTTTCCGCCAGGATGCTCACCGAAAACCGGGCAGAGGCCGCGGCGCTTTTGCGCCTGGCCCTGAACGAGCCGCGCTTTGATGCGGATGCCGTGGAGCGGGTGAAGGGGCAGGTGCTCTCCATAATTCGCTCCGATCAGAAGGACCCCGACAAGATCGCCTATCAGACGTTCAGCCGGCTCGCCTATGGCGATCATCCCTATGGAAGCTCGATCAACGGCACGATCGAGAGTGTTTCGCCCCTCACCCCGGACGACATGCGCGAAGCGAAGGATCGGGTGATCGCGCGTGATCGGGTCTATATCGCGGCTGTCGGGGATATCACGCCCGAAGAGCTGCGCGAACTCATCGATGATCTTCTCGCCGATCTGCCGGCAAAGGGCGCCCCGATGCCGCCGGATGCGCCCTGGCTGCTCGACGGCGGCCAGACGCTGGTGCCTTTCCCGACGCCGCAATCGGTGGCTGTTTTCGGAGAGCCCGGGATCGGGATGGATGATCCCGATTTCTTCGCCGCCTATGTGCTGAACGAGATCGTCGGCGGCAGCGGCCTGCAATCGCGCCTGATGCGGGAACTGCGCGAAAAGCGCGGGCTGACCTATGGGGTCTATACCTATCTCCTGGATCGCGACCATGCCGATGCCCTCATGGGGCAGGTCGCAAGCGCGAATGACAGGATGGCGAAGGCGATCGAGGTGATCCGCGGTGAATGGGAGCGCCTCCAGCGCGAAGGGGTCACGGACGAGGAGCTGGAGCGCGCCAGGAAATACATGACAGGCGCCTATCCGCTTCGCTTCGACGGCAACGGGCCGATCGCCAATATCCTAGTGGGCATGCAGATGAACGGCATGCCGCCGGAATACATCAACACCCGCAATGCAAAGATCGAGGCCGTAACGCAGGAGGACATCCGCCGCGTGATCAAGCGCCTTTATCGCCCCGAGAAGCTGCATTTCGTGGTGGTGGGCCAGCCCGAGGGGCTGGAAGCGCAAGACTGACCGCTTACGGCATCTGCGCCGGTTTGAACGGCGCCATGCCCTCGCGGGCCAGTTCGTCGGCGCGCTCGTTTTCGGGGTGGCCCGCGTGGCCCTTCACCCATTCCCAGCGCACGTCATGGCGGGCGGCCGCTTCATCCAGGCGGCGCCACAGATCCTCGTTCTTGACAGGCTTCTTCGCGGCGGTGCGCCAGCCGTTCTTCTTCCAGCCGTGAAGCCAGCTCGTGATGCCGTTCTTCACATAGGCGCTGTCGGTCACGATGGTGATGCGCGAGGGGCGATCGAGCGCCTCGAGGGCGTGGATCGCGGCCAGAAGCTCCATGCGGTTGTTGGTGGTATCGGCTGCGCCGCCCGAGAGCGCCCGCTCCTTCAGCACGCGATCGCCATCGCGCGCCACAAGAAGCACCCCCCAGCCGCCCGGGCCGGGATTTCCCGAGCAGGCACCGTCGGTATAGGCAAGGATTTCAGGCATGTTTTCCGCTTTCGGGATAGAGGGCAGTGAAGGCGCGGTGAGGTGGTCGCAGGCCATCGGCTCGGGCTTCGTGCGCGCAGAGGGCAAGCCGCGTGGTCGGCCCGCGCCGCAGGAGCCTTTCGGCGCCGCCCGGCTTCATGCCGCCGGCTCGCGCAGGATGCGCGGCACCTTGAATTCCACATTCTCGCGCGCGGTTTCCACCTGTTCCACCGTCAGATCATGGCGGTCGCGGAAAGCGTCAATCACTTCGTTCACGAGCTCTTCAGGGGCGGAGGCGCCCGCCGTGAGCCCTACGGCGCGCGCCCCTGCAAGCGCCCGCCAGTCGATATCTCCCGCCCGCTGGACAAGCTGGGAATAGGGGCAGCCGGCGGCTTTCCCCACCTCCACGAGGCGCCTTGAATTGGAGGAATTCGGTGCGCCGATCACCAGCAGCGCATCGACCTTCGGCGCGATCTCCTTCACCGCCTGCTGACGGTTGGTGGTGGCGTAGCAGATATCTTCCTTGTGCGGGCCGATGATGGCGGGGAAACGGGCCCTGAGCGCGGCAACGATTTCGGCCGTGTCGTCGATCGAAAGGGTCGTCTGGGTGATGTAGGCAAGGCGTTCGGGATCGCGCACCTTGAGGCTTTCCACATCCTCGGGCCGTTCCACGAGCAGCACCTCGCCCGGCGGCAGCTGGCCCATCGTGCCTTCGGTTTCGGGATGGCCGGCATGGCCGATCATGATCATCTGGAGGCCGTTCCGATAGTGCCTTTCGGCCTCGATATGCACCTTGGAAACCAGCGGACAGGTGGCATCCACATAGAGCATCCGCCGCGCCCGGGCCGCCTCGGGCACGGATTTCGGCACGCCATGGGCCGAGAAGATCACCGGGCGATCATCAGGGCATTCGTCAAGCTCTTCGACAAAGACCGCCCCCTTGGCCCGCAGCCCGTCAACCACATATCTGTTGTGCACGATCTCGTGGCGCACATAGACGGGCGCGCCCCATTTCTCGAGCGCCTCCTCGACGATACGGATCGCGCGCACGACGCCGGCGCAGAAGCCGCGCGGGGCCGCGAGATAAAGGGTGAGAGGTGGCTTTTCGCGCATCATGAATCCTGCCGTTCGGTTTGTTTCCCGTTTTAGGGAGCGGGCAGGGCCAGGTCCAGCCCCGGCGCCTGGCCGGGGCTGGTGTTTCTCCGGGAAGGCTTACTCTTCCTCGGCCACCTGATATTCTTCCGCCGGGCGGGCGGGCTCGCGCGGGGGGCGGCCGATCACTTCCTTCAGATCCGCGAGATCGATGAAATTATCGGCCTGGCGGCGCAGTTCGTCGGCGATCATCGGCGGCTGGGAGCGGATGGTGGAAACCACCGAAACCCGAACGCCCTTGCGCTGAAGCGCCTCCACCAGCGGGCGAAAATCGCCATCGCCCGAAAACAGCACGATGTGATCGACATGCGGCGCAAGCTCCATGGCATCGATGCAAAGCTCGATATCCATGTTGCCCTTCACTTTCCGCCGCCCCATCGAATCGGTGTATTCCTTGGCCGTCTTGGTGACCATGGAGAAGCCGTTGTAATGCAGCCAGTCCACCAGCGGGCGGATGGGGGAGTAATCGTCATTCTCGAGGAGGGCGGTGTAGTAGAAGGCCCGCAGCAGCTTGCCCCGACGGATGAATTCCTGGCGCAGGAGCTTGTAGTCGATATCGAAACCAAGCGCCTTTGCGGCGGCATACAGGTTCGACCCGTCGATGAACAGCGCGAGCCGCTCGTCTCTGTAGAACATGAAATTTTCCTTCCGATACTTGTTTTGCCGCCTGTTGCCGTGAGTGTGGGTGAGGAATAGATAATAAATTGCGGCAAAACACTGTGCGCTAGAATTACGAATATTTCAAAAGGCTGCAACCCTTGGTGCGTCACAAAGATGTAACAAATGCAATCATCGCGCTCGGCTCGAATGTTGCCGGCGCAGCCGGGCGGCCGGCGGATATGCTGCGCGCGGCGCTTTCGCTCCTGCCGAAAGAAAGTATTTCCGTGCAAACCGTTAGCCGATTCTACCACACGCCGGCATTTCCAGCGGGGAGCGGGCCGGATTATGTGAATGCGGTTGCGATGATCGCAACACCGCTGGCTGCGGATGACATATTGCCGCGCCTGAATATGATCGAAGAAAGGCTTGGAAGAAAGCGCAAGAGGCGCTGGGAGGCCAGGGCAATCGATCTCGATCTGATCGCTGTGGGTGATCTGGTGCGTCCCGACGCCGCCACGCATGACCGCTGGCGCGGGCTTTCACCCGAGGCGCAGAAAAGGGAAACGCCTGATCGTCTGATCCTGCCGCATCCTCGCATGCAGGAGCGCGCCTTCGTGCTGGTGCCGATGGCTGAGATCGCCCCCGAATGGCGCCATCCGCTGATCGGAAAGAGCGTGCGCGAGATGCTGGCCGATCTGCCGGTGGCGGAACGGGCAGACGTGCGGCCGCTTCCGGCTTCGGATATGGGTGCGAATGGGCTTGTCAAGCCGGGCGGATCGGCTTAAATAGGCTGCTTCTGATGATCCTTCGATGAATGGAGTCGCCCATGGCACGCGTGACGGTTGAAGATTGCGTTGACAAGGTCCCGAACCGGTTCGAGCTGGTTCTGCTGGCCGCGCATCGCGCCCGCGAGATCGCGCTTGGCGCGCCCATCACCGTGGAGCGCGAGAATGACAAGAATCCCGTCGTGGCTCTGCGCGAGATCGCGGAGGAAACCCAGCCGGTGGACGAATTGCGCGAGCGCATGATCGAAAGCCTGCAGACGCAGATCGAGGTGGACGAGCCCGAAGAGGATGCGATGGCGCTTCTGATGGGGGCCGAGGCCGACAAGCCGGAAGATGACGACATGTCGGAAGAAAAGCTGCTGCGGGCGCTGATGGAGGCCCAGGGCCAGCCCTGAGCCGGCGCGTCGCGGATGCAGATCTGGATGGCGGGCGGATGATTGATGTCGATGGGCTGATCTCTCTGGTCCGCAACTACAATCCGAAAACCAATGAAAAGCTCATCCGCGATGCCTATGAATACGGCCGCGAGATGCACAAGGGCCAGACCCGCCATTCGGGCGAGGAATATTTCCAGCACCCGGTGGCGGTGGCCGCGATCCTGACGGAGCAGCGGCTTGACGATGCAACGATCGTCACCGCCCTTCTGCACGATACCATCGAGGATACCCGCGCCACCTACGAGGAGATCGCCGATCGCTTCGGCGAGGAGATCGCCGGGCTCGTGGACGGGGTGACGAAGCTCACCAATCTCCAGCTTTCCTCCACCGGCTCCAGGCAGGCGGAAAATTTCCGCAAGCTCTTCATGGCGATGAGCAAGGATCTCCGGGTGATCCTCGTGAAGCTCGCCGACCGCCTGCACAACATGCGCACGATCAAGTTCATGCGCCCCGAGAAGCAGGTGCAGAAGGCGCGTGAAACCATGGATATCTATGCCCCGCTCGCCGGGCGCATGGGCATGCAGTGGATGCGCGACGAGCTTGAGGATCTGGCCTTCCGGGTGCTCAACCCGGAGGCGCGCAGCTCGATCATCCGCCGCTTCATCACTCTTCAGCGCGAAACCGGCGATGTGATCCACAAGATCACCAACGATATCCGCAAGGTGCTCGAGAAGGAGGGGATCGAGGCGGATGTGTTCGGTCGTGCGAAGAAGCCCTATTCCATCTGGCGCAAGATGGAGGAAAAGGGCCAGGGCTTTTCCCGCCTTTCCGATATCTACGGCTTTCGGGTGATTACCGAAAGCGAGGCGGATTGCTACCGCGTGCTCGGGGCGGTGCATCGCCGCTGGCGGGCGGTTCCGGGGCGTTTCAAGGATTACATCAGCCAGCCCAAATCCAACGGCTACCGCTCGATCCACACGACCGTTTCGGGGCGCGACGGCAAGCGCGTCGAAATCCAGATCCGCACCCGCGAGATGCATGAGGTGGCGGAAGCGGGCGTGGCGGCGCACTGGTCCTACCGCGATGGGGTGCGGGCGGAGAATCCCTTTGCGGTGGATCCCGCGAAATGGCTCGAAAGTCTCACCGAGCATTTCGATACTGCCGAGGATACGGATGAATTCCTCGAGCATGTGAAGCTCGAGATGTATACCGATCAGGTCTTCTGCTTCACGCCCAAGGGCGATGTGGTGAAGCTGCCGCGCGGCGCCACCCCGCTCGATTTCGCCTATGCCATCCACACCCGCATCGGCGACAGCTGCGTGGGCGCCAAGGTGGATGGCGTGCGCGTGCCCTTGTGGACGCGCCTGAAAAATGGGCAGTCCGTCGAGATTGTCACAGCCGAGGGGCAGCGCCCGCAGGCGGCCTGGCTCGATATCGTGGTGACGGGCAAGGCCAAGAGCGCGATCCGCAAATCGCTGCGCGCCGAGGATCGGGAACGCTTCGTGCGGCTCGGGCGCGAACTGGCGCGCGTGGCTTTCGAGCAGATGGGCAAGAAGGCAACCGACAAGGCGCTCGAAACCGCGGCGCGCCACATGGGCTATGAAGATGCCGAGGATCTGCTGGCGCGGATCGGCAGCGCCGAGATCACGGCGCGCGAGGTGGTGGAAGCGCT
Organism: Albidovulum sp.; assembly: GCA_015491895.1. GTDB lineage: Bacteria > Pseudomonadota > Alphaproteobacteria > Rhodobacterales > Rhodobacteraceae > WFVA01. The sequence goes on along the minus strand of WFVA01000006.1, from coordinate 43,427 downwards.
CTATCCCGAGCTTGCCGATACCAGCGGCGATGAAATCGAGGAAGCCCGCGCCATCGCCGGGCTTTCGCCCGGGCAGGCCTTCGCGCGCGCGAAATGCTGCCAGCCGGTGCCGGGCGAGCGGATCGTGGGGATCAGCTACCGCGGCCGGGGGGTGATCGTGCATGCGATCGATTGCCCGGTGCTTTCGGAATTTGAGGAACAGCCGGAGCGCTGGGTGGATCTGCAATGGCATTCCGGCAAACACCCTGCGGTTTATACGGTGACGCTCAATATCACCATCAGCAATGATTCCGGGGTGCTGGGGCGTATTTGCACCTTGATCGGCGAGCAGAAGGCCAATATTGCGGATATGAAATTCGTGGACCGGAAACCGGATTTTTACCGCATTCTGATTGATGTCGAACTGCGGGATGCCGAGCATCTCCATACGGTGATGACAGCGCTTGAGGCCGAAAGCGCCGTGGCGGAGATCGAGCGGTTTCGCGATCCGGGCCGCAAACCCTGACAGCCGGGTGGACCTGCCGCGCCGGCCGGCACATCCGAAGGAAAGAAATTGGTATTCAAGCGCCGGGATAAACGCCCCCTCTGGAAAACCGTGGTGGAGAGCATCTGGCCCCGCGGCGGCTGGGGGCGTGCGCTGAAATACATGCACCATCGGGTCAATCGTCTGCCCGATTCACCCCATCGGATCGCGCGGGGCATATTCTGCGGCGTGTTTGCCAGCTTCACCCCGTTCTTCGGCCTGCATTTCGTGATTGCGGCCGTGATGGCAAAGCTCATCCGCGGCAATATCGTGGCGGCGCTTCTGGCCACTTTCGTGGGCAATCCGCTCACATTTCCGATCATTGCCGCGGTCAATCTGAAACTCGGGCAATGGATGCTCGGGCGGGGAAGCGCCTATGGGGCCGATGCCGGGCTTTGGGAGGCATTCGCCGGCGCGGCACGCGATCTGAAATACAATTTCTACGCCATCTTCACGAGCGATGAAGCGAACTGGCAGCATCTGGCCAATTTCTATCACGAGGTGATGGTGCCCTATTTCGTGGGCGGGCTGATTCCGGGGGGGCTCACTTCGCTCGCCTTCTATTATCTGAGCCTTCCTGTCATCACCGCCTACCAGAACCGCCGCAAGGGAAGGATCAGGGCCAAGCTCCTGGAACTGCGCATGAAGAAGGCGGAGAAGGCGGCGCAGAAAAGTGCCGGGAAGGCTGCGAAAAGGGCTGACGGTCTGCCACCTGTGGAGTAACCTCCCGGCGAAGGCGATCAGCTCGGATCACGTAGGAAACCGGATGGAGCGGAAGATGGGCGGAGAGGGTGCAAAAGGGCTGCGGCTCGGGGTCAATATCGATCATGTGGCCACGGTGCGTAACGCGCGCGGCTCAAGCTACCCCGATCCCGTGCGCGCCGCGAAACTCGCGGAGGAAGCCGGCGCGGACGGTATCACCGCCCATCTGCGAGAGGATCGCCGGCATATTTCGGATCGCGATATCGAGCGCCTTGTGGAGGTGCTCGAAGTGCCGCTCAATTTCGAAATGGCGCCCACAGAGGAGATGCAGGCGATTGCGCTCAGGCACCGCCCGCATGCTGTCTGCATCGTGCCGGAGCGCCGTCAGGAGCTGACGACCGAGGGCGGGCTGGACGTGAAGCGCGATGAAAACCGCCTCGCCGGATTCATTGCGCCCCTGAGAGATGCGGGCTGCCGCGTTTCGATCTTCGTTGCCGCCGATCGCGCCCAGATAGATGCCGCGCACAAGATCGGCGCGGCGGTGATCGAACTCCATACCGGCGCCTATTGCGATGCTTTCCTGGAAGGGCGGGTGCAGGATGCTGAAGAGGAGCTCGGACGCCTGCGCGAGATGGCCGCTTATGGCCACGGGCTCGGGCTGGAGGTGCACGCCGGCCACGGCATCACCTATGATACGGTGCAGCAGATTGCCGCCTTCCCCGAGGTTCGTGAGCTCAACATCGGCCATTTCCTGATCGGCGAGGCGATCTTCGTGGGGCTTGCCGAGGCCATCGGGCACATGCGCGCTCTCATGGATGCGGCCCGCGAAGGATAGGAAAAGCCCGGCATGATCATCGGCATCGGCACGGATCTTGCGAATATCGAGCGCGTCGAGGGTGTGCTGGCGCGCCACGGCGATCGCTTCCGAAACCGCGTTTTCACCGAAGCCGAGCAGAGAAAGGCCGGGCGGCGCAAGGACGAGGCGGGCACCTATGCCAAGCGCTGGGCGGCGAAGGAGGCCTGCTCCAAGGCGCTGGGCACGGGGCTTCGCATGGGCATCAGCTGGCGCGACATGGCGGTGATCAATCTCGAATCCGGCCAGCCGGTGATGGAGGTCACCGGCTGGGCGGCCGAGCGCCTTGCCGCGCTCACGCCGCCCGGCCATGAGGCGGTGATTCACGTGAGTCTCACGGATGATCACCCCTGGGCGCAGGCTTTCGTGGTGATCGAGGCCTGCCCGCTGGATGGTGCCGGGGGGCGTTCACGACGCCCGTGATCCGCTTGACACGCGCCCATGCGGCCTTCATGTAACCGTGAATCCAGAACAGCGAGCGGGAAATCTCATGGAAACGGCAGAAAAGAAGAAGGGCGACGGCCTCATGGAGACCGTGAAGACGATCTTCTGGGCGCTGGTGATCGCAGGCATCTTCCGCACCCTCTTCTTCCAGCCCTTCTGGATTCCATCGGGCAGCATGAAGGATACGCTGCTGATCGGCGATTTCCTCTTCGTGAACAAGATGGCCTATGGCTATTCGCGCTATTCCTGCCCCTTCTCGGCCTGCCCCTTCTCTGGCCGCATCTTCGCCGGCGAGCCCGAGCGCGGCGATGTCGTGGTGTTCCGCCACCCCGTGAACGGCACCGATTACATCAAGCGCCTGATCGGCCTGCCGGGCGACAAGGTGCAGATGAAGGATGGGGTGCTGCACATCAACGGCAAGCCGGTGAAGCTGGAGCCCGCGGGCATCTTCGAAGAGACATACGAGCGCCAGGGGGCGCAGGGCCGCTTTCCGCGCTGCATGAACAATCCCGGCATCGGCGGCATCTGCAAGAAGGAGCGCTACCGCGAAACCCTGCCCAACGGCCGCACGCATGACATCCTCAACATCGGCACGACGGCGGCCGACAACACGCCCGTTTTCACCGTGCCCGAGGGCCATTACTTCTTCATGGGTGACAACCGCGACAATTCTCAGGACAGCCGCGTCCCCCGTCAGGCGGGCGGTGTCGGCTTCGTGCCGGCCGAAAATATCATCGGCCGCGCCGATCGCATCATGTTTTCCTCCGCCGGGCGCTCGCTCTTCTATTTCTGGACATGGCGCTCGGATCGTTTCCTGAAGGCAATCGAGTGAAGCTCTCATCGGATCTGAAGGCATTTTCACGCAGGATCGGGCATCAGTTCAACAAGCCCGAGCTTCTGGTGCAGGCGCTCACGCATCCATCACTTTCCTCTCCCACAAGGGCGGATAATCAGCGTCTCGAATTCCTGGGCGACAGGGTGCTCGGCCTGGTGATGGCCGATGCGCTTCTTGCGGCCGATCCCGCGGCCACCGAGGGCCGGCTGGCGCCGCGTTTCAATGCGCTGGTGCGTCGGGAGGCCTGCGCCGATGTGGCGCGCGAGATCGGGATCGGGGATGTGCTGAAGCTCGGGCGTTCGGAGATGCTCTCGGGCGGGCGGCGCAAGGAGGCGCTTCTTGCCGATGCGATGGAGGCCGTGATCGCCGCCGTCTATCGCGATGGCGGATTTGATGCGGCGCGCGACATGGTGCTGCGCCTCTGGGGCGATCGCATCGCCAATGTCAAATCCGATGCCCGCGATCCCAAGACGGCGCTCCAGGAATGGGCCCAGGCGCGCGGCCAGCAGCCGCCGCGCTATGTGGAAATCGCCCGTGAAGGCCCCGATCACGCCCCCCGGTTCACCATCGAAGCGCGCCTTGAGAGCGGTGAAAGCGCGCGCGCCACCGCCGCTTCGAAGCGCCAGGGAGAGCAGGCCGCGGCCCGGGCTCTTCTGGCGCGAATGGAAGGAAGAGAAGAATGACAGCCGAAACTGACGAGAAAGAGAGCCGCGCCGGTTTCGTCGCCCTGATCGGCGAGCCCAATGCCGGCAAGTCGACCCTGACGAACCGCATGGTCGGCTCCAAGATCTCGATCGTCACCCACAAGGTTCAGACAACGCGCACCCGCATCCGCGGCGTGGCGATCGAGGGCAACAGCCAGATTGTTCTTGTCGATACGCCGGGGCTCTTCCGCCCCCGCCGCCGGCTGGATCGCGCCATGGTGGCAGCAGCCTGGAGCGGGGCGGCGGATGCGGATGTGATCGTGCTGATGATCGAGGCGCATCGCGGGATCACGGAGGGGGTTAAGACGATCGTGGAGGGGCTGAAGGAGCGTGCGCCCGATCGCCCGGTGGCGTTGGTGATCAACAAGATCGACCGCGTGCCATCCGAACAGCTTCTCGAGCTCGCGGCGGCGATGAACGAGCTCTACCCCTTTGAGCAGACCTTCATGATCTCGGCCGAGAAGGGGCATGGGGTGGAGGATCTGCGCAAATGGCTGGCGGAGAAGATGCCGGAAGGCCCCTGGCTTTACCCGGAGGATCAGATCGCCGATCTGCCGATGCGCATGATCGCCGCCGAGATCACGCGCGAAAAGCTGACGTTGCGCCTGCATCAGGAGCTTCCCTATCAGTTGACGGTGGAAACCGAGAATTGGGAGGAGCGCAAGGATGACTCGGTGAAGATCGAGCAGGTGATCTACGTGATGCGCGACGGACACAAGGGGATCGTACTTGGCCATAGGGGCGAAACCATCAAGGCCATCGGCAAGGCCGCGCGCGAGGAACTCGAGGAAATGCTTGGGCGGCGCGTGCATCTCTTCCTGCAGGTGAAGGTGCGCCCGAACTGGCAGGAAGAGGCCGAGCGCTACGGCGAGATGGGCCTCGATTTTCGTGACGGCAACGCATGAGCGCGCGCCTCACCACGGATTTCTGGGTGGGGGCCTATCTGATGCGCCTGCAGCAGGAGAATATCCCTGCCTATATCACCCGCAAGGGCGATCCCACGGCCGGGGCGGTGCTGGTGAAGGTCAGCACGCTTGATGGCCGCGCCCGCGCCTTTCAGCGCAGTTTCGATCTGATGAGCGGCGAGCGGGCATGGGTGGTGCTTGCAGAAGGCGAGGAGCGGGAGGTGGATGAGGCTCTTTCCCGTCAGGCCGGTTTCGATCCCGATCTCTGGGTGATCGAGATCGAGGACAGGGCCGGGCGGCATCTCCTTGATGAGGCGGGTTTCAGCGCCTAGGCTCGGGCCATGGAATGGCGGGATCAGGGGATATTGCTGGTGCGGCGCAAGCATGGGGAAACCTCGGCGATCATCGAGGTTTTCACTGCCGGGCACGGGCGCCACGCGGGGGTGGTGCGCGGTGGCGCGGGGCGGCGGATGGGGCCGGTGCTGCAGCCCGGCGCGAAGCTCGATATCACCTGGCGCGCCCGCCTCGAGGATCATCTGGGGAGTTTCACGGTTGAGCCGCTCGGGGGCAATGCGGCGCTCATGCTTGCCGATCCGCCCGCCCTTTCGGCCCTCAATGCGATCTGCGCCCTGCTGGCTTTCGCCCTGCCCGAGCGCGAGCCTCATCCTGCCCTCCACGAAGCCACATCATCTCTCCTCGGGAGCCTTGCGCAGCAGGATCCGGGCTGGCCTCTTGCCTATCTGCACTGGGAGATGCTGCTGCTCGCCGAGCTCGGCTTCGGCCTCGATCTTTCGAGCTGCGCCGTTACCGGGCGGTGCGAGGGGCTGGCCTATGTTTCACCGAAGACGGGCCGGGCCGTCACGCGGGAGGGTGCGGGTGAATGGGCAAGCCGCCTGCTGCCGCTGCCCCCTTGCCTGCGCGAGGGCGTCGGAGAAACGGGTGCGCCAGATGGCGGCCTTCTGGAGGGCCTTGCGATCACGGGCCATTTCCTTGCCCATCATCTTGCGCCCTCGCTCGGCGATCGCCCCTTGCCGGGCGCCCGCCAGAGGCTCATCGATACCCTAGCGCGCCTTCAGCGGGGCGCGGCGGAGAAAACCATCTGATCGGTGCCCGATTCATCTGAAAGCACGAGCACATCCCCCGATACCTCGGCCAGCCGCATGCGCCGCAACATCGCAAAGAAACGGTGCTCTTCTGCCAATTGCGGGCAGGCCCTTTTCGTGGTGACGATTTCGGCCGCCTCGAACCATGGATAGGGCGCTTTCTGGCGGCCTGAATAGCTGTTGCACGGGGCTTCGCCGGCGATCTTTCCAGCCTCGGGAAAGCCGATCGTGGCGCGGGCGGTGAAAGGCTGGCCGGCCATTTCATGCAATTCCCACACACGCTCGGCCCCGGCGAAGCGCGAAACCCCCTGATTGCCCTGGCAGGCAGCAAGGAGCAGGGCGGCAAGCGGGATCAGAACAGGGCTTTTCATGTGGCGAGCCTCGCATTCGGGCCCATCTCCGGCAACATGCTTGCTATCACGAGCGCGTGAACGCAGGGATCACGCCGCGCTTTCCTATCCGGCGAGCGCATGGCGATGGCGTCATTGCTGCTGGTTGTCGTGCAGATGGCGCAGGGCCTCTTCGGCCGTTTCAACGAAACGGAAAAGTTCCAGATCCTCGGGCGAAATGGTGCCGGCATCGGCAAGGGCTTCCCAGTTGATCATCCGGCGCCAGAACGCCTCGCCAAACAGCAGGAAGGGCACAGGCTCCATGCGCTGCGTCTGGATCAGGGTGAGGCTTTCGAAAAGCTCGTCCATCGTGCCGAAACCGCCGGGGAAGACCACGATCGCCTTGGCACGCATCAGGAAATGCATCTTGCGGATGGCGAAATAGTGGAAATTGAAGCAAAGCTCGGGCGTGACATAGGGGTTGGGCGCCTGTTCGTGCGGCAGCACGATATTGAGCCCGATCGAGCGCCCGCCGGCATCCGCCGCGCCGCGATTGGCGGCCTCCATCACCCCCGGCCCGCCGCCCGACATGATGACGTTTTCCCGCCCCCCGCTCTTCTCGATGCTCTCGAGCGTAACGAGACGGGCAAATTCCCGCGCTTCATCGTAATATTTCGAAAGTTCGGCGAGGGTTTGCGTCCGCGCCTCGTTCTTCTTCGAGGGCTCCGGGATGCGCGCGCCGCCGAAAAGCACCACCGTCGAGATGATCTCCTGCTCGTTCATCAGCATGTCGGGCTTCAGAAGCTCGAGCTGGAGGCGCACCGGGCGCAGCTCCTCGCGGCAGAGGAAATCGGTATCCATGAAGGCCAGCTTGTAGGCGGGCGAGCGGGTCTGCGGGGTGTCGGGGATTTCCTTCACCACTTGTGCGTCGTCCACGGCATGGCGGAAGGGATGGCGGCGGTTGTCCTTGTTCATCTTGTCCCTCTCGTTTGGTCGCATTGCGCCACTGGCTTCATGCGTCTATAGGGTTTCGCAGATCAAGGCCAGTCACCAATCCGCGACAGGAGCATCACAGAACCATGGACAGGAAACAGCTTGAAGCCGCTATCGAAGCCGCCTGGGAGCAGCGCGATGAAATATCGCCGCAGACGGGAGGTGAGATCCGCGAGGCCGTCGAGGAAACGCTGAACGCGCTTGACGGAGGCAGGCTCAGGGTGGCCGAGCGGCAGGAAAGCGGCGAGTGGCGCGTGAAGCAATGGGCCAAGAAGGCGGTGCTGCTCGGCTTCCGGCTGAAGGACATGGAGCTGCAATCGGGCGGCCCCCAGGGCGGCAACTGGTGGGACAAGGTTGACAGCAAGTTCAGGGATTGGGGTGAGAACGAATTCCGCGCATCAGGTTTCCGTGCCGTGCCCACGGCGGTGGTGCGCCACTCGGCCCATATCGCGCCGGGCGTTGTGCTGATGCCCTGTTTCGTCAATCTCGGCGCCTATGTGGGCGAAGGCACGATGGTGGATACCTGGGCCACCGTCGGCTCCTGTGCGCAGATCGGAAGAAACGTGCATCTTTCCGGCGGCGTCGGCATCGGTGGGGTGCTCGAGCCGATGCAGGCCGGGCCCACGATAATCGAGGACAACTGCTTCATCGGCGCGCGTTCCGAGGTCGTGGAGGGCTGCATCGTGCGCGAGGGTTCGGTGCTGGGCATGGGCGTTTTCATCGGCAAATCCACCAGGATCGTGGATCGCGAAACCGGCGAGGTGATGTATGGCGAGGTGCCGCCCTATTCAGTCGTCGTGGCTGGCTCCATGCCCTCGAAGAACGGGATCAATCTCTACTGCGCCGTGATCGTGAAGCGGGTGGACGAGCGCACCCGCTCCAAAACCGCCATCAATGAGCTTCTGCGTGACTGAGGGCGGGAAAAGAGCGCGTCAGAAGGTTTATACCCTGCTGGTCGAGCTTGGGCGCAAGGAGGGCGATGGCCTGCCAGAGGGGGCGAGCGGGGCGGCGATGGTGATCTATGCCTCCGGGGCGGATGAGCCCGAGGCCGTGCGCGAAACGGTGGCGGTGCTCAAGCAGGCCGGACTCGCGCCGCTTGACGTCACAGGCTACGGCACGCTTGAGGAGCGCGAGGCCGAGGGGCATGACATCCCCGAGGAGGAGCGCGCCCTGATGCAGCGGGCCAGGGATGAAAATGCCGTGATCGTTGCCCAGATGACCCCGCTTTACGATGGTGATGAAAGCTCCGGTGGCAGCGCGTGAGAACGGTCTTCCTCGATCTTGACGGCACGCTGACGGATCCCCTTCCCGGGGTCGGGAGATCCATCCGCTATGCGCTTGAGAAGATTGGCCATCCATTGCCCCCCGAAGATGATCTCGGCTGGGTGATCGGCCCTCCGCTCATGGAAAGCTTCGCCCGGCTCGGGGTGGGTGATGTGGATCGTGCCATTGCCCTCTATCGCGAGCGATACCGCGAGATCGGCCTGTTCGAGAACCGTGTCTATGATGGCATCCCCGAGGCGCTGGATGCGCTTGCCCTCGCCGGTTATCGCCTGTGCCTCGCCACGGCAAAGCCGCATGAATATGCCCGCCGCATCACCGCGCATTTCGGCCTTGCGCGCTTCATGGCCGCCGAATTCGGCCCCGAGCTAGACGGCACACGAAATGACAAGGGCGATTTGCTGGCCCATGCGTTGCGCCAGATCGGCACCGAGCCCGAAGATTGCCTGATGATCGGCGACCGCATCCATGATTTCAGGGCTGCGGAGCGCGTCGGGATGCCGGCGATCGGTGTGGAGTGGGGCTATGGCGATGCCGGTGAGCTGGCCCGGGCGGACCGGACTTGCCGAAGGCCCGGTGAAATCGTGGGCGCGGTATCGGCGCTATTCGCCGGTTGAGCCAAACCATTTCCGGTAGATTTCTTCATGGGTGCCGTTTTCCCGCAGGTTCAGCAGGCTGCGATTGATCTGCTCGGCGAGCCGGCTGCCCTGGGGAAGCGCGATGCCGTAATTTTCGGGGCGAAAGACAGCCCCGGCCATGCGGGCCTTCCCGCGCCCGCGGGTATTGGCATAATAGGCGAGGATGGGCGCATCGAAAACCACCGCGTCAAGCCTGCCGGCCTCGAAATCCGCGATCATGGGATCAAGCGATTCATAGCCGCGGTAGCGGATGTTTCGCGTATCCAGGAAGGCGGAGGCGGTAGATTCGGAAATCGTTGCAACGCGCTTGCCGTAAAGATCCGACAGCGATGAAACATTGCTCTGGATCGCATCCACCGTGATCGTGGCCGTAATCTTGGCCACGAAAAGGGATACGATGAATAGCGAGGAAATCACCAGCAGGACTGCAAATATGCGCCCCGGGCGGGATTGCGGCACCCGCTCCTCGAAGCCGCCGTTTACCACCAGATTGAGCGCCCACCAGAAGGCCGGGAAGAGCGCCTTGCCCGCAGGTTTCCGAAAGTATTCCTGCTGCTTGCGCTCAAACACCCACATCAGCATGCCACCGCCAAAGAGAAGCGCGAGGGCGAGGAGGAGTGCAATCAGGATCTCGCGTGAAAGCAGCGCCTGAAGGATCGGAGAGGGCCCGCCCCCCGCCTCCGGTATCATGATCTGGAGCCCCGAAGCGAAGATCGGCTGCGAGAAATCCATGCGCTTTTCGCGATCCAGCGTGATCGAGATATTGGCCACGGCGCCATCGACCTCGCCGCTTTCCACGCGGCGCAGCATTTCGGGGAAGGATGGCGCCATTTCGATTTGCGAGTTCATGCCCATGTCTGCCGCGAGGGCCTTCCACAGATCGATGCTGAAGCCCGTTACCTCGCCGCCATCGCCCTTCATCGCAAAGGGAGGGCGTTCCACGGTTGCGATCCGAAGTTCCTGGGCGATTGCCGGCCGGGCAGCCAGGGCGAATGCCAGAAGGATCATTGCGCATATCTGTTTCGGCATGGCGTTTCCCGGCACTTGTTCTTAACGGCTGTTCGTAACGGCAGTGGGGCATAGCGCCGGATGGCGGATGCTGCAACCATTCACAACAAGAGCCCGGGCTTCATGCGGGGCGAGCAGCGGGCATGAGGGCTTTTCGTGCAGGGGAAGCTCATCCGGCGGCACCCCGGAAAGGATGCTTGTGGCAACAAGCCCGGGGGCCCTGCGGATCCGGCCGATATCAAGGCTTTCTATGCGGCAACCGGCTGCGTTCAGGATGGCCGGGCGATCCAGAAGCAGCTGATACATCCGCATCCACTTGCCGCGGGTATCGGGCATCGTGATGCGCAGCTTTTTCAGATGGCCGAGCTCGCACAGCACCCTTTCATGGCCGAAGAGATACTCGACCTCGTCGCCGGCAAGCAGGATGCGTTGTTCGGGGGCGAGTGTAATTGCATGACGCAGGCCCAGGAAGGGCGCCCGCAGCCTGAGGGGGGCAAAATGCCCCGCATTGGGCACCTCGCGCTTCAATGTGGCGCGAACGGGCAGGGCCTTCCCGCCCTCGCCAAGCACGAAATCGCCCGCGCGCAGCTCTTCGATGGGGCGGGGGCCTTGGGGTGTTTCGATCGGGGTTCCTTCGCCGATGCCGGCCACGAGGCCGACCGGCTCGACACGGCGAGACAGGCCGATGAAGCTTACCTGCGGGGCGATACGAGGCAAGTCCTTTATCGAAGAGGCGTTTCTCATCAGGCGGGGCAATGCGGATAGATCCGGGGCAATGCGCTGTCTGAATTCCACCTGTTTCAGGCGCCCCCCTTGCAGATGTTCGAGGGTGAGCCAGCCCCTTTCGCGGGGGATGTCCCAGGAGCATGTAAGGCGGCAGGGAGATATGGCATCGGATATCCGCGAAAGGCGAATGAGGCCTTTCCTGCCGCAGCAGGAGAGGCAGAGCGAAATATCGCCCGCTTCATCCTGCCGGATCAGCGTTTCGGCAAGGCCGGGCGTTGCGCCTTCGAGGTGAAGCAGAGGCGTGGGTTCCTTGCGCGGCGTGAATTCCAGCACGAGGCTTCCCCTCACGCGCAGGCTGTTTTCCGGCGGCGCGATCGGCCCCATCGCGGGTGGATGGGCGAAATCCCTGAACATCAGCCAGCCTGCGCCTGTCCTGGCCGGGCCTTGCGCGATCTCCGATGGGCCGTTCAGCATCATTTCAGGCCATTTTGCGATGATTGAGGAGAAGGGCTGCTGCCCGGGATTTCGGCGTGCGCCTTGCCACCTTTCCGTAGCCGGCGCCCGCCATCGGATCGAGGCCGGAAAAGAGGTCGGCGGTTTCATTCAGCGCTTCGCCCGGAAAGCTTTCCGAAGCCAGGCCGTTTGCGCAGAGGATCTGGTGACGATCGAGCATCAGGCGCACATATTCCATGATCGCCCTTCCCCGGTGCCGTATCGCCCTGCCATCGACAATATCCCTGGCCGCATCCCTTGCGGGGGTGCCGGCCAGCGTATGGAAGGCGGGATCGTTGTTGCGCGGGATGTGCCGATGGAGGTATTGGGGCGGTGATTGACATCCCCGGTGCAATTGGTGAAATCACGGGCCTTGCCGGTGGCGAGGATTGCGCCCGGATCGCCGGCATTGACCGCCGCAACACCTGCGCCGAAGCTTTCCTGCGCCATCTGGAGTGCGCTCGCACTCATATTGATCGGTAGCTCGAAAGCCGCCACCATGCTGCTCTGCCCCATTTCAGGCAGGCTGATACGCAGGGAAAGGTAGAGAGCTGCTCCCTTGCGCCAGCCGGTTTGTTTCCGGCTTTCCGTCCGGCCTGCCTCGATCGTTGTTGAGTGTCATATTAACTGAAGTTAATGAAATGTTAACAATTTTGTCGCGGTTGCTTTGCGGTTCGCACCGAGCGTTGTGTTTTTCGCGCAGCACCGGGATGCGCAGGATTGCAGGCAGTGCTGCGGGGCGCTATCGCTTTGGCGAGCGAGCATGGAGGCTTCCTTGAACAAACCGACAGATCCCGTTGCCCTCGCGGCCGAACTGATCCGCTGCCCTTCCGTGACCCCTGAAGAAGGCGGAGCGCTGCAATTGCTGGAGCGCTGTCTCGCAGGTGCGGGCTTTGAATGCACGCGGGTCGATCGCGGCGGCGTGGCCAATCTCTTTGCCCGTTGGGGGGCGAAAGCTGCTGCGAAGAGCTTCGGGTTCAACGGCCATACCGATGTGGTGCCGGTGGGCGATGCGGCCGCCTGGAGCCACGATCCCTTCGGTGGCGAGATCGTGGAGGGTACCCTCTGGGGCCGTGGCGCGACCGACATGAAATCCGGCGTGGCGGCCTTTGCCGCCGCCGCCATGGATTTCGTGCGGGAAGCGTCCCCCGATGGCGCCGTTATCCTCGCCATCACCGGCGATGAGGAGGGCGATGCCACCGATGGCACGGTGGCGCTTCTGGACTGGATGGCGCGCGAGGGCGAGCGGATGGATATCTGCATCGTCGGCGAGCCCACGAGCCGCGCGCAACTGGGCGACATGATGAAAATCGGCCGGCGTGGCTCCATGACGGCCCATTTCACCGCCCGCGGCGTGCAGGGCCATTCCGCCTATCCCCAGCGCGCGAAGAACCCGGTCAGCGCCATGGCGAGGCTGATCGCCCGGCTTGCCGATCACGGGCTCGATGAGGGCACGGCGCATTTCGAGCCCTCCACCCTGGCCCCGACAACGATCGATACCGGCAATCCGGCAACGAACGTGATCCCGGCGGAGTGCCGCGCCACCGTCAACATCCGCTTCAACGATGCCCATGATTCCGCTTCGCTTACGAAATGGCTTGAGGCGGAGCGGGCAGGGATGGCGGCTGAAACGGGGGTCGAATTCACCATGGAGGTGAAGGTTTCGGGCGAAAGCTTCCTCACGCCGCCGGGGCGGCTCTCGGATATGGTGGCCCGGGCCGTGCAGGCGGAAACGGGGATCACGCCGGAGCTTTCCACAACGGGCGGCACCTCTGACGCCCGCTTCATCAAGGATCACTGCCCGGTGGTGGAATTCGGCCTCACCGGGAAAACCATGCACCAGGTGGATGAGCGCGTGCCTGTGGAGGAGATCGTGAAGCTGAAGGCGATCTACAGCCACATGCTGAAAGATTATTTCGCCTGAGATGCGCAAACCCCGCCCCCGCCTGATCGTGATGGTGAAGGAGCCCCGGCCGGGCCGTGTGAAAACAAGGCTCGGGCAGGAGATCGGCATGGTGGATGCGGCCTGGTGGTTCCGCCACAGGGTGCGCCGCCTGCTGCGCGAGATCCGCGATCTGCGCTGGCAGGTGATCCTTGCCGTCAGCCCCGATGTGGCGGTGCATAGCCGCGCATGGCCTGCGGATCTTGCCCGCATCCCGCAGGGGCGGGGTGATCTCGGCACCCGGATGCGCCGCCTGCTGGCGCTTCCCGGCAAGGGGCCCGTCGTGCTGATCGGGGGCGATATCCCCGGTATCCGCCGCCATCATGTGGCCGCGGCCTTTTCCGCTCTGGGGGCCAACAGGGCGGTTTTCGGCCCGGCCGGCGATGGCGGCTTCTGGCTGGTGGGGTGGAGGGCTCCCCCGGCCCCGCCGCAGGGCCTTTTCGAGGGCGTGAGATGGTCAACCCCCCAGGCCCTCAGCGAGAGCCTCGCCACATTGCCAGGCCCCCCTCCCGCCCTGATCGAAATGCTTGATGATGTCGATACCGCCGCCGATCTGGCGCGCTTTGGCGCGTGACCCTCCCTGCGCCACGTGCTAGGGGAAGCCATGAAGAAATTTCCAAGCAAAGATGAAATCCTGAAGTGGATCTCCGAAAACCCGACCCAGACAAGCAAGCGCGATATCGCCCGTGCTTTCGCCATCAAGGGCGCGGCGCGGATAGATCTCAAGCGCATCCTGAAGGAGCTTGAGGCCGAAGGGCATCTCGAGAAGCGCCGCAAGAGCTTCCGCGATCCCGAAAGCCTTCCACCGGTGAGCGTGCTGGTGGTCAACCCGCCCACGCCAGATGACGATCTTACGGCGCGCCCCATCGATTGGCACGGCGAAGGCGAGCCGCCCAGGATCGTGGTTGTCGAGCGGGAGGGGCAACCGGCGCTCGGCGAGGGCGATCGAATCCTTGCCCGCCTGCGCAGGCTAGAAGGCGATGGCGAATTCGGCTATGAGGCCCGCCTCATCCGCCACATCGACAGCACGAAACGCAAGGTGCTCGGCATCTTTCGCCAGACGGCCGAGGGCGGGCGCATCCTGCCCATCGAGAAGGGAAGCGATCGCGAATGGCTGGTGCCGGCGCGTGAAACGGGCGATGCGCGCGATGGCGAGCTGGTGGAGGCCGAGCAGATCGGGCCGCGTTCGCGCATGGGGCTTCCCGTGGCGCGGGTCGTGGAGCGGCTCGGCGATCCCACCGCACCGAAGGCGATATCGCTGATTGCCATCCACGAGCACGGCATTCCCGATGAATTCCCCCCCGAAGTGCTGGTAGAAGCGGAAAGGGCGAAGCCCGCCCCGCTAGATGGGCGCGAGGATCTGCGCGATCTTCCCCTCATCACCATCGATCCCTCCGATGCGCGCGATCATGATGACGCCTGCTACGCCGAGCCCGATACCGATCCGGAAAACAGGGGCGGGCATGTGATCTGGGTCGCGATCGCCGATGTGGCCTGGTATGTCCGCCCCGGCACGGCGCTTGATCGCGAGGCCTATCGGCGTGGCAATTCCACCTATTTCCCCGATCGCGTGGTGCCGATGCTGCCCGATCGGCTTTCCGGCGATCTGTGCAGCCTGCATGAGGACGTTGATCGCCCGGTGATCGCGGTGCGCATGGTGATCGACAGCAAGGGCGAATTGATCGCGCATCGCTTCACCCGCGCCATGATGAGATCGCGCGCTTCTCTCCATTACGGCGAGGTCCAGGCCGCCGTGGATGGAAAGCCCAACGCGCGCACCGCCCCGCTCCTGGAAACCGTCCTGAAGCCGCTCTACGCCGCCTGGCATACTGCCCTGAAAGCCCGCGAGAAGCGCGCGCCGCTCGATCTCGATCTACCCGAGCGCAAGATCGTGCTCGATGAAAAGGGGCGGGTGGTTTCCGTCGATTTTCGTGAGCGCCTCGACGCCCACAAGCTGATCGAGGAATTCATGATCCTGGCCAATGTTGCGGCGGCGGAGGATCTCAAGAAGCACAAAAGCCCGCTTCTCTATCGCGTCCATGAAGAGCCGGCGCCCGAGAAGATCGATGCCCTGCGCGAGATCGCGCAGGAATCCGGGTTCACGCTGGGCAAGGGGCAGGTGATGCACACCCGCCACCTCAACCGTCTGCTCGCCCAGGCCGAGGGCACCGAGCATGACGAGCTGATCAACATCGCCACCCTGCGCTCGATGACGCAGGCCTATTACCACCCCGAGAATTTCGGCCATTTCGGCCTCGCGCTCAGATCCTATGCGCATTTCACCTCGCCCATCCGCCGCTATGCCGATCTGATCGTGCACCGCGCCCTGATCAGCGCTCACAAATGGGGCAAGGATGGCCTGACGCCCGAGATCATCGAGCGCCTCCCCGAAATCGCCGAGCATATCTCGATGACGGAGCGCCGATCCATGGCCGCAGAACGCGATACCACCGATCGCTACCTCGCCGCCTATCTGGCCGAGCGCACCGGCAGCGAGTTCACCGGCCGGATCGCGGGCGTTACTCGCTTCGGAATATTCGTGAAGCTCGATGGAACCGGCGCCGATGGCCTTGTGCCCATCCGCTCCATCGGGCGCGAATATTTCCGGTTCGATCCCGAGGAGCAAAGCCTCACCGGCGAGGAAACCGGCCTCAGGCTCACCCTCGGCACGCCGGTGACGGTGCGCCTTGTCGAGGCGGTGCCGCTCACGGGCGGGCTCATGTTCGAGCTTCTGGAAGTTGACGGCAAACCCCTCCCGAAGGGGCGGAGATCCTCGCGTTCTGGCAAGGGGAAAACGGGGCGCAAGGCCGCCCGGGGCAAGGCAAAATCGACCGGGATACGCAAGAAGGCGAGTCGCAAGCGCTCTCAGGGCAAGTGATCGCCTTCGTCGCGCCGCGCGCTTCGAAGAGCCGCCGTTGATCACTGGTCCGGCAAATATCCCCGCCGGAGGCAGAGCCAGCACCGGCGGCTGAGTGCTGGCGTCAGGCGGCCAGGCCCTTGCGGCCCATTTCGAGATATTTCCTGCGCCGGTGTTTCAGGATAGCATCGGGCTTCTTCTTCCCAAACTCCTTGAGAGCGCTTTCCAGCGCGCGCCCCACCGCCTGGATCGTTGCTTCACGATCGCGCTGCGCCCCGCCCACGGGCTCCTTGACGATCATATCGGCCACGCCGAGCCTGTGGAGATCCTGCGCCGTCAGTTTGAGGGCCTCTGCCGCTTCGCGCATCTTCTCGGCATCCTTCCACAGGATCGAGGCGCAGCCCTCCGGCGAGATCACGGAATAGACGGAATGTTCGAGCATGATCAGCTTGTTGGCCGTAGCGAGCGCCACGGCGCCGCCGGAGCCGCCTTCGCCGATGATCACCGAGATCAGCGGCACCCTGATCTGCAGGCATTTTTCGGTGGAGCGCGCAATGGCCTCCGATTGCCCCCGCTCTTCGGCGCCCTTGCCGGGGTAGGCGCCGGGTGTGTCCACGAGGGTGATCACGGGCAGGCCGAAACGATCGGCCAGATCCATCAGGCGGATGGCCTTGCGGTAGCCCTCGGGGCGGGCCATGCCGAAATTCCGCTCGATCCGCGATTTCGTATCATGCCCTTTTTCGAGCCCGATCACCATTACCGGGCGGTCATTCATGCGGGCAAGGCCGCCCATCACCGCATGATCGTCGGCGAAATTGCGATCTCCCGCGAGCGGGGTGTATTCGCTGAACAGCGCTTCGATATAATCGCGAGTATGGGGGCGGTCAGGATGGCGGGCCACCTGGCATTTGCGCCAGGGCGAGAGATTTTCATAGAGATCGGCAAGCAAGGCCTCGGCCTTGGCATCGAGCGCGGCGGCCTCCTTCTCCACATCCATCTCTTCGTTCTGGCGCGCCAGGGCACGCAGCTCTTCCGCCTTGCCCTCGATTTCGGCCAGCGGCTTCTCGAAGTCCAGATAGTTGTTCATGCGGCTCTCCGGGATCGTGTCGGCATGTTATATGCAGGGCGGGGAGAAGATTTGCAACGGGCGGAAGCTTGGCAGGATTCTATTGCAGCAGTATTGGCACTGCATTCGGCGTGCTCGCGCACCCGCTAGAGCCTCAGGAGGCAAGCGCAGCGCGCAGCGCGCTCTCGGGTGAAGTCACTACCGGCGGCGTATCGGCCAGAAGCGGGGCGGCATCGCTCATGCTGGCTTGGGCCAGAACCACTGCGCGCGTGCCGGGGAAGGCGGCGAGGTGCAGGCGGATGGCCCTTGCTATGGCTTGCGTGAAGGCGGGCTCGTCCCCCGCCTCGAAGGCCGGCCACGCCTCGGTTATTTCAATGGCGCGGATCCCGGGCTCGTGGCCCGCCTCCTCAAGGCATTCGCGCAAAAGCGCCATGCTCGGAGCACAGGTGCTTTCCACACAGTAGGCCATCGCAACCGGCGGGCCATGCCTGGCCGCCTCCTGCATCATGGGCCGATCGATGCGAATCGCGCCGGCTTCATCCGCGAGCGGGCCGAGAGAGGTGCACGTGCACAGCACGGGAGCCGGTTGCGCCTGCACGAATTCCGCAAATTCCGCCCTCAGGCTTTCCGTCAGGCCGTGCTTCCGGGCCAGGGCGAGCCATTCGGGGCGGATGTGATGCTGCAAGGCGGCTTTCGGCGCGATGCGCTGCGCGATTTCATCAAACCGCGCAACATGCACTTCGGCCGTGTGCAGCAGCACCAGATCCGGGCGCCCTTCAGCCATCGATCATTTCCGCCTGACGCACGATCACCTCGGCCTGCTTGATGCTGGCTATATCCACCAGCCGGCCCTTGTAGACGGTGGCGCCCTCCCCCCGCGCCTTGGCCTCCGCCATGGCCTTCAGGATCTCGCGCGCTTCCTTCACCTGCTCCTCGGAGGGGGTGAACACCTGATTGGCCAGCGCGATCTGTTTGGGATGGATCGCCCATTTGCCGACCATGCCGAGGGTAGCCGAACGGCGCGCCTGTGCGATGTAGCCCTCGTCATCCGAAAAATCGCCGAAGGGGCCATCGATCGGCAGCACGCCATGCGTGCGGCAGGCGGCAACGATCGCGGCCTGCGCCCAATGCCAGGGATCGCCCCAGTATTTTTTGCCGTCATGGAGCATGTAGTAGTTTTCCTGGGTGCCGCCGATGCCGGTTGTCTGCATGCCCATCGAAGCCGCGTAATCGGCGGCGCCGAGGCTCATTGCCTGCAGGCGGGGGCTGGCGGCGGCGATTTCCTCCACATGGGAAATGCCGGCGGCGCTTTCGATGATCACCTCAAGGCTGATCCTCTTGTTGCGCCCTTTCGCGGCCTCGATCGCGCTCACGAGCGCATCCACTGCATAGATATCGGAGGCATTGCCCACTTTCGGGATCATGATCTGATCGAGCCGTTCGGAGGCGTTTTCGAGGAGATCCACCACATCGCGATACCAATATGGCGTATCGAGCCCGTTGATCCGCACGCTGAGATACTTGTTGCCCCAGTCGATATCGCTGATCGCCTCGATCACGTTGCTGCGGGCGCTTTCCTTGTCGTCGGGGGCGACGCTGTCTTCAAGATCGAGGTTGATCACGTCCGCCTCGCTTTTCGCCATCTTCTCGAAGATCGCCGGGCGTGAGCCGGGGCCGAACAGCTGGCAGCGGTTGGGGCGGGCAGGGGGGCTTGGCTGGATGCGAAAGCTCATGGAGAAGGGGGTTCCTGGCAAGGATGTTTCGTTGTGGATCATTGGCGGGATATTATATTGCGCCTCTTCCGGCAAGCGCGGAATGCTGTGGCGCGGCGTTGGGCGGATTCGAAAAATTTCCCGTAATACGAAAAAATGCCGAATAATCTTCGGATATTTTTCTTTCCTGCGCAAAGAATGAAAGGATTTCGCATCTGACATGCCTCATTCTGGCCTCTGAAAAAAGGGGGGTGAAGATGTCGGAGATCAAGAGGCCTTATCTGCTCTTTCTGGGGGATGCGCCGGATCAGCTGGCGGCAAAGGTTGCCCAGGGCATTCGTGACTGGCGGCCGGAAAATGTGGTTGGTCAATACCGGATGGATGGCTGCGGCGCCGATGTGGGCCTGCCGGACATGAGCCTTGCCGAAGGCCGCAGGGCCGGGGCGCAGACCCTGGTGATCGGCGTTGCCAATCGCGGCGGCGTGATCTCGCAGGCCTGGAAAGGCGTGATGCGCGAGGCGATCGCCCTGGGGTATGACATCGCGAGCGGCCTGCACAATCTCCTGCGCGACGAGCCCGATCTCGTTGCTGCGGCGAGGGAAGCAGGCGTGCAGCTGCATGACGTGCGCGTGCCCGAAGAGGATTATCCGATCGCCAATGGCAGGAAGCGCAGCGGCCGGCGGTGCCTGGCGCTGGGCACGGATTGCTCGGTGGGCAAGATGTACACGGCCCTGGCGATGGATCGCGAGATGAAGCGGCGGGGGCTGAAATCCAGCTTCCGCGCCACCGGGCAGACGGGGATCCTGATCACAGGTTCCGGCGTGCCGCTCGATGCGGTGGTGGCCGATTTCATGGCCGGGGCCGTGGAACAGCTGACGCCTGATAGCGACCCCGATCACTGGGATCACATCGAGGGGCAGGGAAGCCTCTTTCACCTTTCCTATTCCGGGGTGACGATGGCGCTCATCCATGGCGGACAGCCCGATGCGCTGATCCTGTGCCACGAGCCGACCCGCACCCATATGCGCGGGCTGCCCGATTACGCTCTGCCCTCTCTCGAGGCGCTGCGCGATCTGGCGCTGCCGATTGCCCGGGTGGCCAATCCCGATTGCGCCGTGGCGGGCATTTCGGTGAATACCCAGCACATGGGCGAGGATGAGGCGCTCGCTTATCTTGGAGAGGTGGAAAGGCGTATGGGGCTGCCGGCTGTCGATCCCTTCCGGCAGGGGGCAGGGCGGCTGGTGGACGCGCTGCTCGCGATCTGAGACCATCGAGAACGTGGCTGCTGCCGGATGCCTCCGGCGGGGATATTTGCCGACCAGTGATGAGGTGCATGGCATGGAGATTTCGGTAAGGCGTGACGTGTTTCGTCTGGCGCGGGTGTTCACCATCTCGCGCGGCAGCCGCAGCGAGGCGCGGGTGCTGACGGTGCGGCTGCGCGATGGCGGGCATGAGGGGTGGGGCGAATGCGTGCCCTATGCGCGCTATGGCGAAACGCTGGAGAGCGTGGAGGCGGCGATTTCGGGTTTGCCCGGGGGGATCACGCGCGAAGAGCTGCAGGAGGCGCTGCCGCCGGGAGCGGCGCGCAATGCCGTGGATTGCGCGCTGTGGGATCTGGAGGCGAAACGCGCCGGGCGGCGGGTGTGGGAACTGGCCGGCCTGCCCGAACCCGGCCCGGTGATCACGGCTTTCACGCTTTCGCTGGATACGCCGGAGGCCATGCGCGAGCAGGCGGCGCGCAATGCCCATCGCCCGCTGCTGAAGATCAAGCTCGGCACGGCGGATGACATGCCCCGCCTCGAAGCGGTGCGGGCCGGGGCGCCGGATTCGGCGATCATCGTGGATGCCAATGAGGGCTGGAGCGCGGAGATCTATGCCGATCTTGCCCCGCATCTGGCGCGCCTCGGGGTGCGGATGGTGGAGCAGCCGCTTCCGGCGGGTGCGGATGACGCCCTGCGGGGGCTTGAGCGCCCTGTGCCCGTCTGCGCGGATGAATCCTGCCATGACCGCGCGAGCCTTGCGGGGCTTTCCGGCAAGTATGATCTCGTCAACATCAAGCTCGACAAGACGGGCGGGCTGACGGAAGCGATCGCGCTGAGGCGCGCGGCGGAAGCGGCGGGTTTCGGCATCATGGTGGGTTGCATGGTCGGCTCTTCGCTTGCGATGGCGCCAGCCACCTTGATCGCGCAGGGCGCTGCCTATACTGATCTCGACGGGCCGCTTCTTCTGGCGGAGGATCGCGAAGAGCCCCTGAGATATGATGATGCCGGCGTGCATCCGCCAGCTGCGCGGCTTTGGGGCTAGGAGAGACCGGATGAGCAGAACCGTTTACGTGAATGGCGAATACATGGCCGAGGAAGAGGCGAAGATCTCCATCTTCGATCGCGGCTTCCTGATGGCGGATGGCGTCTATGAGGTAACAAGCGTTCTGGATGGCAGGCTGATCGATTTCGAGGGCCATGCGAAGCGGCTCCAGCGATCGCTCGATGAGCTCGGCATGCAAAGCCCCGTCAGCATGGATGAGCTTCTGGAGATCCACCGGGAGCTGGTGGCGAAGAACGGGATCGAGGAAGGGCTGGTCTATCTCCAGATCACCCGGGGAGCTCCCGCGGATCGCGATTTCGTGTTTCCCGATCCGGCCGAAACCCCGCCCACGATCGTGCTTTTCACCCAGAACAAGCCCGGCCTTGCCGAAAGCCCGGTAGCACGGATGGGCATCAAGGTCATCTCCATTCCCGATCTTCGCTGGCACCGGCGCGATATCAAGACGGTCCAGCTGCTTTATCCCTCGATGGGCAAGATGATGGCCAAGGCGGCGGGTGCGGATGATGCCTGGCTGGTGGAGAATGGCAAGGTGACGGAGGGCACCTCCAACAATGCCTATATCGTGAAGGGCGGCAAGATCATCACCCGGGAGCTTTCGAATGACATCCTGCACGGCATCACCCGTGCCGCCGTGCTGCGCTTTGCCCGCGAGGCGCAGATGGAGGTGGAGGAGCGCCCCTTCACCATCAAGGAGGCACAGAGCGCAGACGAGGCCTTCATCACCTCGGCCAGCACCTTCGTGATGCCAGTGGTGGAAATAGATGGCGTGCAGCTTGGAAACGGCAAGCCCGGGCCTGTGGCGAAGCGGCTGCGCGAGATCTATCTGGAGGAAAGCCGGAAGGCGGCGGTCTGAATTTCTGCCGGCGCGGCTTCAGCCCTCTTCCTTGCCGACATTCTCAGCAAAGGCCTTCCGGAAGGCTTCCTGCTTCTCGGGGCTGGCTTCCTTCTGGTATTTCGCTTTCCATTCGTCGTAGGGCATGCCGTAGTAGATTTCGCGGGCCTCGGCTTTCGTAAGCTCGATGCCGCGTTCGGCTGCCGCCTCCTGATACCAGCGCGAAAGGCAGTTGCGGCAGAAGCCGGCGAGGTTCATCATGTCGATGTTCTGCACATCGAGGCGATCTTCCATCAGGTGCTTTCTGAGCCGGCGGAAGGCGGCGGCCTCGATCTCGATGCGGGTCTGTTCGTCCATCTTGTTTCCTTTCTTCAGATGCCGGTGCTTTCCAGCACTTCGGTGAGGATGGGGGCCAGGCGTTCGGCCCATTCCTTCTGCTGCTCTTCGGTGCGGATCAGATCGTTTCTGAGCTCGATCAGCGCATTGGGGCGGCCTTTCTGCAGGGCGTGGCGATCCACGCTGTCGCCCGGGAGGTGGCCGCCGTAGGGCTCGTTTTCGCCGACGCAGAGATCGGGTTCTTCGCGCAGGCGCGCCAGCAGTGGCGCGGCGAGGCGGGTGTCGTCTGCGTGCAGGATGCCGATGTGCCAGGGGCGGATGCCGTGGCCGTTGAGGCGCGGCGTGAAGCTGTGAACGGCCACGTAGATCGTATCATCGCGCCGTGCGGCGAGGCGGGCGAGCGCCTCGTGATAGGGGCGGTAGCAGCGGGTGAGGCGCTTCTCCAGCTCCTCCGGCCCGGCAAGGCGATTGGCGGGGATGATCGAGCCATCGTAGATCTTCATCAGGAGTGTGGGATCATCCTCGCCACGGTTCGGATCGATCACGAGGCGGGAAAAATTGGAGAGGATCACCGGCGCATCGAGAAGCTCGCCAAGCGCCAGGCTCACCCCGGCCGCGCCCACATCATAGGCGATGTGGCGCTCCATGTCTTCCGAAGGGAGGCCCAGATCTCCGCCGTTGACGAAATCGGGCACGAAATTGGTGGCGTGATCGCAGGTGATGAGCCAGCGCGCCGGGCGATCCTCGCCGAAAATGTGATAGGGGTGGTATGTCATGACCGTTTTACTTATTGCTGTTGTGGCAATCCACAGGCTCAGGCGCGGCAAAGCGCCAGTTGTTGTCGCATGCTATTTGGGGCATTCGGCTACGAGCCGCAAGGCGGAGTTGAACAACAAGATGAGGAACGAGGCAGGATGAAGCGCCTTCGCAATGTGAAGATCGTGGCCACGCTTGGCCCGGCATCGAGCGATTACGAGATGATCCGCGCGCTGTTCGAGGCGGGGGCGGATGTTTTCCGGCTCAACATGAGCCACGGAAGCCATGAAGAGCAGGCCGCGCGTTACGAGATCATCCGCCGGATCGAGAAGGAAACCGGGCGCCCGATCGGCGTGCTGGCCGATCTTCAGGGGCCCAAGCTCAGGGTGGGTGTGTTCGGCACCGGGCCCGTGGAGCTTGCGGAGGGCCAGGCCTTCCGCTTCGATCTCGATCCCGCCCCGGGTGACGAAACGCGGGTGCAACTGCCGCATCCCGAGATTTTCCAGGTGCTTGAGCCCGGAGCGCATCTTCTTGTCAATGACGGCAAGATCCGCCTGAGGGTCGAGGAGTGCGACAAGCAGTCGGCACGGGCGATCGTCGAGGTCGGGGGCACGATTTCGGACCGCAAGGGGGTGAATGTGCCCGATGTGGTGCTGCCGCTTGCCGCGCTCAGCGAGAAGGACCGCGAGGATCTGGAATTCGCCTGTGATCTCGGGGTGGACTGGCTCGCGCTTTCCTTCGTGCAGCGGCCGAAGGATGTGGAAGAGGCGCGCGATCTTGCACGCGGCCGCGCGGCGATCCTTTCCAAGATCGAGAAGCCTGCGGCCGTGATGGCCTTTGATGATATCCTGAAGGTATCGGACGGTATCATGGTTGCCCGTGGCGATCTCGGGGTGGAACTGCCGGTGGAAAGCGTGCCGCCGATCCAGAAGCGCCTTGTGCGGGCCTGCCGCAGCGCCGGCAAGCCGGTGATCGTGGCCACCCAGATGCTTGAAAGCATGATCGAGAGCCCGGTGCCGACCCGTGCCGAGGTTTCGGATGTGGCCACCGCCATCTACGAGGGCACGGATGCGGTGATGCTGAGCGCGGAATCGGCCGCCGGGAAATACCCTGTGGAGGCCGTGCGCACCATGAACAACGTGGCGATCGAGGTCGAGAGCGATCCGAATTATCGCGAGATCATCGAGGCCGCGCGCAAGATCGATCGCAAATCCGTGGCCGACGGGATCGTCTCTGCTGCCCGAGAGATCGCGGAAACCACCGATATCAAGGTGATCTGCTGCTTCACCCAATCCGGCACCACCGCCCTTCGTGCGGCGCGCGAGCGCCCAAGCGTGCCGATCATTGCGCTTACGCCGCTGATCGATACCGCGCGCAGGCTATGCCTGAGCTGGGGGGTGAATTGCGTCCAGTCCGGTGAGGTGGAGCGCTTCAAGATGGCGGTCGTGGCTGCAGCGCGCGCGGCGCGCGAGAGCGGGCTCGCAGGCGAGCGCGATCAGATCGTGGTTACCGCCGGGGTGCCTTTCAACATTCCGGGCACCACGAATATCCTCAGGGTTGCGCCCTGCGATGAAAGGTTGATTTTCAGTTCCGATCCAGAATAATGCCTGAGATACTGTGTGTACGGGATGTGGTGAATGGATGCGGATCTTTTCTTTGTTGTCGGTTTCTTTGTGGCAATTCTGGCTTTCCCCGCCCTTGTGGGCGCGTTTTCGGAGGGGCGTTCGCCGCGCAGCGCCGCAATCCTCGTGATGATCGGCGGAGGGCTGATCGCTCTTGCGGCATCAAGGCATCCCGGCGGCTATGGTATCGAGGATCTGCCTGATGCCATGCGCAATGTCTGGAATCGATATGTGAGATAGCGGGCAGGCGCGATTTCGCCTTGCCAGAGCGCTACGTGCGCCTTATAGAGCCCACTCCACAGCGTGGCCGGCCCGGGAGGCATGCCGAGTCGCGCTTCACTACCGCTCGAAGAAGAGGAGACGGAAATGCCCAAGATGAAGACGAAATCGAGCTGCAAGAAGCGGTTCAAGATCACGGCCTCGGGCCGCGTGAAGGCTGGCCAGGCCGGCAAGCGCCACGGCATGATCAAACGCTCCAACAAGTTCATCCGCAAGGCTCGCGGCACCACGGTGCTCTCGAAGCCTGACGAGAAGATCATCAAGAAAATGATGCCCTACGGCGACTGAGGGACCGAGGAGAAAAGATCATGGCACGTGTTACATCCGGGAAAGTCACCCACGCCCGTCACAAGAAGATCATCAAGGCAGCCAAGGGCTACTACGGCCGGCGCAAGAATACCTTCCGCACCGCCAAGCAGGCTGTGGACAAGGCCAACCAGTATGCCACCCGCGATCGCAAGCAGCGCAAGCGCAATTTCCGCGCGCTTTGGATCCAGCGCATCAATGCGGCCGTGCGCGAGCGTGATGCGGAGCTGACCTATTCGCGCTTCATCAACGGTCTCACTAAGGCCGGTATCGAGGTGGATCGCAAGGTGCTTGCCGATCTCGCCGTGCATGAGCCCGAAGCCTTCGGCGCCATCGTCGAAAAGGCAAAAGCCGCACTCGCCTGATATCAATCAGCAACGAGGGACAGGAAAGCCGTGCGGCCCGGGCCGCACGGCTTTTTCTCGCTTTTTCGTCAGGGGTTCTTGACCTCGGTAGCGTATGCGCATAGGCGCATATGTGGTGTAACGCATATGCGGAAAGGCTCAAACATGGCGCTTGAAACCTTGCAGGCTCTGGCTGAACCTACCCGCCTCGCAGTGATGACCTTGCTGTGGGACGGCCGGGAATATTGCGTTTGCGAACTGATGGAAAGGCTTGATGCGACCCAGTCTCGCATGTCGCGCCATATGCAGGTCCTGAAACAGGCCGGGCTGGTGAGGGACCGGCGTGATGCGCAATGGGTGCGCTACCGCCGCAATCCCGACATGCCGGCAGAGATCGAAGCCCTTGTGGAAGCAGCCGTCAGACTGGCGGCAAAGGAACAAAGGAAAGCAGCATGACAGATACAACCGGCGAAAGCTGCAAGATCGTAGCCGCCCCCGCCCCGAAATCGGACAAACCGGCCTGGTTGTGGCATACCGCCGTTATTGGCGGGCTGGTGCTCTGGTTCCTGATTTACCGGCAGTTGCCGGCGCTTTCGGAATGGCTCACATCGCTTCTGCCGATCGAGCGTGACAGCCACCTCGGCGATGCGGTGGCCTTCTTCCTCTACGACGTGCCCAAGATCCTGATGCTGCTCTCGCTCATCGTTTTCGTGATGGGGGTGGTGCGCAGCTTCTTCTCGCCCGAAAAGACGCGGGCGCTGCTTTCGGGCAAGCGGGAGGGCGTGGGCAATGTGATGGCGGCGCTTCTGGGGATCCTGACGCCGTTCTGCTCCTGCTCGGCGATTCCGCTCTTCATCGGTTTCATTTCCGCCGGCGTGCCGCTCGGGGTGACATTTTCATTCCTGATCGCGGCCCCGATGGTAAATGAGGTCGCCGTGTTCCTGCTCTGGGGACTGGTCGGCTGGAAGGTGGCGATGATCTATCTCGTATTCGGCCTGTTGATCGCCATTTTCGCCGGGATCGTGATCGGACGTCTGCATCTGGAGGGCTGGCTTCAGGACTGGGTGCGCGAGATCCATACCGGCGCGGCCATGCCCGCTGCGCATGATGAAAACATCACCATGGTGGATCGTTATCGCCAGGGGCTGGAATCGGTCCGCGAGATCGTGGGCAAGGTCTGGATCTGGATCCTTGTCGGAATCTCGCTCGGCGCCTTCATTCATGGTTATGTGCCTCAGGAAACCCTGGTGCAGCTCATGGGCAAGGATGCCTGGTGGTCGGTTCCCGCCGCTGTTGCGCTCGGCATCCCGATGTATTCCAATGGAGCCGGCATGATCCCGGTTGTCGAGGCCCTGCTGGCCAAGGGTGCGGCGCTTGGCACGGTGCTCGCCTTCATGATGAGCGTGATCGCGCTTTCGCTGCCGGAAATGCTGATCCTGCGCAAGGTGCTCAAAACCAGGCTGATACTCACCTTTGTCGGGGTTGTCGGCACCGCTATCCTGCTCGTCGGTTTCCTGTTCAACATGATATTCTGAAACATCGAAGGAGTGAGAAACATGAAGAAAGTGAAAGTATATGGCCCCGGCTGCAAACGCTGTGAAACCCTGGCCGGGATGGTGGAGGATGCAGCGGCGCGCCTTGGCCAGGAAGTCGAGGTGGAGAAAGTCACCGATTACGCCGAAATCGCCATGGCAGGAGTTGTCTCGACGCCGGGGCTTTCCGTGGATGGCAAGCTTGTCCATGCCGGCGGGCTGCCCGAACAGGGCGATGTCGATGCCTGGATCGGGGCCTGAGCATCTTGCAATCGCCGCAGCGGGGCGCTAGCAGGTTCTGAACGTCAGGTTTGGAGCCAGGGCATGGAAGAACTGCGGCAGAAATACCTTGAAGCGATTGCGGGCGCGGCTGATGAGGCCGCGCTCGAAGCCGTTCGGGTGCAGGCGCTCGGAAAGAAGGGCGAGATCAGCCTGAAGATGCGCGAGCTTGGCAGGATGAGCCCGGAGGAGCGCAAGGTGGCCGGGCCGGCGCTCAATGCCCTTAAGAACGAGATCAACTCGGCAATCGCGGCGCGCAGGGCGGCTCTTGAGGATGCCGCGCTGGAAGAGCGCCTGCGCGGGGAGTGGCTGGATGTCACCCTGCCGGGGCGCCCGCGGCCGCGCGGCACGGTGCATCCGGTAAGCCAGGTGACGGAGGAGATCACGGCCATCTTTGCCGATCTCGGCTTCAAGGTCGCCGAAGGGCCGCAGATCGAAACCGACTGGTACAATTTCGATGCCCTCAACATCCCGCCCCATCACCCGGCGCGCCAGGAGTTCGATACCTTCTACATGCACCGCGCGCCCGGCGATGACCGCCCGCCGCATGTGCTGCGCACCCACACGAGCCCCGTGCAGATCCGCGCCATGGAAAAGGAAGGGGCGCCGATCCGGGTAATCGCGCCGGGGCGTGTCTATCGCTCGGATTACGATCAGACGCACACGCCCATGTTCCATCAGGTGGAGGGGCTCGCGATCGATCGCGATATATCCATGGCCAATCTCAAATGGGTGCTGGAGGAATTCTTCGCCGCCTTCTTCGGCATCGACGGCATCAAGACTCGCTTTCGCGCGTCCCATTTCCCCTTCACCGAGCCCTCTGCCGAGGTGGATATCCAGTGCTCCTGGGTGGATGGCCAGCTTCGCATCGGCGAGGGCGAGGGCTGGATGGAGGTGCTCGGCTCAGGGATGGTACATCCCAAGGTGCTCGAGGCCGCAGGCGTGGATCCCTCTCAGTGGCAGGGCTTTGCCTTCGGCATGGGCATCGATCGCCTCGCCATGCTGAAATACGGCATCCCGGATCTGCGCGCCTTCTTCGACAGCGATCTGCGTTGGCTCCGCCATTACGGCTTTGCGGCGCTTGATGTGCCCACGCTGCACGGTGGCGTGAGCGGCTAGCTACTCGCCGGGCCTGACGAAAACGGCGGAGCCGATCTGCTTCATCCCGCGCACATTGCTGCAACCGAGCCGGCCGAAGGGGGTTTCCACGCTTTTTGCATGGCATGCCGAGAACCTTCCCGAGATCGTCTGAATCTCGCTGGGGGATTCGATTTGCTCGCGGTTGTTTTCGATCAGCCCATAGATGGCGCCGCTGAAAAGCAGTACGAACCCTGCCAACAGCCGCATGTTGCAGTTCTTCACAAATCTTATCATCGTTTTTGGCCTCGCAATGAGCGCCCACCAGTTTCCCCGGCGCAAATCATTCACCGAAAAGCGGCGGAATTTCGTCAAAATCTAATTGATTTGAGGCATTTTTCCCTTATGCCGCGCCCCGCCTCTTGGATCGGATCAAGGCATGAGGTATGAGCGGCGGGGACGCGGATCAGAAGGGAATACCCCATGAAATTCACCCTTTCCTGGCTGAAGGATCATCTCGATACGGATGCGAGCGTGAACGAGATCGCAGAAGCGCTCACGGATCTCGGCCTTGAGGTGGAGGAAATCGTCAATCCGGCCGAAACGCTTGCGGGATTCACCATCGGGCGGGTGGTGAAGGCCGAAAAGCATCCCGATGCCGATCGCCTGCGCGTGTGCCAGGTGCAAACGGATGAGGGCGTGAAGCAGATCATCTGTGGTGCGCCCAATGCGCGCGAGGGGATCACGGTGGTTGTCTGCAAGCCGGGGCAGTATATCCCCGGTATCGATACCACGATCCAGGTGGGCAGGATTCGCGGCGTCGAGAGCCACGGCATGATGGCCTCGGAGCGCGAGCTCGAGCTTTCGGACGAGCATGACGGCATCATCGAGCTCCCTTCCGGCGAGGTGGGGGAAAGCTTCGCGGCCTGGCTGGCCGAGCATGAGCCGGCAAAGGTTGATCCGGTGATCGAGATCGCCATCACGCCGAACCGCCCCGATGCGCTGGGCGTGCGTGGCATCGCCCGTGATCTGGCCGCGCGCGGGCTCGGGAAGCTGAAACCTCTCGAGGAGGTGACGGTGGATGGGCGGTTCGAAAGCCCGGTCAAGGTCGGTATAAATGATGATACCCGCGACGGCTGCCCCCTTTTCATGGGCCGCCTCATCCGCGGGGTGAAGAATGGTCCCTCGCCGCAATGGCTTCAGGATCGCCTGCGCGCCATTGGTCTCAGGCCCATTTCGGCGCTTGTCGATATCACCAATTTCTTTACCTACGATCTCAATCGCCCGCTGCATGTGTTTGATGCGGCGAAAGTGAGGGGTGATCTCCGGGCGCATCGCGCCAGGGGTGGCGAAAGGCTCGTCGGGCTGGATGAGAAGGAATACGAGTTCGCCCCCGGCATGATTGTGATTTCCGATGACGCGGGCGTTCAGAGCATCGGCGGCATCATGGGCGGATTGCCGACAGGCGTGACGGAAGAAACCACCGATGTTTTCCTCGAAGCCGCGCTCTGGGATCCGATCGAGATCGCGAAAACGGGCCGTGCCCTCAAGATCAGTTCCGATGCCCGCTACCGCTTCGAGCGGGGCGTGGATCCGGCGTTCAATGCGCCCGGCCTCGAGCTGGCCACCAGGATGATTCTCGATCTCTGCGGCGGCGAGGCGAGCGAGGTGGTGCAGGCGGGGGAGGAGCCCGAATGGCGCCGCGCCTACCGGCTTGATACCGATCGCGTGCAATCGCTTGTCGGGATGGAGATCCCGGCTAAAGAGCAGCGTCGCACCCTCGAAGCGCTCGGCTTCCGGCTTGAGGGCGACATGGCGCATGTGCCCTCCTGGCGGCCCGATGTGCAGGGCGAGGCCGATCTGGTGGAGGAAGTGGCGCGCGTGGCTTCGCTCACGAAGCTCGAGGGCAAGCCGCTCGCGCGCCCGCATGAGGGCGTGGCGCGCCCGATCCTCACCCCGATGCAGAAGCGCGAGATGCGCGCGCGCCGGCAGGCGGCGGGGCTTGGCTACAACGAATGCGTGACCTACAGCTTCATCGATCGTGCGAGCGCCGAAATGTTTGGCGGCGGCGAAGATGCCACCATGCTGGAAAACCCGATCTCGAGCGAGATGAGCCACATGCGCCCCGATCTTCTGCCCGGCCTCCTGCAGGCAGCGGCGCGCAACCAGGCGCGCGGTTTCATGGATCTCGCGCTGTTCGAGGTCGGCCCGGTTTTCACGGGTGGAGAGCCGGGCGACGAGCAGCAGCACATCACCGGCCTTCTCGTTGGTGCGGCGGGCCCGCGCGATCCGCACGGCAGCCGGCGCGCGGTGGATATCTATGACGCCAAGGCCGATGCCGAGGCCGTGCTGGCCGCGATCGGTGCGCCGGCGAAATCTCAGATCCTGCGCGATGTGCCGGGCTGGTGGCACCCCGGCCGGGCCGGGCGGATCTGCCTCGGCCCGAAGAAAACCTTGGCCGTCTTCGGCGAGATTCACCCGAAAATCCTGAAGGCGATGGATGTGAAGGGGCCGGCGGTGGGCTTTACCGTCTATCTTGAAGAGCCGCCGCTGCCGCGCCGCAAGGGGGCGACCCGGGCCGCGCTGAAGCTCAGCGATCTGCAGGCGGTCGAGCGCGATTTTGCCTTCGTCGTTGATCGCGATGTGGAGGCGCTGAAGCTCGTGAATGCCGCCGCAGGCGCCGACAAGGCCCTGATCGAGAGCGTGCGGGTATTCGATGAATTCATCGGTGGCTCACTTGGTGAAGGCCGCAAATCTCTGGCAATCACCGTGCGCCTGCAGCCGCGCGAGAAAACCCTCACCGAGGAAGAGATCGAAGCGGTGAGCAGGAAGATCATCGAGAAGGTCACCAAGGCCACCGGCGGCACCCTGCGCGGATAGTATCGGCCTGAAGGAAGCTTCAGCCAAGCATTTCCCCAAGAAGATCGAAAACCAAGCGTATGCGCCAGCTGGTAAACAGCTCCCGGTGCTTGACAAGCCAGACCGGCCTTGGCCAGGGGAGTGTAGGGCTGGAAATTGAAAATCCTCCGGAGCGCGCCCATATCTTGAACATGTTCAGGAACCGGGAAGAAGCAGGCGCCGCATTGGCGTGTGAAGTGGCTGGCCTTTCCCCGAAGGATCCGGTGATCCTGGCGCTGCCGAGGGGTGGCGTGCCGGTGGCGCTGCCCGTTGCGCGGGCGCTGAAGGCGCCGCTTGATCTCCTGCTTGTGCGCAAGATCGGCATGCCGGGGCGCGAGGAGGTGGCGGCCGGGGCGATCGTGGATGGCTCGCCGCCGCGGATCGTTTTCAACGAAGGCCTGCTGCGCGCCACCGGGCTCAGGCGGGAGGATTTTTCCGAACAGATCCGCAAGAAGCTGGCCGAGATCGCGAAGCGCCGCGAGCGCTGGCTTGGCGGGCGCGGGCATGTGCCGGTGAAGGGGCGCACGGCGATCGTGGTGGATGATGGCATTGCGACAGGCGCCACCATGCGTGCGGCTCTTGCGGCGCTGCGTGAGCGCGAACCGGCCGAGATCATCCTTGCCGTGCCCGTGGCCGCCCCTGATGCGCTGGCCGAGATGGAGCCGCTTGTCGATCGGATCATTGTGCTCGAAACCCCGCGGCCCTTCCATGCGGTTGGTGCGCATTACATTGACTTTCTGCAGGTTGATGATGATGAAGTGACGGAAATGCTGAAAAGCGCCAATGCAAGGGAAGGGAAAGGCAAATGAAGCTGAATATATATCTGGCCGGCGAAATCCACACCGACTGGCGCGAGCGGATCATCGAAGCCGCGCGCGATCTGCCCGTTACATTCACGGCCCCGGTAACGGATCACGATGCCAGCGATGATTGCGGGGTTGCGATCCTCGGGCCCGAGAAGGACAAGTTCTGGCACGATCACAAGGGGGCGAAGATCAATGCGATCCGCACCCGCAAGGCGATCAATGATGCCGATGTGGTGGTGGTGCGCTTTGGCGAGAAATACAGGCAATGGAACGCGGCTTTCGATGCGGGCTATGCTTCCGCGCTCGGCAAATCCCTGATCGTCCTGCAGCCGCCCGAGCACGATCATGCCCTGAAGGAAGTGGATGCCGCCGCGCAGGCCGTGGCGCGCACGCCCGAACAGGTGGCGCAGATCCTGCGCTATGTGCTGACGGGCGAACTGCCGGGCTGAGCTTCAGAGCGCGCCGAGCTTTTCGAGCCCTGCCTTCACGGCCGGGCGGCCAAGGAAGCGCTCGAGATAGGCCGGCACGTTTGAAAGCTCCTCCCAGCCCACGAGATCGCTCGCGCCGGGGATGCGGATCACGGGGCGAAGCCAGGGCGCGATGGCCATGTCGGCGATGGTATATTCATTCCCCATCACCCATTCGCGGCCTTCAAGGCGCTGTTCGAGCACGCGCAGGAGGCGCGCGGTTTCCTTCACGTATCGCTCGCGGGGCCGGGGATCCTCGATCTCCTTTCCGCCCTGGTGCAGGAACCATGCCATCTGTCCGAACAGGGGGCCGATATTGCCCATCTGGAACATCAGCCACTCGATGCTCTCATAGCGCCTGCCCGGATCCTCTGGCAGAAATTTCCCGCTCTTTTCCGCCAGGTAGATGAGGATCGCGCCGGATTCGAACAGCCCCAGCGGCGCACCATTCGGCCCGTCAGGATCCAGGATCGCCGGGATCTTGCCGTTCGGGTTCAGGGAAAGGAATTCGGGGCTGTGCTGCTCGCCTTTCTCGAGCGCAACAAGATGCACCTCATAGGCAAGCCCCATCTCCTCAAGGGCAATCGAGATCTTCACGCCATTTGGCGTGGGCGCGGAATAGAGCTGGATCAGGGAGGGGTTATCCGGCTTCCATTTGCGGGTGATGGGGAAATCTTCGAGCTTTTCCATCTGTTACCTCATGGCGACATGGGAACGGATAATCTTCTTTCCCCTCCAGATATGCCGGAAAAATTGCGTAAACATATGATATGGATCAGAACCGGGTGAAAAATGCCCGGTTTGACGTAAATTGTGGGGACAGAAAATGCTCAAAGAGTTCAAGGATTTCATAGCCAAGGGCAATGTGATGGACATGGCCGTCGGTATCATCATCGGCGCGGCCTTCACGGCGATCGTGGGATCGCTGGTGAATGATCTGATCAATCCGATCATCAGTCTTTTCATGGGTGGTGTGGATTTCTCGAATCTCGGCGTGAAGCTGGGCGAAGGCGAAGATGCGGCCGTATTTGCCTATGGCAAGTTCATCATGGCGATCATCAATTTCCTGATCATTGCCTTTGTGGTGTTCCTGCTTGTGAAAGCGGTGAACAACATGAAGAAGGAAGAAGAAGAGGAAGCGCCGGCCGAGGATCCCGGCCCGAGCGAGATCGATCTTCTGAAGGAAATTCGCGACGCGCTGAAGAAGTAATCGGCAACAGGCGAAGATGCAAAAGGCCCGTGCGATTTGCGCGGGCCTTTTCTCTTGCGGGGGGCTATTGCTTAAGGGCCAGTGTTGGTGAAAGCACATCTATTCCCAGCGCCTTGCCCACTGCGTAATTCGTGAGATGGCCGGCATGGGTATTGAGGCCGTCCAGAAGATGGGGATCATCCTCGCAGGCCTTGCGCCAGCCCTTGTCGGCCAGGGCGAGCATGTAGGGCATGGTGGCGTTTGAAAGCGCGATCGTTGAGGTGCGCGGCACGGCGCCGGGCATGTTGGCGACGCAGTAATGCATGATGCCGTCCACCTCGAAGATCGGATCCTGATGGGTCGTGGGGCGTGATGTTTCAAAGCAGCCGCCCTGATCTATGGCCACATCCACAAGCGCTGCGCCGGGCTTCATTTCCGAAAGATCAGCCCTGCTCACGAGCTTCGGCGCCGCCGCGCCCGGGATCAGCACGGCGCCGATCACCATGTCGGCCTCGCGCACAAGTTCCCCGGTATTCCCTTCGGAGGCATGGGCTGTCTTGAAGAGGCCGGAGAATACGTCATCCAGATAGCGCAGGCGCCTGAGCGAGCGGTCAAGCACCGTCACATCCGCGCCCATACCGGCGGCGATGCGTGCGGCATGCGTGCCCACCACCCCGCCACCGATCACCACCACCCGCGCCGGACCCACGCCTGGCACGCCGCCCATCAGCACCCCGCGCCCGCCATTGGCCTTCTGGAGCGTCCAGGCCCCCACCTGGGGCGCAAGGCGGCCGGCCACCTCGCTCATCGGCGCAAGGAGCGGTAGGGAGCCATCCGGGGCGGTCACGGTCTCATAGGCAATCGCCGTTACCCCGCTTTCCAGGAGTTCGCTGGTCTGATCCGGGTCGGGTGCAAGGTGCAGATAGGTGAAGAGCACCTGGCCTTCGCGCAGCATCTTGCGCTCTTCGGGTTGGGGCTCCTTCACCTTCACGATCATCTCGGCCCATTCGAAAATTTCCGGTGCGGATTTGCCGATCCGGGCGCCTGCGGCCTCGTAATCGGCATCGGGAAAGCCGGCTCCTTCGCCAGCGCCTTTCTCGATCATGACCTCATGGCCATGCTTCACCGCCTCGCGCGCCGCGTTGGGCGTGAGGCCCACACGGTATTCCTGCGGCTTGATCTCTTTCGGACATCCGATCTTCATGCTCGCTCCCTCCCTTGTGCCGATCTGGAATCAGGATGCCGCAGACAGCGAGCAATTGCTTTGAAAGATCAGCCGGTGTATTGGCTGAAGATCGAATATTCTGCGAATAATCCATGCTATTGAAGAAGAATACACGCCCATGAATGATCTGGACGAAACAGACCGCCGAATCCTTGCCGTGCTGCAGAAGCACGGCCGGATCTCCAATGCCGAGCTTTCCGAGCGGATCAATCTCTCGCCCTCGGCCTGCCACCGCCGCGTGCAGCAGCTCGAGGCACGGGGGTTTATCAAGGATTACGTGGCGCTTCTCGATCCCCGGCTTGTCGGCCGGCCCACCACCGTTTTCGTCGAGATCACGCTTTCCGCGCAGGCAGACGAGGTGCTTGAGGCCTTCGAGCGCGAGGTGGCGAAGATCCCCGATGTGCTTGAATGCCACCTGATGGCCGGCACGGCGGATTATCTCCTGAAGGTGGTGGCCTTCGATACCGAGCATTTCGCCCGTATCCACCGCCGCTACCTCGCCCGCCTTCCCGGCGTGGCGCAGATGCACTCGAGCTTTGCCCTCAGGACCGTTTTCAAGACAACCGCCCTGCCAGTGTGAGGCCCGAAAAACCCCGCAAAAACAAACCCCCGAGGCATGCCCGGGGGTCGTTTCAAGGCCTGAGCCTTCGTTCGTGTCGGGATGCTTCAGAGAAGCCCCTCGCGCTGCGCCTTCTTGCGCGCCAGCTTGCGGGCCCGGCGGATCGCCTCGGCCTTCTGGCGTGCGCGCTTCTCGGAAGGTTTTTCGTAAGCCTGACGAAGCTTCATCTCACGAAACACACCTTCGCGCTGCAGCTTTTTCTTCAGGGCACGAAGCGCCTGATCGACGTTGTTGTCACGAACACTTACCTGCATGTGGTTGTCACCACCTTTCTAGGTTAGAGTTGCAAAAGGTTGCAGGAAGCTGCCCTATAGCAAAGGGTAATGCGCGAGTCCAGAGGCCGCGCGGGAAGAGGGAATGCGAAGATGAACGAGGGTATATCACCGGAGCGGCTGAAGGAAGAGCTTCTTGATGCGATCCTGCCGCATGTGGTGTTTGACGGCTGGAGCGAAAGCGCCTTTCGCGCCGCGATCCGCGATACCGCCACGGATCCCGCCCTTGCCCGGGCCTGCTGCCCGCGCGGGGCCGCGGATCTCGTGACATCCTTTCACAAACGGGGGGATCATGCGCTCGAAGCCTGGGTGACGGCGCATGGCACAGCCGGGGCGCGTTACCGCGATCGCATCATGGGGCTGGTGCGCAAACGCATCGAGCTGATCGGAGATTGCGAGGCCGCGCGCCGCGCCGCGGCCCATTTCGCCCTGCCCCTATATGCCCCTGAAGGCGCGCGCCTGATCTGGGAAACTGCGGATCTGATCTGGCGGCTCCTCGGCGATACCTCCGATGATATCAACTGGTATTCCAAGCGCGCCACGCTGGCGGCCGTCTATTCCTCCACATTCCTCTACTGGCTGGGAGACGAAAGCCCGGAAAATACAGCCACATGGGATTTCCTCGACCGGCGCATTGATGATGTCATGCGTATTGAGAAGATGAAGGCGAAGCTGCGCGAAAGCCCCCTTGCGAAGCCGTTTCTGGAAGGGCCGGTGGCTGCACTTCTGGCTCGGATCCATGCGCCCCGGAGCGCGCAGGCGGCCGACCTTCCCGGCCATTGGCGGGAAATGGAGAAAAACGAATGATCGCGAGCCAGGCGCTCCCGGATGACATGATTGCCATCGAGATCAGCGCGCCCGGCGGCCCGGATGTGCTTGTGCCGGTGCGCATGCCCCTGCCCCGCCCCGGATATGGCGAAATCCTGATTCGCCTGGCATATGCCGGGGTCAACCGCCCCGATGCGCTGCAACGGGCGGGAAAATACGCTCCCCCGAGGGGTGCAAGCCCGATCCCTGGGCTCGAGGGCGCGGGCGAGATCGTGGCGATCGGGGAAGGGGTGCACCGCTGGCGCGTTGGCGATCAGGTCTGCGCTCTCCTGCCGGGTGGGGGATATGCCGAATACGCCACCTGCAAGGCCGATCACGCCCTGCCCGTGCCCGAGGGGCTCGGGCT
Organism: Albidovulum sp.; assembly: GCA_015491895.1. GTDB lineage: Bacteria > Pseudomonadota > Alphaproteobacteria > Rhodobacterales > Rhodobacteraceae > WFVA01. The sequence continues at coordinate 5,976 of WFVA01000006.1, read as the reverse complement.
TCGCGAAACGGCCTGCCTGCCGGAAACCTTCTTCACCGTATGGTCCAATGTATTCATGCGTGCCGGGCTGCGCGCCGGCGAGCGTTTTCTCGTTCACGGCGGCAGTTCGGGGATCGGCACCACCGCCATCCAGCTTGCCCGAGCCTTCGGCGCGCGCGTGTTTGCCACCGCCGGCACGCCCCGCAAATGCCGGGTGTGCGAGGCTCTCGGCGCGGAGCGCGCGATCAACTACCGCGAGGAGGATTTCACCGAAGTGCTGCTCCCCGAGGGCGGCGCCGATGTTATCCTCGATATGGTCGGCGGCGATTACATCAGGCGCAATCTGAAATCCCTCGCCGATGATGGCCGCCTCGTGCAGATCGCTTTCCTCGAGGGCCCGAAGGCCGAGATCAATTTCGCCCCCCTGATGATGCGCCGCCTGACGATCACCGGCAGCACGCTGCGCCCGCAATCCGATCTGGCCAAGGTGCGCATTGCAGAAGAACTTCTCGATAATGTCTGGCCGCTTCTGGGAAAGGGCCGTGTCGCGCCGGTGATCGATCGCGAATATCGCCTCGAGGAAGCGGCGAAAGCCCACAGCCGCATGGAAGCGGGCGAACACATCGGCAAGATCGTGCTGCGGGTCTTCTGAACCCGCGCCCCATCACTGGTCCACAAATATCCCCGCCGGAGGCATCCGTTGCGTGCCACAAGCCCCGCCAGCTTGAAATCCGGATGCCGGATTTTCATATCAGTTGCAGCAGCATTTCTCAAACGCAGAAAAGGATACCGCCATGAGCGCGCAGTCAGAGAAGGGCCGGTTCGAGATCCTCGAGGGCTTCCCCGCCGATGTGGTGGCCATCAGGGCGCATGGCCTGATCGATCGCGAGGCCTATGAGAAAACGCTGATTCCTCTCGTGGAAGAGCGTATCGAACGGGAAGGCAAGGTCAAGCTGCTCTATGTGATCGGCGAGGATTTCAAGGGGTTCACCGCCGGGGCTGCCTGGGATGATGCAAGGCTCGGCCTCCTGCATCTGGCCGATTTCGCGCGCATTGCTGTTGTTACCGATGTCGAATGGATCCGCCTCGGGGTCAAGCTGTTCGCGCCGCTGCTGCGGGGGCGCGTGCGGCTTTTCAGCCGGTCCGAACTGGAAGAGGCGGAGCGCTGGATCTGCGAAAACCGCCCCGAGCCGGAAGGCGATGCGATACCCGTGGCCGCCGATCACAAGATCCCGCCGCTGGAAGACATGATCCCGCCGGTGCTGGAGGAAGAAGAGAAATTCCCGCCGGCCTGAAGCAAGCCCGATTGCCAGATTCGCTCCTCGCCTGATCTGTTCACAGCCGGTCAGGCGTATTGAACAGGGCTCCCGGGCACGAGCGGAGCTTTTTCATATGCGCGCCTGCTGCAAGAAAACGGAAACACTTTTCAGCAATTTCGCCCCCATCACCTTCGCGTTATGCGGTTTTCCGGGCTTCTGACATTAACGGATCGGCGCCAGAAGGGCGTTCTCCAGCCTGCAATCCCGGATCACATCTGTCCCGCAGCGGCGCGCTTCGAGATCCTTTGTGAGACAGATGCGCGCCTCCTGAATCCGGCCTTCCCTGCAGGTGATCGTGATCATGTCGGGCTCGAGATCCGGGTTCGCCTCAAGAAAGGCCTCTTCGATCACGGAGGCCGGCAGGCGCACCGGGTGGCGCAGCTTGCGCAGGATCTCGGGGCGCCTGATGGCCGCATAGGCCGCGCGCGCCTTGGCGAAATATTCCTGCGCCGGCAGGCCCGAGCAGCGGCCGTGTTTCTTCCATTGATGCCAGGCAGCGCCCGAAGAGCCCATGATATCGGCCATGGCGCGGGTTTCACGGCGTGAGGGATCTCGCGCGCCTGTCAGGCAGTAGCTCGGCCAGCCGTTTTCATACTGTGGCCAGAGCCCGTGCAGCACCCAGCCAAACCCGCTACCGCTTGTGCATTGCCGCGCGTTCCGGGCTCGGCCCTCGAGCGCGCACCAGCTGGGCGACCAGCTGAGCGACAGAACGTAGTAATCGAAATCGCCGCCTTTCTCCCCCTTGGCCAGCGCGGCCGCGGGAATGAACAGGATCAGCAGGATCAGGCGCAGCATGTGCATTTTCTCTTTCCTCTTTCTCGCGGGGCCACTATATAGCCTGCAAGTTCCCCGACAACGAGAACCCGCCCCGACCGGGCAGCCCTGCGGGGCAGGGAGAAGCATTGTCGGGATCGGTACCGAAGGAGAAAGACGATGGCTGACAAACCGCTGATGCCCAAGGCCACGGCCGTGTGGCTCGTGGAGAATACCACGCTCACATTCAAGCAGATCGCTGATTTCTGCGGGCTGCACGAGCTTGAGGTTCAGGGGATTGCCGATGGCGATGTGGCTGCGGGCGTGAAGGGTTTCGATCCCATTGCCAACAATCAGCTCACGCAGGAAGAGATCGAGAAGGGCGAGAAGGATCCGGCCCACAAGCTCAAGCTCAAGTTCAATCCGGCTGCGGTGGGTGAGGAAAAGCGCCGCGGTCCGCGCTATACGCCGCTCTCCAAGCGGCAGGATCGCCCTGCCGCGATCCTCTGGCTGGTGAAGTTCCATCCCGAGCTGACGGATGGCCAGATCTCCAGGCTGATCGGCACCACCAAGCCCACGATCCAGTCCATCCGCGAGCGCACGCACTGGAATATCGCCAATCTCCAGCCGATCGATCCCGTTGCGCTCGGCCTTTGCAAGCAAAGCGAGCTTGATGCGGCCGTGCAGAAGGCCAATGCGCGCAAGGCCAAGGAGGGCGGGGTGATGAGCGATGAAGAACGGCGCAAGCTCGTCAGCACGGAGCAATCGCTTGGCATGGAGCCGGAGCCCAAGATCCCGACGGCGATCAGCGGCCTTGAAACCTTCAGCCTGTCCGATGAGCCGGAGGCGGCTGGCGAGGAGGGCTTCCCCGATGCGGACAGCCTCTTCAATCTGCCCGAGAGCAAAGACGATGGCGAAGAGGAAGAGCAGGAAAAGTAAGCCCGCGCGTGGCTCTGGCAATCCAGACCCCGGTGCATGACTGCGCCGGGGTTTTTCATTTCACGCATGAGCAATCGGGTGCCGGGCCGGGCAATTTCGTGCTATGAGGGCAGTGCAGGGAAGCGCAGGACAACAGGAGGATTCCCGATGGCCAGGGCCATTCACATGATGATCCGGGTTCTTGATGAGGCGCGTTCGGTTGCCTTCTACAAGAAGGCCTTCGGGCTCGAAGTGGCGGATCGGCTCGAATTCGATGATTTCGTGCTGATCTATCTTCGAAACGGCGAATCCGACTTCGAGCTGGAGCTGACGATCAACAAGGGCCGCAGCGAGCCCTACGATCTGGGCGATGGCTATGGCCATATCGCCTTCAGCGTTGCCGATCTCGATGCCGAGCACGCGCGTTTCGAAGCCGAGGGGCTGGCGCCACGCAAGATCGTGGAATTCGAGCGCGATGGCGCCCTTCTGGCGCGTTTTTTCTTCGTGCAGGATCCAGACGGTTACCAGATCGAAGTGCTCCAGCGCCACGGGCGCTATCATTGAAATTATCATTGAAGCCGGCAGAACGGGAGAAAAAGGATGCTCTACAAGCTCGATTTCACGGTGAATTACGATGGCCAGATGGGCCAGAAGGGGCTTTTCGAGGTCTGGGCCGAGGAGGCTGATGCGGCCCTTGGTGCGAAGAAGGCGGGGATCGTTGTCGATCTGTGGAAGGTGGTCGGCGAGCGCAAGGTGCTAGCGATCGTTGATGTCGAATCTCCCGACATGCTGGATCAGATCCTTTTCGATCTGCCGATCATGCAGAAGATGGGCCATCATGTAGAGGTGGATGTGAAATCCCTGCGCCGCTACGAGGATTTCGCCCGCGATGTGAAGGAGCGCCTCGGGCGCTGAGCTTCAGAGGCTCTTGCGGGCGCGCAGGGCGGCGGTGATCGTGCCGTCATCGAGATAATCGAGCTCGCCCCCGATCGGCACGCCCTGGGCAAGGGAAGTGATCTTCACGCCGCGCCCTTCGAGGCTCTCGGCGATGTAATGGGCTGTCGTCTGGCCCTCCACGGTGGCATTGAGCGCAAGAATCACCTCGCTGATCCCTTCTTCGCGGATGCGCTCCAGCAGGCGGGGAATGCGCAGATCCTCCGGGCCCACCGCATCAAGGGCGCTCAATGTGCCGCCAAGCACGTGATAGCGCCCCCCGAAGGCAAGGCTGCGTTCCATGGCCCAGAGATCGGCCACATCCTCGACAACGCAGATCTCGCCCGTGGCCCTGCGCGGATCGGCGCAGATGGGGCAGGTTTCGGCGGTGGAGATGTTGCCGCATGTCAGGCATTCCCGCGCGCTTTCGGCCACGGCCTGCATGGCTTCGGCGAGGGGGGCGAGCAGGAGCGCGCGTTTCTGCACCATCTTCAGCACCGCGCGGCGGGCCGAGCGGGGGCCAAGCCCGGGGAGGCGCGCCATCAGCTCGATCAGGGTTTCGAGATCGTCGGGGGAATTCTTCATTCGTTTTTCGAGCCGCCGGAAAGCCTGAACGGAAACAGGCCGGCATGCTCTTCCCAGAAACGCCGCGCTGGGATGCCGAGCGCGATCGCCTTCTCGAGATCACCGGGCAGCCGGCGCAGGGTTTGCACATGGCGGATGAGGGAAAAGACGGAGAGCCCCACGGCCACCAGAGAGAGCGCAAAGAAGAAGTGCCAGACCATCACCACGATCCCCTGGCTGCGCATGGCGAGGATCAGGAAGACGCCGGCACTGGCAAGCGAGAGCGGGATGCGCAGGATGATGGCCTGGCGCGCACGCGCCACTATGATGCGTGCATTTTCAGGCGTGAGCGGCAGCCTGCTCGCCTGTTCTGGGCCATAGTCCAGCATCCACATGGCCTAGATCGGGAGTTCCATGTCGGGCGGCAGGCCCATGCTTTCGGTGATCTTGCGCACCTCTTCGCGGTGGCGCTCCTGGGCGCGGGCCTGCGCATCCTTGATAGCCGCCAGGATCAGATCTTCCACGACCTCCTTTTCATCCGGGTTGAAGATGGAAGGATCGATCTCGAGGCCGGTCAGCACGCCCTTTGCCGTGGCCGTGGCCCGCACCAGCCCGGCCCCGGATTCGCCGGTGACGGTGATCCGCTCGAGCTCTTCCTGGAGCGCGGCCATCCTTTCCTGCATTTCCCTGGCGGCCTTCATCATCTTGGCCATGTCGCCAAGCCCGCCCAAACCTTTCAGCATTTCGCCAAACTCCTGTTACCATATCGGCTCATAAATACGCGCGCTGCCGCCGGGGCACAAGGGAGGCCTCGGCATGGCCCCTCCGGCGTGCCCGGCGGAGAGGCCTCAACCATCTTCAAAGGGATCCCATTTGCCATCAAGGGCCCGTTCCGCCTCGCCATCGCTTTCCTTGCCGGCTTCGGGAAGCGCGCCGGCGGATGCCGATGCAATCAGCTCGGCCCTTGTGCGCACGTTTCGGATTTCCGCATTGGGGAATGTTTCCAGCACGGTCTTGATTGCGGGATGGGCCATCGCGCGGGCCTTGAGGGCTTGTTTTTCCCTGGCCCTTACATCGGCGATTGTTTCGCCGCCGCCGCCACTCACCACCGAAACACCCCAGCGGGCGCCTGTCCAGGCCGCGAGCTGGCGCCCGAGCCTCTGGGCAAGATCGGCGGGCGCGCCCGGTGCCGGCTCGAACTCGATGCGCCCGGGCGCATAGCTCACGAGCCTGACGCCGCTTTCCACATCAAACAGAAGTTTCATGTCGCGCATCGCGCGGATGAGGGCGATCACGTCTTCGAAGGTGGGATAGCGGGCGGCAAGGCTGTCGGGCGTCTGCGCGGGGGCGGTGGCGGCCATGGCCGTGGGGCCGCTGCCGCCGGTTTCGGAGATGTGATGTTGTGTGGGTCCGGCAGGGCCGGATTCGCCGGGAGCCGCGGCCCTTGCCCCCTTCGATCCCCCCGCTGGCGGTGGGGCAGGCCGCGACGGGGGCGCGGCGTGGGCTGGGG
>WFVA01000005.1 GCA_015491895.1 Albidovulum sp. | reverse complement strand
GCCCCACCCCCAGAAGCATCAGCCCGAGCGCAAGCCAGATATTGGCCGCGTAGCTCTCACCCAGCAGCAGGATCGACCAGACGACCCCGAAGCCGGTGATCAGGTAGGAAACCTGCGCCGCGAACACCGGCCCCGCGCGCCCGATCATCCACACATAGGCGGCATAGGTGAGCCAGTTGATGACCGCCCCGGCAAGGATCGCACGATCCGCATCCGAATGCGGCGGCAGGGGCATGATGAGCTGCCCCGTCGCCAGCGCCACGGGAAGCGCGATCGCAAGCCCGGCCACGCCGGCGCCGAAAAGGATCTGGAAGGGATCGAGCCCGCGATCGCCATACCATGTGAGGAAATTGCCCTCGCCCGCATAGGCCAGCGCGGCGCCCATGGCGAAAAACACGTAGAAGGGGCTGACGGGGCCGGAAAGTTCCCCGTCCGGGAAGATCAGAAGCGCCACCGCCGCCGCTCCGAGCGCCAACCCCGCGAAGCGAAGCGCGCTTGCCTTTTCGAAGCCGAGCGCCAGCGTGATCGGCAGGGCGAAAAGGGGCACCAGCGCGATGATGATCGAGAGCACGCCGGCCGGGATATGGGCGGCCGCGGTGTAGGAAAAGGCATTGGGGATCACCGAGCCCAGAAGCGCAATGCCGAGGAATACCCCCCAGTAGCGCGGCGCCAGCGTGATCGAACGCCCCCGCAAGCGGATGATCGCGCCGGAAACGGCGATCCCCACGACGAGCTGCCACACCATGATGCCGAAGGGCCGGTAGCCGGTGGAAACCGCGATCTTCGCCAGCGGGAAGGCCGCGCCCCAGGCCATCCCCATGAGGATCAGCGCGGCAAGGAGCCGGAGCCGCTCGCGCCGTGTCATGCCCCCGATTGCCCGGGCGGCCCCTCCGGCGGCCCCTCCGGCTGAAGCGCGCCCCCCTGGCGCACCATCCAGACGGCCGTGGCGCGCCCGGTGCGATCATCCGTCTCCACCATGAGGCCTGAAAGCGTGGCCTCGCCGCGCGCCGGAGTGAAGCGTTCCTTGCCCATGCCGGTAACGAAGCGGCGCATGGGCTCGGCCTTTTCCATGCCGATGATGCTGTCGTAATCGCCGCACATGCCGGCATCCGTCTGATAGGCGCTGCCCTTTGGCAGGAGGCGCGCATCTGCGGTGGGCACATGGGTGTGGGTGCCCACGATCATGCTGGCGCGCCCGTCGCACCAATGGCCCAGCGCCATCTTCTCGCTCGTCGCCTCGCAGTGGACATCCACCACCGCCGCCTGCACCGCGCCGCCGGGGGGGTGGGCCTTCAGAACCGGATCGATGGCGAAAAACGGGTTGTCGAACGGCCGCTTCATGAACACCTGCCCCAGCACCTGCGCCACCAGCACCCGCCGCCCCCGGCTCGCCTCGAACACCCCGGCCCCGCGCCCGGGCGCATCGCGGGCGAAATTCAGCGGCCGGATGATGCGCGGCTCGGTTTCGATGAAGCGCAGCATCTCGCGCTGATCGAAGGCGTGATCGCCAAGCGTGATGCAATCGGCACCCGCCTCCAGGAGCTTCTTCGCGTGATCGGGGCTGAGCCCCATGCCGTTGGTGGCGTTTTCGCCGTTCACCACCACGAAATCGAGCCGCCAGCGCGCGCGCAGCCCGGGCAGCCCTTCAGCCACCGCCCGGCGCCCCGCGCGCCCCATCACATCGCCCAGAAACAGGATTCTCATGCCCCCTGCCTAGGATGCCGGGGGAACAGGGGCAAGATGAAATTCCGTCGGGGGCGGCCGGCATCAGGCCACAGCGGGGAGAGGGCATGTCATGCGCCCTCCCCCTCAGCGCCTGTGCCTCTTCCTGCGCCGGATGTATCTGCGCATGCGCTTGCGGAACAACCGGCGGTTCCTGGAAATGAATTCGGCCACCACGCCGGCCAGGCCCCGGCGCGAGCGGCCCTGGAGATAGGCATATCCCGCCCCCGCCCCGATCGCGGCGCCGATGGTATCGACGATGAGATCGCCCATGGTATCGGGCAGGCCGGATTTCTGCATGTTGAGCCCGAACATCTGATCCATGGCGAACTCGAAGATCTCCCAAAGCGTGCCGATGGTGATCGAGATGCAGAACGCGATGAAGGCGATGGCCCAGTGCGGGGCGGCAAAGCGCTTGCCCTCGAACAGCAGAAACACGAAGACAAAGCCCACAAGGCCGAAGCCCATGGCCGAGCCGAAATGCATGAGGATGTCCCACCACCAGTATCTTTCGTAGAAATCGAATGCTTCGCCGAGGTAGAGCGTGCCGAAGATGAAGAAGACGATCCCGGCGAGAAACGAAAGCGGCAGGCGGATCTGCAGCCGGTCGGCGATGACCATCGGCGCGATCGAAAGGATCAGGGTTGCGAGCGCGATGAAGCTCAGCGAATAGCGCCCCTCGATCAAAGAGGCCACCAGCTCCAGAGCCAGAATCCCCCAGATCACATAGATGATGATCCGATAGATGCTGTATCTCAGAGGCCATTTCCCCGGCATCGGATCCCTTTCGCCTCTGGCGCTTCAATCACGGCCTAGAACCATTATATGGCAGATATGGAGGATCAAAAGCCCAAACTGAGACTCGCGACATACAACATCCGCAAATGCATCGGGCTTGACCGCAGGCGCGATCCCGGGCGCATCCTGGATGTGCTCAACAGCCTCGATGCCGATATCATCGCGCTTCAGGAGGCGGACCGGCGCATGGGCAACCGCCCCGCCGCCCTGCCCCGCGAGATGATCGAGACAGGCAGCGATTTCGTGCCGCTCGCGCTCGATGAAAGCGGGGTATCGCTTGGCTGGCACGGCAATGCGATCCTGCTGCGCAAGGGCCTGGAGGCCAACGGCGTGCACCGCCTCGAGCTTCCCGGGCTCGAGCCGCGGGGCGCGGTGATTGCCGCGCTTGGCGATCTCGATATTGTCGGGGTGCATCTGGGGCTGATGCGCCGCCACCGTCAGGAGCAGCTCGCGGCAATCAGGGAGGCGCTGGCCAGGATGCCCCCGCGCCCGCGGGTCATTCTGGGCGATTTCAACGAATGGTCCGAGCGTCGAGGGCTCGAGATGCTGGAACCCGATTTCACCCTGCACGCGCCGGGGCTGAGCTACCATGCCGCGCACCCGGTTGCCGCGCTCGATCGCCTCGCGCTCGGCCCGGGGATCGGGCTGAGAGATGCGGGCGTGCTTCAGACACCGCTCGCGCGGCGCGCCTCGGATCATCTGCCCGTCTGGGCGGATATCGCTCTGGAGGGATGATTCCGGCACGGGCCCCGGGCGCAAACGGCAACCCGCGCGCATCGTGGTGTCAGGCGAATTTCTCGATCAGCTTCGCATTCACGACGGGGGGCACGAAATTGCTCACATCGCCCTTGAGGCGCGCGATTTCCTTTACCAGCCGGCTCGCGATCGCCTGATAACGGGCCTCGGCCATCAGGAATACGGTTTCGATCGAGCTGTCGAGCATCCGGTTCATGCCCACCATCTGATATTCGTATTCGAAATCCGCCACCGCCCGCAGGCCGCGGATGATCGTCTGCGCGCCAACGTCATGGGCGCAGTCGATCAGCAGGTTCTCGAAAGGATGCACAACGATCTCGCAGCCTGTCTGGCGTGCGAGCTTGTGGCATTCGCCCTCGATCATCGCCACCCGCTCCTCGAGCGTGAAAAGCGGGCCCTTGTCGCGGTTGATGGCGACCCCGATCACCAGCCTGTCCACCAGCGCGGTGGCGCGGGTGATGATATCCACATGGCCAAGCGTGATCGGATCGAACGTGCCCGGATAAAGACCAATGCGCATGTTGCTCTCCCCTTCGCGATGCGTCCTGCCATGATGGCGGCCAGCCGTCCGCCCGCACCGGTGCCGGCCATGGCGCCCGGTGCCACGCAACAATATCGCGCTTCATAATGCAAGCAGATTTGCTGCGGCGCAGAATTTTTCCGCCCCGCCCTGCCCGCACGAGGAGATCAAAGCCCCATGATCATGCCTTCGAGCGCCTCCTTCTCCATCGAAAGCTCGGAAAGGCGCGCCTTCACCACGTCGCCCTGGGTGATCAGGCCGATCATGCGGCCCTTGTCATCCACCACCGGCATATGGCGAAAGCGCCCCTCCGTCATCTGGCGCAGGATGTCATCGGCGCGCTCGGAGCGCGTGCATGTCACCGGATCGGCCGTCATCACCTCAGATGTCTTCATTTCGAGGCAGGATGCGCCCTCCCGCGCGAGAGCGAACACGATATCGCGCTCCGAAAGGATCCCGAGCGGGGTCGTGGAGTCCCGGGTAACCACCACCGAGCCGATGCGGTGCCTGCGCATCAGCTCCGCCGCATCCGCAACGGAAGCGTCCGGCGGGATCGTCACCACCGCATCGCTCTTCTTGGATTTCAATATCTGGTGCACCTGCATTCATCATTCCTCCCTGAAAATTGCCACGATCTTATGGCTTCAGGGTCGCCCCCCTGCGACATTCTGTCAAGCGCGGGTCTGGTCGGGCTCATCCCGAGCGCGCAAATGCCTCGCCGCCCATCACGCCCGCGAGCGCCTCGAGCCGCGCCACTTCCCGCGATATGCCGGCGCTGAGAAGATTCGCAAACCGCTCCAGCCGCCCCGAGCGCGCCTCGTCGCCGTGGCGCACCAGATGGAAGCTGCGGCGCAGGGAAAGGCGATCGGCAAGGATGCGCCGCACGCGCCCGCCCGCAGCGGGGATGGCGAAATCATGCACGATCGCCACCCCCGCCCCCTGGCGCACGAAATTGAACTGCACCGAGAAGGAATTGGAGGAAAGGGTGACGCGATCGGCCTTCATCTCCTTCAGGTAATCGAGCTCCTTGTCGAAGATCATGTCGGGGATGTAGCCGATCAGGCGGTGGTGGCGCAGATCCTCGAGCCGGGTGATCGGCGGATGGCGGGCGAGGTAATCGGTGCTGGCGGCGAGGTGGAGGTGATAATCCGTCATCTTCTCGACGATCAGCCGCCCGCCGGTGGGGGGCGAGACCGTGACCGCCATGTCGGCCTCGCGGCGCGAGAGATTGAAGAGGCGCGGCTGGGCCACGATCTGCACCTCGAGGCCGGGATTGGCATCGCAGATCGCGGCGCAGACCTGCGGCAGCAGGTAATTGGAGATGCCGTCGGGCGCGCCGATGCGTATGGTGCCGGTGAGGCTGTCGGGCGCGCCGCTGAGTTCCTCGCCGGCCCGCGCCAGCGCGCTTTCCGCCTCCTCGGCGCGCGCGGCGAGGCGCCGCCCGGCCTCCGTCAGCGCATAGCCCTGCGGCGATTTCACGAACAATACCGCGCCCACCGCCTCCTCGAGCCGGCGCACCCGCCGCCCCACCGTGGCGGGATCGAGCTTGAGCTGCGCCCCCGCGCCCGTCAGCCCCTCGGCGCGCGCCACCGCGAGAAATACCCTCAGATCATCCCAGTTCTGCATCGAAATCGAATCCCGCCGCCCTTCCTTACAATTTTGCAAAACGCTTTTGTAAAAATGCCCCTTTTTCATGCAAAAATGCAAGCCTATGCTCCGCGGGAAATCAGGGAATCGGCCTCCCGCCCCCCGCGCATTCCCGCGCGGCGCCACGGGGGAGGCGGATCACAGGAGGAAGCACCATGGAAACACTCGGACACTGGATCAACGGCAAGCGCGTGGAAGGCACTTCGGGGCGCTTCGCGGATGTCTACAACCCGGCCACCGGCGAGGTGCAGGCGCGCGTGGCGCTCGCAAGCAAGGACGAGCTCGATGCCGCCGTGGACGCCGCCGCCGCCGCCCAGCCCAAATGGGCCGCCACCAATCCCCAGCGCCGCGGCCGGGTGATGATGGAGTTCGTCCGCCTCCTCAACCGCGACATGGACAGGCTCGCCGAGGCCCTCTCGCGCGAACACGGCAAGACGCTCCCCGATGCCCGCGGCGACGTGACCCGCGGCATGGAGGTGATCGAATACTGCATCGGCGCGCCCGAGCTTCTGAAGGGCGAATTCACCGACGGCGCCGGACCGGGGATCGACATGTATTCCATGCGCCAGCCCCTTGGCGTGGTGGCGGGCATCACCCCCTTCAACTTCCCCGCCATGATCCCGCTGTGGCAGATGGGCCCGGCGCTCGCCTCGGGCAACGCGATGATCCTGAAGCCCTCCGAGCGCGATCCCTCCGTGCCCCTGATGCTGGCCGAACTGGCCCAGGAAGCCGGCCTGCCCGATGGCATCCTGCAGGTGGTGAACGGCGACAAGGAAGCCGTGGATGCGATCCTCGACAACGAAACCATCCAGGCGGTGGGATTCGTCGGCTCCACCCCGATCGCCCATTACATCTACAGCCGCGCCGCCGCCAACGGCAAGCGCGCCCAGTGCTTCGGCGGCGCCAAGAACCACATGATCATCATGCCCGACGCCGACATGGACCAGGCGGCCGATGCGCTGGTGGGCGCGGGCTTCGGCGCGGCCGGAGAGCGCTGCATGGCGATCTCGGTGGCGGTGCCGGTGGGCGATGAAACCGCCGACCGCCTGATCGAGAAGCTGGTGCCGCGCATCGAGAAGCTGCGCGTCGCGCCTTATACGGACGGCGAGGATGTCGATTACGGCCCCGTGGTGACGAAAGCCGCCAAGGAGCGCATCCTCTCGCTGATCGAAAGCGGTGTGCAGCAGGGCGCGAAGCTCGTGGTGGACAACCGCGATTTCAAGCTTCAGGGCTATGAAAACGGCTTCTTCGTGGGCCCGCATCTCTTCGATCACGTCACACCCGAGATGGACATCTACAAGGAAGAGATCTTCGGCCCCGTGCTCTCCACCGTGCGCACCGGCTCCTACGAGGAGGCGCTGAAGCTCACCATGGACAACGAATACGGCAACGGCACCGCCATCTTCACCCGCGACGGCGATACCGCGCGCGATTTCGCCTCCCGCGTCAATGTGGGCATGGTGGGGATCAACGTGCCGATCCCGGTGCCGCTCGCCTATCACACCTTCGGCGGCTGGAAGAAATCCGCCTTCGGCGATCTCAACCAGCACGGCCCCGACGGCTTCCGCTTCTACACCCGCACCAAGACGGTCACCGAGCGCTGGCCCTCGGGCCTGAAGGAAGGCGGCGAGTTCCACTTCAAGGCGATGGACTGAGCGCCGCCCGGGCGCACCCGCCCGCAAAACGAGATGCGCGCTCCGGGGCAACCGGGGCGCGCATCGCATTTTCCACGCCTGCCTCACGCCTCCCTCCTTGCCGCATCCATTTGTTTCAATTGTTGCGCGGAGGAGCGCCATCATGATAAGCACCTGCCGAGAAACGCGAAACGGCCATGCGCAGCCGGTTCGAAACAGCCGGTTGACCAGTTCTTCCAGATCAGTTCCGGCTCTGCCCCCCCGAAACGGACATGCATCATCATGGCCTATCTCCTCCGCATCTTCCCCGAACATGATCTCGCCTATATCCGCTACAGCGGCATGGCCTCGCTCGATGACTACATCAGCGTGGTGGAGGAATATCCCCGCCATCCCGATTTCCGCCTCGGGCAGAAGAACCTGATCGACCTCACCCACCTCGAGGGTATCGAGCGCGATTACACGCGGATCATGGCCCTGCAGGCGAAGATCGCGGAATATGCCACCCGTGCGCCGAGCGAGATCATGAGCGTCGTCGTGGCGCCCACGCCGGTGGCGCGCGAGGCCACGCAGATCGTTTTCCGCTCCTGGCAGGATCTCGACAGCCCGATCCTGCGCCGGGTGGTGCCGAGCATGGAAGAGGCCTGCGATCTGCTCGGCATCGCGGAAGAGACGCTCGAAGGGCTGCTGTCTTCGGTCTGATCGCCCCGTGCCGGCGCCGCTTTTCCTTGCCACCCGCCCCCCGCTCTGCTTTTCTGGCGCGAAACAGGGGGGATGAATGGCCGCACCAGAACCGGATTTCACGCTCGGGATCGAGGAGGAATATCTGCTCGTCGATCTCGAGACGCTCGAACTCGCCGCCGCGCCGCAAGCGCTGATGGATGCCTGCGCGGCGGATCTCGAAGGGCAGGTCAGCCCGGAATTCCTGCAATGCCAGATCGAGATCGGCACCCGCGTGTGCCGCGATATCGGCGAAGCGCGCGAGGATCTGAAGCGCCTGCGCGCCTCCGTTGCCCGCCATGCCAGGGATCACGGCCTCGCCCCGATCGCCGCCTCCTGCCACCCCTTCGCGGACTGGAAGCGGCAGCACCACACCAACAAGGAGCGCTACAACGCGCTGCGGCAGGATCTGGCGGGGGTGGTGCGCCGGATGCTGATCTGTGGGATGCATGTGCATGTGGGCATCCCCGCCGAGGAACAGCGCATCGACATCATGAACCAGCTTTCCTATTTCCTGCCCCACCTGCTGGCGCTCTCCACCTCCTCGCCCTTCTGGCAGGGGGATGACACGGGGCTTGCGAGCTACCGGCTCACGGTGTTTGACAACCTGCCGCGCACCGGCCTGCCCCCCCGCCCCGCCTCTTGGGCGGAATACGAGCGCACCGTGCAGGTGCTGATCGATCTCGGCCTGATCGAAGACAGTTCCAAGATCTGGTGGGATCTGCGCCCCTCGGCCCGCTTCCCAACGCTCGAATCGCGGATCATGGATGTTTCCCCGCGCCTCGAACACGCGCTTTCGCTTGCCGCCCTCACCCAGTGCCTCACCCGCATGCTCTGGCGCCTCTCGACGAAAAACCAGCGCTGGCGGATCTACGATCGCTTCCTCCTGGCCGAAAACCGCTGGCGCGCCCAGCGCTACGGCACCGGCGAGGGGTTGATCGATTTCGGTCGCCGTGCGGTGGTGCCGATGGCGGAGCTTCTCGAAGAGCTGATCGAGCTGGTGGCGGAAGATGGCGAGGCGCTCGGCTGCCGGGCCGAGATCGAAGCTGCGCGCGACATCCTCAGAGAAGGCACCAGCAGCACCCGGCAGCGGCTTGTCTATCAGGATGCGATCCAGGCGGGAGACAGCCATGACGAGGCGCTGCGCGCCGTGACCCGCCACCTGATCGAGGAATTCCACGCCGATCTCTGAGAGGCCGGGGGCTTGTGGGAGCGGCGTGCTTCTGCCCGGCTGTTGCGGGCCTGTTGCGGGTGGTCTGCCTCCGGCGGGGATATCTGCGGACCAGTGATATGAGCGGCGCCACAGCCCGGCGGCAGTGCTGCGGCGGGGTGCGGCGGAGGCGAAAAGCGATTTCCGCGGCTGCAAAATTTGTGCAACACTTGCCCCGTAATCAGCCCGCAGAGAGGCAGGCAGAAAGGGAGGTTGCGGTGGATTTTGCGCTGAGCGAGGAACAGCAGGCGATTTTCGACATGGCCCATGCCTTCGGGCAGGAGCATATCGCGCCGCATGCGCAGGCCTGGGAGCGCGCGGGCACCATCCCGCGCGATCTGTGGCCGCGCCTTGCGGAGCTTGGCTTCGGCGGGCTCTACGTGCGCGAAGAAAGCGGCGGCACGGGGCTTTCGCGCCTTGATGCGACGCTCGTTTTCGAAGCGCTTTCAATGGCCTGCCCTTCCGTGGCCGCCTTTCTTTCGATCCACAACATGTGCGCCGCGATGATCGACAAGTTCGGCTCGGAAGATTTGCGCGCGCGCTTCCTGCCCGGCGCGATCTCGATGGAGAAGATCTTCTCCTACTGCCTCACCGAGCCCTCCTGCGGCTCGGACGCCGCCGCGCTCAGAACCCGCGCCGAGAAGCGCGACGGCGCCTATGTGCTCAACGGCACCAAGGCCTTCATCTCGGGCGGCGGCTATTCGGATGCCTATATCGTCATGGCGCGCACCGGGGGCGAGGGCGCGCGCGGCATTTCGGCGATGATCGTGGAGGCCGGCACGGAGGGGCTTTCCTTCGGCGGGCTCGAGGAGAAGATGGGTTGGAAAAGCCAGGAAACGCGGCAGGTGCAGTTCGATGATTGCGCGACGCCCGCGCAGAACCTGATCGGCGAGGAGGGCAAGGGCTTTCGCTATGCGATGGCGGGGCTCGATGGCGGGCGGCTCAACATCTCGGCCTGCTCGCTCGGGGGCGCTCAGGAGGCGCTTGAGCGCACCCTCGCCTACATGGGCGAGCGCAAGGCCTTCGGCCGGACGCTCGATCAGTTCCAGGCGCTGCAGTTTCGCCTGGCCGACATGGAAATCGAGCTTCAGGCGGCGCGCACCTTCCTGCGTCAGGCGGCCTGGAAGCTCGATCAGGGCGCACCGGATGCCACGAAATCCTGCGCCATGGCGAAAAGGCTGGTCACGGAAACCGGCTCGAAGGTCGCCAATCAGTGCCTGCAGCTGCACGGGGGCTACGGCTATCTTGCCGATTACGGGATCGAGAAGCTGGTGCGCGATCTGAGGGTGCACGAGATCCTCGAGGGCACCAACGAGATCATGCGCCTGATCGTGGCGCGCGGCCTGCTGGAGGGGCGCGGCTGATGGCGGATATCGAGATCGGGAAGGCGGGCAAGGCCGGGCGGATCACGCTCAACCGCCCCAGGGCGCTGAATGCGCTCACCTACGAGATGTGCCTCGCGATCGAGGAAGCGCTCGATCGCTGGCGCGATGATCCCGATGTGGCCATGCTGGTGATCGACGCGATAGGCGAGCGCGCCTTCTGCGCCGGGGGCGATATCGCGGCGATGTATGAAACCGGCATGAAGGGCGATTACGCCTATGGCCGCCGCTTCTGGCGCGATGAATACCGGATGAACGCCAAGCTCTTCGAATTTCCCAAGCCGGTGGCGAGCTT
>WFVA01000004.1 GCA_015491895.1 Albidovulum sp. | reverse complement strand
GATCGGGGGGGCGAGTTCGGCGGGCATCTCGCGCCCGAAGCGGCGATCGCGCAGGAAGCTGTTGACGGCCTCATGAGTGGTGGCGCAGGGCAGCGCATATTCCCGCCACCAGACCAGATCGCCAAGCGCGCGCATCCGGGCATAAAGCGGGTAGGGATCCTGCACGAAGGCGGGATCGGTGGGCGATTGGCTGATTTCGGGCAGATCGTGCATGGCGTTTCGCTTCAGGGGCGGGACGGGGCGAGACAAGCAGAAGCCCGGGCGCGGGGCAAGCGTGTTTCGTGACGGCGGGGTCAGATTGCTCTTGAATTCCCGCATGTTTTCGTAAGAGATAACGGCACGTCGCTTCGGGAGCGAAGCGGATCTGAAAAATGTGATCTCGGGAGGACACAATCATGAAATTTCTGACTGCCGCCGCAGCTGCGGCCGCCATCGCGCTTGCCGCCGGCGCCTCTTCGGCCGATCCCAACGGCTGCGACGAGGGTGAAATCGTCGTCAAGTTCAGCCATGTGACGAATACCGACAAGCACCCCAAGGGCATTGCCGCGGAGCTTCTGAAGCAGCGCGTGAATGCCGAGATGGACGGCAAGATGTGCATGGAGGTGTTTCCGAACTCCACCCTCTACAACGACAACAAGGTGCTCGAGGCGATCCTCAATGGCGATGTGCAGCTGGCCGCGCCGAGCCTCTCCAAGTTCGAGGCCTTCACCAAGAAATTCCGCCTGTTCGATCTGCCCTTCATGTTCAAGAACATCGACGCGGTGGATGCCTTCCAGGCCTCGCCCGCCGGTCAGGCGCTGCTGGACAGCATGCAGAAACGCGGCCTTCAGGGCCTGGCCTTCTGGCACAACGGCATGAAGCAGTTCTCGGCCAACAGGCCGCTCCTGCTGCCCTCTGACGCCAAGGGGCTGAAATTCCGCGTGCAGCCCTCCGAAGTGCTGGTGGCGCAGATCGAGGCGATCGGCGGCATTCCCCAGAAGATGGCGTTTTCGGAAGTCTACGGCGCGCTTCAGCAGGGCGTGGTGGATGGCCAGGAAAACACCTGGTCCAACATCTACGGCAAGAAGTTCTACGAAGTGCAGGACGGCGTGACCGAGACCAACCACGGCATCATCGACTACCTGGTGGTGACGAGCGTTGACTGGCTCGACAGCCTGCCCGAGGACGTGCGCGCGCAGTTCCTGCAGATCCTCGGCGAGGTGACGGCCACCCGCAACAAGGAAGCCTTCGCGGTGAACGAGGCGGCCAAGCAGGCGATCATCGATGCCGGCAGCCCGGTGCGTCAGCTCACGCCCGAGCAGCGCCAGGCCTGGGTGGACGCGATGAAGCCCGTCTGGAACAAGTTCATCGACGATGTGGGCCAGGAAAACATCGACGCCGCGCAGGCGATCAACGAGAAGATGTGACCGCTTCCGCATTTGCCTGACGCAGTGAAAACGACAGCGCGGGGCGGGTGATTTGCCCGCCCCGCGCCGCCATCGGGAAGGGGGGAAACATGCACGCACCGCGCAGCTTCATTGACAGGATCGAGGAAAACCTGATCGCCCTCATTCTGGGGCTGATGGTGGCGATCACGTTCACCAACGTGATCCTGCGCAAGTTCTTTCAGTCCGGGCTCCTGTGGGGGCTCGAGGCCACGGTATTCCTGTTTGCCTGGCTGGTGCTGCTCGGGGCCTCCTATCTCGTGAAGAAGAACGGCCATCTCGGCGTGGATGCGCTGATCGAGATCGCGCCGCGCCCCTTGCGCCGGTGGATGGCGCTTTTCGCGGTGGCCGTCTGCATCGCCTTTTCGGCCCTGCTCCTGAAGGGCGCCTGGGATTACTGGGCCAATTTCGCCAATCTGCCGCAGACGACCGGGCGCTGGTTTCCCGATGGATTTCAGGAAAAATTCCGTGCCAAGGGCTGGTATGAGGTGGACGACATCCCCATGCCCGATGCCCTCCAGTGGATAGGCGGAATCCTGAACGACGGCGAGCGCTACGAGAAGATCCCGCGCGCCATCCCCTATCTTGTGCTGCCGCTTTCCATGGCGCTTCTGCTGTTTCGCTATCTCCAGATCGCGTGGCGGGTGTGGCGCGGCGATCTTGATCGCATCGTTGCCAGCCATGAGGTGGAGGAAGAGCTGATCGAGGCGAGCGCGCCGCATGTGACGAACGGGGAGAAGAACTGATGGATGTGGTGCTGCTCTTCGTGATGGTCATCGGCCTCCTGATGGTGGGGGTTCCGATCGCGATTTCGCTCGGGATGTCGAGCATGATCTACCTGCTCCTGTTTTCCGACACCTCGCTGGCCTCCATCGCCCAGACGCTGTTCGAGGCCTTCCAGGGCCACGCCACGCTGCTGGCGATCCCCTTTTTCATCCTGGCTTCCAGTTTCATGTCCACCGGGGGGGTGGCAAAGCGGATCATCCGCTTCTCGATCGCCGTGGTGGGCCATCTGCGCGGCGGGCTGGCAATCGCGGGGGTGTTCGCCTGCATGATCTTCGCCGCGCTTTCGGGCTCGTCGCCCGCCACGGTGGTGGCGATCGGCACCATCGTCATCGCGGCGATGAAGAAGGCGGGCTATACCAAGGAATTCGCCGCCGGCGTGATCTGCAACGCCGGCACGCTCGGCATCCTGATCCCGCCCTCGATCGTGATGGTCGTCTATGCGGCGGCTGTCGAGGTTTCGGTGGGCAGGATGTTCCTTGCGGGCATCATCCCCGGCATTCTCGCCGGCGTGATGCTGATGATCGCGATCTACGTGATGGCGCGGGTGAAGAACATGCCGAAGGGCGAGTGGCTGGGCTGGGGCGAGGTGATCGATTCCTTCAGGGATGCCTTCTGGGGCCTGATGCTGATCGCCATCATCATGGTCGGAATCTACGGCATCCCCGGGGTGACGGGCGCGATCTTCACCCCTACCGAAGCGGCTGCGGTGGCTTCCGTCTATGCCTTTCTGGTGGCGAGCTTCGTCTATCGCGACATGGGGCCGCTCTCGGCCGATGCCAATGGCGGCGAAAAACGCAGCCTCCTGCAAAAGCCGCTGGCGCTGATCGGCTCGCTCTTTCACCGTGATACCCGCCATACCCTGTTCGAGGCGGGCAAGCTCACCATCATGCTGATGTTCGTGATCGCCAATGCGCTGATCCTCAAGCATGTGCTGACCGAGCAGCAGGTGCCCCAGCATATCGCCAATGCAATGCTGGATGCGGGGCTCGGGCCGGTGATGTTCCTGATCGTGGTCAATGTGATCCTGCTGATCGGCGGGCAGTTCATGGAGCCTTCGGGGCTTCTCGTGATCGTGGCGCCGCTGGTGTTCCCGATTGCCATGCAGCTCGGGATCGATCCCATTCACCTCGGCATCATCATGGTGGTGAACATGGAAATCGGCATGATCACGCCGCCGGTGGGGCTCAATCTCTTCGTCACCTCCGGGGTGGCGGGAATGCCGATGATGAGCGTGGTGCGCGCGGCGCTGCCGTTCCTGGCGGTGCTGTTCGTGTTCCTGATCATGGTCACCTATATCCCCTGGCTTTCCACGCTGATCCCGAACGCGGTGATGGGGCCGGAGACGGTGCTCAAGTGAAAATCGCCGGGGCAGGAACCTTCCTGCCTCCGGCGGGGATATTTTCAGACCAGGAAGGGCTGTCAGGCGTTCTCGAGCGCCGAGACGATGCCGCCGAAATCCTCGGCCCTGAGCGAGGCGCCGCCCACCAGCGCGCCGTCCACATCGGCAACGGCGAAGATCTCGGCCGCGTTCGATGGCTTCACCGAGCCGCCGTAAAGAAGGCGGATGGCATTGCCGGTTTCGGCGCCGAAGCGTGCCACCAGTTCGGCGCGGATGAAAGCGTGCACCTCGCCGATTTCCGCGAGCGTCGGGATCTTGCCGGTGCCGATGGCCCAGATCGGCTCATAGGCAACCACGGTGTTTTCGCCCGTGCAGCCATCCGGGAGCGAGCCCGCGATCTGGCGCCCGACATGGGCGAGCGTCTCGCCTGCCTCGCGGGTTTCCAGCGCCTCGCCGCAGCAGATGATGGCCACCAGCCCCTGCGAATGCGCGGTTTCGGCCTTGGCGCGCACCATTTCGTCAGTTTCGCAATGGTCGGCCCGCCGCTCGCTGTGGCCGAGGATCACATGGCTTGCGCCGGCGTCCGTCAGCATTTCGGCCGATATGTCGCCCGTATGCGCCCCCGATAGCGCCATGTGACAATCCTGTCCGCCCACCATCACCGCGCTGCCTTCCAGCTTCCCGCTCATGCGATGGATCAGGGTTGCCGGGGGGCAGAGCAGGATCTCGCACCCCGGTGAGGGGAAGGCGGCGGCCAGCGCTTCCGCTTCCTTGAGCGAGGTCGAGGTGCCGTTCATCTTCCAGTTTCCGGCGGCGAGTTTCCTGCGCATCGTGTCCCTCCTCTTCGGATTTCCCGTGAAACCTGCCGCAATCACAGCCATGGCACAAGCCCCGCGCCGCGTTATGCGACAGAAAGGGGCATCCTGCCCTTCATCTTGGCCGAAATACTCCGGGGTGAATTGCCCCGAAGGGGCAAGAGGGGCAGCGCCCCTACATCCCCTCGAACTTGATCGATTCCCCGCAGCCGCAGGCCTCTGTCACGTTGGGATTGTTGAAGTGGAAGCCGCTTTCGAGAAGCGAAGTCCGGTAATCGATCTCGGTGCCGAAAAGGAACATCTGCGCCATCGGGGCGATCATCACCCGGGCGCCGTCCTGCTCCACGATCTCGTCATTGGGATCGGGCTCGCGCACGTATTCCATGGTGTATTCCATGCCAGCGCAGCCGCCCTTCTTCACGCCGATCCTGAGTCCGCTCACGCCATCGCGTTCCATGAGCTTGCGGATCTGTGCCGCAGCTGCGGGCGTCAGCTTCACGGCCTGCTTGCCGGGTATCGAAAACATGAAAGCGCCTCCTTGCCCTGCCAATATAGGCCCGGGCGGGCAAATCACAACCCCGGTGGTTGACCTCCCCGGCCGCCTTCCTTAGCCAGTGCGCATGGCCCAGGCACCGCTTCTCCAGCTTTCCGGCATCACCCTCACCCATGGCGGAAATCCCGTGCTGGACGGGATCTCGCTCATCATCCACCCCGGCGAGCGCGCCGCGCTCGTGGGGCGCAACGGCTCGGGCAAATCCACCCTGATGAAGGTGATGGCCGGGCTGGTGGAGCCCGATTCCGGCAGCCGCGTCCTGCCCGCCGGCGCTTCCGTGGCCTACATGGAGCAACATCCCGACATGCGCGGCCATGCCACGCTTGGCGATTACGCCGCGGGCGATCTTCCGCCCGGCGAGGCGTGGCGGGTGGCGCAGGCCGCGGAGGGGCTGAAGTTCGATCCCGCAACACCCGTGCAGACGGCCTCGGGCGGCGAGCGGCGGCGCGCGGCGCTGGCGCGGGTGCTGGCCTCGGGCGCCGATCTCCTGCTTCTGGACGAGCCCACCAACCACCTCGATATCGAGGCCATCGAATGGCTCGAGGCGCGGCTCGGCGCCCTGCGGGCGGGCTTCGTTCTGATCAGCCACGATCGCGCCTTTCTTACAGCCCTCACCCGCACCACTCTCTGGCTTGACAGGGGAACCCTGCGCCGGCGCGATGCCGGTTTCGCCGGCTTCGAGGCCTGGCGCGACAGGATCTGGGAAGAGGAGGAAACCGCCCGCCACAAGCTCGATCGCAAGATAAAGGCAGAAGCGCGCTGGGCGGTCGAGGGGATCAGCGCGCGGCGCAAGCGCAACCAGGGGCGGCTGAGGGCGCTCCGGGCCTTGCGCGAGGAGCGCCGGGCGATGATCCGCCGTCAGGGCGCGGCGGCGATGGCCCTTGAGGCGGGGCCGAAATCGGGGCGCAAGGTGATCGAGGCCCTCGCCATTTCCAAGGCCTTCGGCGGCAAGCCGATCGTGAAGGATTTCTCGCTGCGCATCATGCGCGGCGATCGGGTGGCCTTCGTGGGGCCCAATGGCGTGGGCAAGACGACGCTTCTCGGGATGCTCACGGGCGAGATCGCCCCCGACAGCGGCAAGGTGATCCACGGCAGCAATCTCGAGATCGCCGTTTTCGATCAGAACCGAAGCGCGCTCGATCCTGATCTCAGCCTGTGGGAAAATCTCACCGCCGATCCCGCGATCGGCATTTCCGGCAAGTCGGATCAGATCATGGTGCGCGGCACGCCCCGCCACGTGGCCGGCTATCTCAAGGATTTCCTGTTTGACGACACGCAGCTGCGCTCGCCGGTGCGGGTGCTTTCGGGGGGCGAGAAGGCCCGCCTAATCCTGGCCCGGATCATGGCGCGCGAAAGCAATCTCCTGGTGCTCGACGAGCCCACCAACGATCTCGATATCGAAACCCTCGATCTCCTGCAGGAGGTGCTGGGCGATTACGATGGCACGGTGCTGCTCGTCAGCCACGACCGCGATTTCATAGATCGTGTCGCCACCACCACCATCGCCATGGAGGGGGATGGAAAAGCCATCGCCTATGCGGGGGGCTGGAGCGATTACAGGGCGCAGAGGGGGCGGGAGCAGGCGCCGGAGAAGGTGCAAAAGCTCGAAAAGGGGCGTGGGGCGCCGTCCCGCGGGAAGTCCGAGAAGAAGCGCGCTCCTGCGCGCGGGGCGCGTGAGGAATCCGCCGGGCGGAAGCAATCCGGCCTCACCTTCACCGAGCGCCACCGCCTCGAGGCCCTGCCCGCCGAGATCGCGCGGCCCGAGGCCGAGACCGCCAAGCTTTCCGATCTTCTCGCCGATCCCGGGCTTTTCAGCCGCGAGCCGGTGAAATTCGCCAAGGCGAGCGAGATGCTGAGCGCGCGTCAGGCGGCGCTTCAGGCGGCGGAGGAAGAATGGCTGCGCCTCGAGGAGAAGGCGGAGGCGGGCGGGGCCGAGTCAGGCGGGGGCTGAGGGCGCCCTTCGCCGCCCCGCCCCGCCCCGTGCCTCCTCACTGCATCCTGAGCGCGCCGTCGAGGCGGATCACCTCGCCGTTGAGGTAATCGTTTTCGAGGATGTGTCGCACGAGGGATGCGAATTCCTCCGGCCGCCCGAGGCGCCTCGGGAAGGTCACATCGGCCGAGAGCCCTTCGATCACCTCTTCGCCAAGGCCGATCAGCATCGGGGTGAGGAATATGCCCGGCGCGATCGCCATCACCCGGATGCCGAGGCTGGCGAGATCGCGCGCGAGCGGGAGCGTCATCCCTGCGATCCCGGCCTTGGAGGCGGCATAGGCGGCCTGGCCCTTCTGGCCGTCGAAGGCGGCAATCGAGGCGGTGTTGACGATCACGCCGCGCTGGCCGTCCTCGCCCGGCTCGTTTTCGGCCATGGCAGCGGCGGCGAGGCGCAGCACGTTGAACGTGCCGGTGAGATTGATGTCCACGGTGCGGCGGAAGCTCTCGAGCCCGTGCGGCCCCTTGCGCCCGAGCGTGCGCTCGGCGGTGGCGATGCCGGCGCAGTTGATGCAGGCATCGAGCCTGCCGAGATATTCGCCGGCGGCGGCGATGGCGCGCGCGGTGGAGACCTCGTCCGTCACGTCAACCTCCGTGAATCCGGCGCCGATCTCGCGCGCCACCGCCTCGCCCCGCGCCACGTCGCGGTCAAGGATCATCACCTCCGCGCCGCCCGCCTTCAGCGCGCGCGCCGTGGCCTCGCCGAGCCCCGAAGCGGCGCCGGTGATGATGGCTCGGGTTTTTGAAATCTGCATGGCGTGCCTCCCTGCGAATGAATGGCCGTGGATGAATTGAACAATTGTTCAGTTCTGTTTAGATACGCCCCGGGAGCGCCTCTGTAAAGCGACCGGACACGAGGAGTCCGGCCCCTTACCAGCGCCCGGATGCGCCGCCGCCCGAGGATCGCCCCCCGCCAAACCCCGAGCTGCCGCGCGATCGGGTGACCTCGATCACCTCCCTCTCGCGCGTCTCGTAGCCGCAGTTCTGGCAAATGATCTCGATTTCGCGCTCGCCTGTCGTTTCACGGGTGGGCGCGCGCAGGATGCGGCGGTTGCGGCGCAGGGCACGCTGGCCGCAGCGGGGGCAGCGGCGCAGGCGGGTGAGGAAATCGCCGATGCGCCGGCGCCCTTTCAGCAGGGCCGCGGCGGCCCCGAACACGATCACCTGAAGGAGGAAGCTGCCGAGCTTTCCGCCGCCGGTTTCGGCCGGGGGCCTGCCGGCCGCGAAGGGGCGGGCGATCAGCCGCTCCGTGGCGAGCGTGCCCTCGACGATCCCTTGCGAAAGCCGGCCACTGCGGAAGGAGGGGAGGAAGAACTCATCCACCACATGGCGGGCGGTTCGATCGAAGGCGCGCGGATAGCCGCTGCCAAGCTCGAGCCGCATCTCGCGATCATCGGGGATCACGAGGATGAGGATGCCGTCATTGCGGCTGGCGTCTCCGATGCCCCATTCGTTGAAAAGCCCGGTGGCGAAGCTTTCGAGCGAGCCCTGATGATCGTAGCCTTTGCGGCTTTTGATCGTCAGCACCGTCATCTCGATGCCGGTTTCCGCCTTCAGCCGGCGGAGCGTTTCGACAAGGCGCCTTTCATCGGCGGGCGCGATCACATCGGCGTAATCGTTGACGAAGAGGGATTCGTATCCGGGGAACATTTCTGCCCTGCCCGGTGCGGGCAACAGCAGGAGAAGGAGCGCGAAAACGGCCGCGAGGCGGGCGAAGGGGGCGTTTTGGGCCGTCAGCATGGGGGATCTCCTTCGGTCAGTTCCGCCAGCACTTCGGGCACCATCATCACATCTTCGCGCGTGCAGTCAAACTGCCCCACCTGCATGCGGATCACGAACATGCCCTGATGGCGGGTTTGCGTGAGGTAGATGCGGCCGTCATCGTTGATCCGCTTCAGGAGCGCTTCGGTGGCTGCGTCGCTGTCGCGATAGCGGAAGGTGAAGAGCGAGAGGATCGGCGGGGTGGTGATGGTGAAGCCGGGCAGGCGGGCGATGGCGTCATGCGCTTCGCCCGCCCATTGCACGTGATTGCGGATGCGCGCGCGCAGGCCCTCGAGCCCGTAGGCGCGCAGCACGAACCACAGCTTCAGCGCGCGGAAACGGCGGCCCAAGGGCACCGTCCATTCGTTGTAATTGGTGATTTCGCCGGCGCCGAGGGTTTCGAGGTAATCGGGCCTGAGGCCCAGCGTCTGCACCTGCGGCGCGGGATCGGCGAGGAACTGTACCGCGCAATCGAACTGCGCGCCGAGCCATTTGTGGGGGTTGAAGACGATGCTGTCGGCCCCTTCCACCCCTTCCCAGAGGCGGCGGAACTCGGGCGCGATCATGGCGCTGCCGGCCCAGGCGGCATCGACATGGGTGTAGAGGCCGTGGCGGCGGGCCACATCGAGCGTGGCGGCGATATCATCGAAGGCGCCGATCGAGGTGCCGCCGGCGCAGGCGATGACGCCGACCGGGAGGTGGCCGGCCTCGAGATCGGCGCGGATGGCGGCATCGAGCGCCTGCGTATCCATCGCGAAGCCCGGCCGGGTGGGGATCTTCACGAGGTTTTCCTGGCCGATGCCGGCGATGCGGATGCCCTTGTCGATGCTGGAGTGGGTCTGATCGGAGGCGTAGATGCGCATCCTGGGCTGGCCTGCGAGCCCTTCGCGATTGCCGCGCCATTCAAGCGCGCGCTCGCGCATGGTGAGGATGGCGCAGAGCGTGGCGGTGGTGGCGCTGTCGTGGAT
>WFVA01000003.1 GCA_015491895.1 Albidovulum sp. | reverse complement strand
TCCCCGCCCTTTCCTCGCGCATTCGTGATCCGCGCCATGATATTCCTCCTTGCATCTGTAGCGGCTACAGATCGTAACCTGCGATCGACGAAAAGGCAAAAAGAGGCCATTGGCATGACCGATACATCAGAAGATTTCACGCATCCTGCGCTGCGGCAGGAAGAGGATGCCGGCGCTCCGGAAAAAACCCGCGCCAGGTTGGTGGCGGCGGGCGGAATACTCGGGGCGCTGGCAGCATCGAGCTGCTGCATCCTGCCGCTGGTGCTTTTCAGCCTCGGCATAAGCGGCGCCTGGATCGGCGATCTGACGGCCCTTGCCCCCTACAAGCCGATCTTCATAGCCATCACGCTCGGCTTCCTCGGCTATGGCTACTGGCTCGTCTATCGCAAGCCGAAAGCCTGCGCCGATGGCGCGGCCTGCGCCCGCCCGCTCCCCAGCAGGCTGGTGAAAACCTCCCTCTGGATCGCCACGGCGATCATCCTGCTCGCCCTCGCCTGGCCATGGCTCCTGCCGCTCCTGATGGGCTGAATAACCCCTTTTCCCCCGCAAACGCTCCTGAAAACAAGACAGAAGGAAACCACGATGAAATCCCTGAAAATCTCGCTCCTTGCCCTGGCCGTGGCCTTTCCGGCGCTTGCCGCCGAGCAGAAGGTCACGCTTTCCGTGCCCGGCATGTATTGCGCCAGCTGCCCCTATATCGTCGAGGGGGCGATCACCAAGCTTCCCGGCATCAAATCGGTGGAACCCAGCCTCGAAACCCGCCAGGCGGTCGTGGTGTTCGATGACGAGCTGGTGAGCATCGACGAGATCACCAATGCCACGAAGAACGTGGGCTATGAATCCAGCGTCATCGAGCCGCAGGGCTGAACATGGCTGAAAACGGAAAACCGGAGAGTGCGCTCCTCAAGACGGGCCTGATGGCAGTGCCTTCCTTGCCCTGTGCTGCTTCACCCCGGCGCTGGTAGTGCTGGTGGGGGTTCTCGGGCTCTCGGCGATCACCGGCTATCTCGATTACGTGCTGCTGCCGGCGCTCGGCTTCTTCGTGCTGCTCACGCTCTATGCGCTCTGGCGCCGCCAGAGCGGGCGGCACTGCGACACATCCGAGAGCTGAACGAAAGAGCCGCCATCTCAATCTTGCGGGAGCACATCCTGCTTCTCCCCGTTTCGGAGGATCAAACACATGAACGAATGCTGCACCCCAAGGCCCGGCGGGCCGCATGATCTGGTTGTCATCGGGGCCGGCTCGGCCGGATTCTCGGGCGCCATCACCGCCGCCGAAATGGGCGCGCGGGTGCTGCTGATCGGCGAGGGCACGATTGGGGGCACCTGCGTGAACGTGGGCTGCGTGCCCTCCAAGGCGCTGATCCGGGCGGTCGAGCCTTTGCATCTTGCGCAGGTGGCATCGCGGCTTTCGGGCGTCGAGGCCGAGGGGCGGCTGGCCGACTGGCAGGCGCTTCAGGCCCAGAAACAGGCGCTCGTGGATGAACTGCGGGCGGCGAAATACACCAATGTCCTGCCCGCCTGGCCGCAGGTCACCTATCACGAGGGGCACGCAAGCTTCAACGACGCGGGGCAACTCACCCTTGACGGCGCGCCGATCGAGGCGGAACGCATCCTGATCGCCACCGGCTCTCGTGCTCATGTGCCACAGATCGCGGGGCTTGAGGATGTGCCCTTCCTCACCAGCGCCGAGGCGTTGGAGCTTGCCGAACTGCCCCGCTCGATGATCGTGATCGGCGCCGGGTATATCGGCGCCGAGCTTGCGCAGATGTTTGCCCGCGCCGGGGTGGCCGTCACGCTCGTCAGCCGCCGCGGCCTCCTGCCCGAAGCCGAGCCAGAAATCCGCGCCGCGCTCTCCTCCGCGCTGAGCGGCGAAGGGCTCACGCTCGTGGACGGCATCGCCTATGAGCGCGGCGAGAAAGGCGCGGACGGCCTGATCCGCCTTCGGGTGACTCGCGACGGCGCCCCCGCCGAGATCACCGGCGAGGCGCTACTGATCGCCACCGGGCGGGTGCCCAATTCCGAGGGGCTCAATCTGCCCGCGGCCGGGATCGAGACGCTGGCAAACGGCGGCATTCGCGTGGACGGCGCCATGGCCACCACCCGACCCGGCACCTTCGCCGCCGGCGATGTGACGGGGCGCGATCAGTTCGTCTATATGGCCGCCTATGGCGCCAAGCTTGCGGTGCAGAATGCGCTCGGGCAAAACCCGCCGGCCTATGACAACAGCGCCATGCCGGCGGTTGTCTTTACCGATCCGCAGGTGGCCAGCGTGGGGCTCGGCGAGGAGGCGGCGCGCGCGGCGGGCCACGAGGTGATCACCTCCGTTCTGCCGCTCGAGCATGTGCCCCGCGCCCTCGCCGCGCGAGACACCCGCGGGCTGATCAAGCTGGTGGCCGACAGGGAGAGCAAGAAGCTCCTCGGCGCCCATATCGTGGCCCCCGAGGGCAGCGACAGCATCCAGACGGCCGCGCTCGCGATCCGCATGGGGCTCACCTATGAAGCTCTCGGCAGCATGATCTTCCCCTATCTGACCACGGTCGAAGGGCTGAAGCTCGCCTCCCAGACCTTCGAGCGCGACGTGGCGCAACTCTCCTGCTGCGCGGGATAGAACCCATCCATCCCCGCCACCCGGCCGCGCTTCCCGCCGGGCGCACAGCCCGCCCGCGAAGGCCGGGCCGGCTGGCTGGGGAAAGGCCGGATTGACCCCAGGAAACCCGGCATGATACGCGTGGGCTCTCTGCAACGGAATGACTGACGGCGGTCAGGGCGGGCAGCAGCAACAAGCCTGCAGCCCATCGCCATGGCCGGAAAACACGCGCAACAAGGATGGCGAAATGTTTGATTATTCCCTGGTTCACTGGACTGCATTCCTGTCAGCCGCTGTCCTGCTCAATCTCTCGCCCGGCCCGGACATGGCCTTCATCCTCGGGCAGACGGCGCGGGGCGGCACCCGCTCCGGCTTTGCCGCGATGTTCGGGATCTGGACGGGGGCCTTCGGCCATGTCGTCATGGCGGCCACCGGCCTTTCCGTGATCCTGGCAACCTCGGCCATCGCTTTCTCCTTCGTCAAATGGGCCGGGGCGGCCTATCTGATCTGGCTCGGCATCAATGCACTGAGATCCGATGGCGCATCCTTCATGGCAGAGGACGCCCGGCGCGACACCAGCTTTCTTTCCATCTACAGACAGGGCACGCTTGTCGGGCTGCTCAATCCGAAAGTGGCGATCTTCTTTCTGGCCTTTCTGCCGCAGTTCGTGGTGGAAGGCGCCGGCCCCGTGCCGGCCCAGCTGTTCCTGCACGGTTTCCTGATAATCGCGGTTGCCGGCCTTGTGGAACCGCCCCTCGTGCTTGCGGGCGGAAAGCTGGTTTCCAGGCTGCGCGGCAATCAGCGGATCGGCCTGTGGATGGAAAGGACGCTCGGCACGGTTCTGGTAACGCTCGGCATCGGGCTTGCGCTGGAAAACAGGTAGATCAAGGGGGCGCTCCCGCCCTTGAAACCCGGGAGATCAACCTGCCCCGGGGGCTTTCGCCACCCCCTTTCGCCCGGCCGAAACGGCGGATCGGGCAGGAAGAAGCGAGTGCGCCATGCGCGCGATGATTCCACGCGAGAGGCATCTCGCTCTAAGGCCCGGGCGGCCTGCCTTTGGAGAGCCGCGCGAGCTTCACCGCGAGCAGCGCCCAGGGAGCGCCGTGGAAGAAAACGTCGAACCAGTCGAGCGGCGCGGTCAGCTGTCCGGCGCGAAGCATCTGGAATTTCTCCCAAAGATGCGGCGGGACGAAGGGCGCGAGGCCAAGCGCAAGCGCGAACAGCACGAATATGTGCAGCGGGGTTTCGTCGATGAACTTCAGCATGACCGGGCTTTCGGGATGGAAGGGGAATGAAATGGCGCGGTTGACGGGACTCGAACCCGCGACCCCCGGCGTGACAGGCCGGTACTCTAACCAACTGAGCTACAACCGCGCATATCGGGCTCGGGATCGGGAAAGGCAGCGTGGCGCGGTTGACGGGACTCGAACCCGCGACCCCCGGCGTGACAGGCCGGTACTCTAACCAACTGAGCTACAACCGCCTGCTGCCCGTTCCGGCAATGCCCGAACGTATGCCGCAGCTTTTAGGCCCCCCCGCGCGCGCCGTCAATGGGAATCCGGGAGCGAGCCGGTGAATTTTGCGCCGCTGCCGGCCGCGCCCTCAGGCGGGCTCCATCAGCCCCTCGGCCTCGAGCCTGGCCTGTGTCCTGTCGAAGGCGGCAAGGGCGCGCGCGATCAATGTGTCGATCTCTTCGCGCGAGATCACGAGCGGAGGCGCGATGATCATGCGATCGCCCACATGGCGCATCACCAGCCCCTCCTCGAAGCAGAAATCCCGGCAGATGAGCCCGGCGGTCCCAGCGCCGGCCCGGAAGGCGGCGCGGGAGGCCTTGTCGGGCGTCAGCGCGACCGAGGCCATCATCCCCGAGATCACCGCCTCGCCCACCAGCGGATGCTCGGTGAGCGTGGCCCATTTCCGCGCGAGATAAGGCCCGGTATCCTCGCGCACGCGCTCGATGATCCGCTCCTCTTCCATGATGCGCAGGTTCTCGAGCGCCACCGCGGCCGAAACCGGATGCGCGGAGTAGGTGTAACCGTGGTAGAATTCGCCGCCCTTCGAGATCACATCCGCCACCTCGCGGCTCACGATCGAGCCGCCGATCGGCGCGTAGCCGGAGGAGAGGCCCTTGGCGATGGTCATGATATCGGGGCGGATGCCCCAGGTTTCGGAGCCGAACCAGTTGCCGGTGCGGCCGAAGCCGGTGATCACCTCGTCGGCGATCAGCAGGATCTCGTGTGCGTCGCAGATGCGCTGGATCTCGGGCCAGTAGCTTGCGGGCGGCACGATCACGCCCCCCGCCCCCTGCACCGGCTCGGCGATGAAGGCCGCAACGCGATCCTCGCCAAGCTCCTCGATCTTGGCCTCCAGTTCGCGCGCCCGCATGAGGCCGAATTCCTCGGGCGACATTTCCCCCCCCTCGGCCCACCAGTTGGGCTGGCCGATATATTCGATATCGGGGATCGGGATGCCGCCCTGTTCGTGCATCGCCGCCATGCCGCCGAGGCTTGCCGCGCCCACGGTGGAGCCGTGATAGGCATTGTGGCGGCTGATGAACACGGTCTTTTCCGGTTTGCCCTTCAGCGCCCAGTAATGGCGCGCGAGGCGGATGTTGGTATCATTCGCGTCCGAGCCGCCGGTGGAGAAGAACACGTGATCGAGATCGCCCGGGGCAAGCTCGGCAAGCTTGCGCGCCAGCGCGATGGCGGGGGGGTGGGTCGTCTGGAAGAAGGTATTGTAATAGGGAAGCTCCAGCATCTGCGCACGCGCCGCCTCGGCCAGCTCCTCGCGCCCGTAGCCTATGTTGCAGCACCACAGGCCCGCCATGCCGTCCAGAAGCTCTTTGCCGTCACTGTCGGTCAGGGTCACGCCCTTCGCACGAGTGATCACGCGCGCGCCCTTCTGCGCCAGTTCGGCGCCATGGGTGAAGGGGTGCAGGTGATGGGCGGCGTCGAGCGCCTGAAGATCGGCGGTGGGGGTGTTGTGCAGGATGGTCATGGCATTTTCTCCGTCAGGGAAAGGCTTGTCTGACGTGTTATAACACCTTCGCGGCATGTGCCAGAGCGAAAACGGCCGGGGCCGATGCGCGTAGGGCCGATGCGCTTGAGGGATGACGCGAGGGGATTGCGCGTTCAGGCGGCGGTGGCGTTTTCGGGCAGGATCAGCATGTCGTCAAGCGCCCACCAGGCGGTGATGGGGCTGCCGCTCTCGGCCTGCATCAGGTGATCGGCCTCCGCCTCGCTCACCAGCGCCGAGAGCGATCCGCCGCCCTCCAGAAGCACCTCGACGATCGAGCTGTTGCCCTGAAAGGCCACATCGCCAAGCCGCCCGGCAACGCTGACAAGCCCGCCTTCCCCCTGCGCCTCCTTTTGCGCCTTTGCCCCCACCTTCACCCGCTCGGGGCGCACGGCGAGCGTGAGCGCCCCCTTCCCGGCCGCAGGCAGGTGAGCGGCAGGCACGGCAATGGCGCCAAGCTCGGCCGTCTCGAGCCGCGCCGCGTCGCCCCCTTCAGCGCGCCGGCCCGTGACGGCGAACATGTTGATCGAGCCGATGAAATCGGCCACGAAGCGATCCACCGGGCGCTTGTAGAGCGCGGCGGGGCTGTCAAGCTGGCGCAGCACGCCATCCTTCAGGACCGCGATCCGATCGGCCATCGCCAGCGCCTCGGACTGATCGTGGGTCACGATCACGAAGCTGACGCCGACGCTTTCCTGAAGCTTCACAAGCTCGAGGCGCATGGCATCCCTGAGCTTGGCATCGAGCGCCGAGAGCGGCTCGTCAAGGAGAAGCACCTTGGGCCGCTTCACCAGCGCGCGCGCCAGCGCCACCCGCTGGCGCTGGCCGCCGGAAAGCTGATCGGGCTTCCTGTGCGCGAAATCGGAAAGATGCACCTGCGCCAGCGCCTCGGCCACCTTCTCGCGGATCTCGGCCGCCGGCCGGCGCTCGAGCTTCAGCCCGTAGGCCACGTTGTCGGCCACGCTCATGTGGGGAAACACGGCGTAGGACTGAAACACCATGTTGACAGGGCGCTTGTTGGCGGGAATGCCCGTCATGTCCTGCCCATCGATGGCCACGGTGCCTTCGGTGGCGGTTTCAAGCCCGGCGATGATGCGCAGCAGGGTGGATTTGCCGCAGCCCGAGGGGCCGAGGAGGGCGAAGATCTCGCCCGGGCGGATATCGAGCGAGATATCCTGAAGCGCCGTGAAGGAGCCGAAGCGCTTTGTCACGCCCTTGACGGAGATGATCGGGGATTCGCTCTTGTTCATTGCCTGGGTTCCTCGAAGCTCTGGAAGCGCATGGCCAGGAAGGTGACCAGAAGCGTTATCAGGATCAGGATAGTGGAGGCGGCATTGATCTCGGGAGTTACGGAAAAGCGCACCATGGAATAGACCTTGATCGGGAAGGTCACGGTATTGGGCCCGGATGTGAAGAAGGTGATGACGAAATCATCGAGGCTCAGGGTGAAGGCCAGAAGCGCGCCGGCAACGAGGCCGGGCTTCATGTGCGGCAGCAGGATATCGCGGAAAACCTGGAATTCCGTGGCCCCGAGATCCTTCGCCGCCTCCTCCATCTCGCGGTTGAAGGAATTGAGCCGCGTGCGGATCACCATCGCCGCGAAGGGGAACGAGAAGGTGATATGGGCGATGATGATATTGGTGAGGTTGAGGGGGAAGGGCATGTCGCGCGGGACGTAAAGCCCGAAGGAGGAGAAGAACACCGCAAGGCTCACGCCCATGCAGATCTCGGGGATGACGATCGGGAGCGATACCATCCCCTCGAACACCGGCTTCAGCGGGAAGCGGAAGCGCCAGAGCACCACCGCCGTGAGCGCCCCGAGGATCACCGCGATCAGGGTGGAGATGAAGGCGATGGCGAGCGAATTGATGAAGGCTTCCACCAGGGCATCGTTGTTGAAGGCCTTTTCGTAGTATTTTGTGGTGAAGCCCTTCCAGATCACATTGCCGCCGCGGCGCGAATCATTGAAGGAGAAGATCACCAGAACCACGATCGGCGCATAGAGGAAGATCGCGCCGATGATGAATACGAGGCGCAGGGAGAGCTTGCGCGAATAATCGAAGGGGCCTGCGGGCGCGCGCCTTTCTCTAGCCACGGGCTTCCTCCCGCTTGCGCTGGCGCATGGCATGGAAGCTCTGGAGCGCCAGCAGGATGAAGGTGATGTAGAGCAGGAACAGCGAAAGCGCCGAGCCGAAGGGCCAGTCGTTGCCGCTCTTGAACTGGCGCTCGATCACATTGGCGATCATGTCCACCTGGCCGCGGCCCAGAAGATCGGGGATGAGGAAGGAGCCCAGCATCGGGATGAAGGTGATCACCATCGCGGTGTTGATCCCGCCCGAAGAAAGCGGCAGCAGGATCTGGCGGAAGGTGCGCCACTGGCTGGCGCCGAGATCAAGGCTCGCCTCGAGATAGCTGCGGTCAAGCCGTTCGAGCGAGGCGTAGATCGGCAGCACCGCGAAAGGGAGATAGACGTAAACCAGCCCGATCATCACGCCCGCGGGCTCACCGAGGAATTTCACCGGCACGAAGCGCTCTCCGAGCAGGTGATAATCGCCAAGCCCGATCATCGAGAGCGCCCGATCGCCCGCGCTCCACAGCCAGTGCAGCAGATCGTTGAGCCGCCCGCGGGTGCCGAGGATATTGAGCAGCGCATAGGTGCGGATGAGGAGATTTGTCCAGAAGGGCAGGATGATCACCAGGAGAAGCCAGGGCTTCCACTTCGCCTT
Organism: Albidovulum sp.; assembly: GCA_015491895.1. Lineage (GTDB taxonomy): Bacteria > Pseudomonadota > Alphaproteobacteria > Rhodobacterales > Rhodobacteraceae > WFVA01. The sequence continues at coordinate 2,453 of WFVA01000003.1, read as the reverse complement.
GGCGGTGGCGATCACCATGGCGATCGGGTAGGAAATCACGATGCAGATCGCGGTGGAAATCACCGAAAGCCAGACCGAGCGCCAGAACAGGCTGATGATCTCGGGCTCCAGCAGGCGCTTGTAGTTTTCGAGCGTCCAGGTGAGCCGGATCTTCGTCAGCCCCTCGGTTTCGCCGAAGCTGTAGAGCCAGATGATCCCCAGCGGCACGAAGAAGAAGAGCCCCAGCCACGCGAAGGAAGGCGTGAAAAACGCCAGAAACGCGCGGAAATTCCTGCGGTAGCTTTCCATCCCCCTCCCCGCGAAAGACGCAGGCGCACCCTGCCGGCGATGCGCCTGCTCTCATCCGGCCCTTCAGCCGGCGGCCTTGATCCGCGTCCAGGCGGCATCGATCTTCGACATCACCTCCTGGCCCGGGAAGATCGAGACCTCGCATTTCTTGAGCACCTCTTCGGGCGGGAAGATCACCGGGTTCTCCTTGTATTCCGGCCCCAGAAGCTCGAGCGCCGCCTTGTTGGGCGTGGCGTAGTAAACGTAATCGGCATTGGCCGCCGCCACTTCCGCATCGAGCAGGAAATTGATCAGCGCATGCGCGCCATCCGGGTTGGGCGCGCCTTTCGGAATGGCGAGATCATCCTCCCACAGAAGGCCGCCCTCCTTCGGCACCACGTAGGAAATGTCGTCATCCTCGTCCATGGCCTGCTGGATATCGCCGTTCCACTCCTGCGCCAGATCCACCTCGCCCGCGAGCAGCAGATCCTGGCCGTTGTCAGGCGCGAAGGCGGTGATCCTGTCCTTCTGGGCGAGGATCATCTTCTCGGCGGCGGCGATGTTCTCGTCCGACCAGTCGTTGATCGATTTGCCCATCAGCTTGAACGCCATCTGGAAAACGGTCGTCGCCTCGCCCAGAAGCGCGATGCGCCCGGCGTATTTGTCGGAGGTGTAGAGATAGGCCCAGCTGTCGGGCGCGCCATCCACCGCCGATTTGCGATAACCGATCCCCACCGTGCCCCAGAAATAGGGGATGGTGTATTTGCGCCCCGGATCATGGGCCGGGTTGAGGAAATTGGGATCGAGGTTCTTCATGTTCGGCAGTTTCGAATGATCGAGCGGCATCAGCATGTCGGCCTGGATCATGCGCTCCACGTAATCGTTGGTGGGCACGATCAGATCGTAGCCGGGGTTGCCGTTCCTGAGCTTGGCGAAAAGCTCGTCATTGCTGGCAAAGAGATCGTAATTCACCTTGATGCCGGTGGCCTTGGTGAAATCCTCGAGCGTGGTTTCACCGATATAGGTATCCCAGTTGTAGAAATTGACGACGCCCGCATCGGCCTTCGCCCCCTTGGGAAGGGTGAAGACAAGCCCGGCGGCGGCAGCCCCCTGCAGAAGCTGGCGGCGGTTCGGTGAAAGTCGGTTCTTGCGCATGGTCTCTTCTCTCCTGTCGGAATGGCGCTCGCTCATGGCGCGCGCTCGTGTTATAACACGCCTTACGCTACCGCGAGCATCCCGCCTACTCAAGAGAAACTTTGCCGATCAATCAAGCCGAAAAAGGCAGCAAAATCACAGGAGCCCGCCGATGAGCGCGATTGAAGAGCCCTCCGCCCCCTATCGCCCCAACACCATGGCCGATGGCCTGCTCGCGCGGCTGCGCGGCTCGCTCTTCACCGGCGCCTACGAGCCGGGCCAGGCGATCTCCATCCGCCGCATCGCCGATGAATATGGCGTCAGCGTGATCCCCGCGCGCGATGCGCTGCGCGCGCTGGTGGCCGAAGGGGTGCTGATCTTCCGCGACAGCCGCACCATCGCGGTGCCCGAGCTCGATGCCCCCCGGCTCGCGGATCTGAGCTTCGCGCGCCTCAGCCTCGAAGGCGAACTGGCCGCGCGCGCCTTCGAAAGGCTCGCCCGCGAAGGCCCGCAGCCCTTGCGCGAAATCGATGCCGCCCTCGATCAGGCCATCGCCGCCAACGATCCCGAGGCCTATGTGCGCGGCAATCACGCCTTCCACTTCCACATCTACCACCGCGCCGCCTCCCCCCTTCTGCTGCGCATCGTCGAAACCCTCTGGCTGCAATACGCGCCCTCCATGCGCAAGGTCTGCCAGCTCTACGGCGCGAGCGAGATCAAGCACGATTACCACCGCGCCGCGCTCAAGGCCCTCGAAGCCGGGCAGAAGCAGGCTTTCGCGGATGCAATCCGAAGCGACATCCGCCAGGGCCTCGATTTCATCGCCGGCGCCGGCATGCAGGGATGAGCCTGCACCCCCGGCACCCGTCCCCTCATCACTGGTCCGTAAATATCCCCGGGGGCGCGGGGCGGGGGCCGGGAGGAAATCGGGCACCCCCCGCATCCGGCCCGCCGCATCAAGGCTTCCCTTCACCCCCGCCCCTCGGCCTCGTCGATCAGCCCGCGCACCCAGCGCCCGGCCAGCCATGTTGCCGGGATGCCGAGCACGATCC
>WFVA01000002.1 GCA_015491895.1 Albidovulum sp. | reverse complement strand
GGGCACGGGCACGGGGGTGCTCGCGCTGGCCTGGGGGATTTTCGCATTCGCCACGCTCGCCCCCCTCGGGGCCATGCTGAAGGGGCTCGCGCCCGGGGCCAACGGCCGCCACGCCTTCGAGGCGGCGGTGATCCGTTTCCTGACCGGCTCTGGCTATGTATTCTTCACCGCGATCGTCGTCATTCCCTTCTACGTGATGGTGATGACGAGCCTCAAGAGCCAGCAGGCCCTCCTGCAGAACCCGCTCGATTTCTCGCTCGATCTCTCGAAGGGCCGGGATCTCTTTCGCAGCTATGTGGAACTTTTTCGCGATTTCCATTTCGCCCGCTACCTCTGGACATCCTTCTACGTCTCGGTGCTGACGGTGCTCCTCACGCTCCTCTTCTCCATCCCCGGCGCCTATGCGGTGGCGCGGCTGCGCTTTCGTGGGCGCGCCGCCTTCTCGCGCGCGATCCTCCTGATCTACATGGTGCCGATGATCGTGCTCGCCCTGCCGATCTACATCGCCTTTTCCATGACGGGGCTCAGGAATTCGATCCTCGGGCTGATCATGATCTATCCTGTCACCACCATTCCGGTGGCGCTCTACATGCTCCAGGGCTATTTCCGCGGTCTGCCGGGCGAGGTGGAGGAGGCCGGGCTGATGGACGGTCTCTCCCGCGCGCAGGTGATCTGGCGCATCACGCTGCCCCTCAGCCTGCCGGCGCTCGCATCGGTTTCGCTCTATGTGTTCATGATCGCCTGGAACGAATTCCTGCTCGCCTTCATGCTGCTTGACGATCCCGCGAAATTCACCCTCACGCGCGGGGTGACGATGCTGAATTCCTCCGAAATCCCCCGCCAGCATCTGATGGCCGGCGCGGTGATCGCGACGGTGCCGGTGATGGTGCTGTTTCTCGGGCTCGAGAGATTCATGACCCGCGGGCTGACCGCCGGCTCGGTGAAAGGGTGAGGCGATGAGTGATTTCAGCGCGATCGACAGCGCCGCGCGAGCGATCCTGAGGAAGAACGATCGCGGCGGCTATACCATCCCCACCGATGGCCTCTACCCCTATCAGTGGAACTGGGATTCGGCCTTCGCCGCGCTTGGCTTCGCGCGCTTCGATCCCGCCCGCGCCTGGCGCGAACTCGAAACCCTGATGGCCGGGCAATGGGCCAGCGGCATGGTGCCTCATATCCTGTTTCACGAGCCGAGCGCCGGCTATTTCCCCGGCGCGGAGGTCTGGGGCTGCGAGGGGCGGGGGCCGGTGGCAAGCTCCGGGATCAGCCAGCCGCCGGTGGCGGCGACGGTCGCCCGGCGGCTTTACGGCGCCGATCCAGAGGCCGGGCGCGCCCATGTCGCCCGCCTCGCGCCGCGCTTCCTCGCCTGGCACCGCTGGTTCATGCAGTGGCGCGCCGAGGAGGGGATGATCTGCGTCACCCACCCCTGGGAGAGCGGGCGCGACAACGCCCCCGACTGGGATGGCGCCATGGCGGCGATCGATCCGGCGGGGGTGGGCGAATACGCCCGGCGCGACACCGCCCATGTGGATCCCCACATGCGCCCCACGCGGGCCGATTACGATCGCTATGTGTGGCTGGTGCAGCTTGGCCGCCGGCTCGGCTGGGACGAGGCGGCGCTGCGGCGCGAGAGCCCCTTTCGCGTTGCCGATCCCACCATGAGCTTCATCCTCCTGCGCGCCAACCGCGATCTCCTCGCCCTGGCCGGCCCGGCCGGGCTTTCGCCTGCCGAGCGGCGCGAGATCGAGGGCTGGATCGCGCAGCAGGAAGCGGGCATGGCCGGGCTGTGGAACACGGAGCTGCAAAGCTATGACGCCTTCGATCTGCGCAGCCGGCGCTTTGGCGGCACGATCACCAATGCCGCCTTCCTCTGCTGGTATGCTGGCCTTGGCAATGACGCGATGCGCGCCCATCTCGAGCGCATCCTTGCCCGGGTGGATTATGGGGTGCCGAGCACCGATCCGGAGGCGCCGCAGTTCGATCCGCGGCGCTACTGGCGCGGGCCCGTCTGGGCGATCATGAATGCGATGATCGGCATCGGGCTCGAGGAGGCGGGGCTTCTGGATCTCGCGAGGCGCGTGCGCAGCGATACCGCGCGCCTGATCGCCGAGCAGGGCTTTGCCGAATATTTCGATCCGCTGACCGGCGCGCCGGCGGGCGGCGGGAGCTTCACCTGGACGGCCGCCGTCTGGCTCGGCTGGGCGGGGCCGGGCGGCAGGGATGCGGGCAGGCGGAAAGCGGCCGGGGAGGAGGGCTGAGCAATGGGAGAGATAGAGCTTCGCGGCATCGAGAAATGGTTTGGCGAGGCGCAGGTCATCAAGGGTATCGATCTCACCATCGCGGACGGCGAGTTCATCGTGTTCGTCGGGCCGTCGGGCTGCGGGAAATCCACGCTCCTGCGCATGATCGGCGGGCTCGAGGAAACCTCGCGCGGGCAGATCTTGATCGACGGGCGCGACGTGACGAGCGCGCCCCCCGCCGCGCGCGGGCTTTCGATGGTGTTTCAGTCCTACGCGCTCTATCCGCACATGAGCGTGCGCGACAACATGGGCTTTTCGCTGAAGATGGCCGGAAGGCCGAAGGCGGAGATCGAGGCCAAGGTGGCGCAAGCCGCGCGCATCCTGAAGCTCGAGCCGTTTCTCGACCGCCGCCCGAAGGAGCTTTCGGGCGGCCAGCGCCAGCGGGTGGCGATCGGGCGCTCGATCGTGCGCGCGCCCACCGCCTTCCTGTTTGACGAGCCGCTCTCCAATCTCGATGCGGCGCTGAGGGTGGAGATGCGCCACGAGATCGCCCGGCTGCACCGCGCGCTCGGGGCGACGATGATCTACGTGACCCACGATCAGGTGGAGGCGATGACTCTCGCCGATCGCATCGTGGTGCTCGAAGGGGGGCGTATCCGCCAGGCCGGCCGCCCGCGCGATCTTTACCTCAGGCCCGCCAATCTCTTCGTGGCGCAGTTCATCGGCTCGCCGCGCATGAATATCCTCGAGGTGAGCACCGAAGGCCGCCGCTTCCGTCTGCCCGGTGGCGGCGCGGGCGAATACGCAGGCGCGCGCCCGGCCGCAAAGCTCGGCATCCGCCCAGAGCATATCGCGCTCGCCGCCCCGGGCGAAGGCATCATCGATGGCGTTGTGGAGCTTGCCGAATATCACGGCGCCGATATCATGCTGCTGGCGGATTGCGGCCCCGCGGGCCGGCTCACCATTCGCATTCCGGGCGACAGCACGCTCGGGGAGGGCGAAAGGGTGGGGCTGGAATTCTCCGCCGAGCGGCTGGTGTTCTTCGATGAAGCGGGGGAGGCGATCCGCTGACAGGCCGTCATCCGCCGGGGCGCAGCGCCACGGCCCGGATGCATGGGAGGAAAACCGCATGAAACGCTCCGCCGTCAACGAGATCCTGCGCGAGGCGCGGGATTTCATCGCCGCCCATGGCTTTCATCTGCCGCCCTTCGCCTTCTGGACGCCCGGGGAAATGCGCGCGCGCGCCAAAAGCGATGCCGCGACCATCCGCGAGCGCGCCCTTGGCTGGGATATCACCGATTACGGCGAGGGCCGCTTCGGGGAGCTCGGGCTCGTGCTCTTCACCCTGCGCAACGGTTCGCTCACGGAGATGCGAAACGGCACCGGAATGCTCTACGCCGAGAAGCTCCTGATCTCGGACGAAGGCCAGATCAGCCCCATGCACCGCCACAATTCCAAGACGGAAGACATCATCAACCGCGCCGGCGCCACCCTCGTGCTCGAGCTTTTCGCCGCCGGGGCTGACGGCACGCCCGACGAAAGCGCCGCGGTCGAGATCATGTGCGACGGCATCCGCCGGGTGCTCCCTGCGGGCGGGCGGCTGGCGCTTCGCCCCGGCGAGTCCGTCACCCTCACCCCGAACATCTGGCATGCCTTTCGGGGCGAAGGGGGCAAGGTGCTGATCGGCGAGGTTTCGACGGTGAACGACGACCGGCGCGACAACTGGTTTCGCGAGCCCGTCGGGCGGTTTTCGACCATCGAGGAGGATGCGCCGCCCATCCATCTGCTGGTCTCGGATTACGATGAGTGGCTTGCCTGAGCCGCCCGTCGGGGCAGGCATGCAACGATGTGCGGGCGCAGGGGGCGGAGGGCGGGCCGGGGCCGTCTGCGGCGCCGCCGCTCTCAGATGATCGCGCCGCGCACCTTGGCCGAAACCCATTCGCTGATTACCACCGCGGCGAGGATCACCAGAAGGATCAGCGCCACCTGCGGCCAGGCGAGCACATTGAGCGAGGAGGAAAGCTGCAGCCCGATGCCGCCCGCGCCCACTAGGCCGAGCACCGTGCTTTCGCGGATGTTGATATCCCAGCGGAAGACGGAGATGCCGGCGAAGGCGGGCATGATCTGGGGCACGATGCCGTAGGCCATCACCTGCCAGCGGCTCGCGCCGGTGGCGGTGATCGCCTCGACCTGCCCGTGATCGATCTCCTCGATGGCCTCGTAGAGAAGCTTGGCGCAGAAGCCGATCGAGCGGATGGCGATGGCGATGATCCCGGCAAACACCCCGGGGCCGATGATGGCGGTCAGCAGGAGCGCCCAGATCAGCGAATTGATCGAACGGGTGGAGACGATCACGAGAAGCGCCAGCGGGCGGATGAGGCCGATGGAGTAGCTGTCCTCGCCCGTCGAGGTCAGCAGCCAGGGGCGCATGAAGGGGGGGATGAGGCGAAACACCTTCTGCGAGACGTTCATCTGCGGCGTGGTGTTGCGGGCCGCCATGAAGGCCACCGGCACCGCCATCATCAGGGCTGCGATGGTGCCGAGCGTGGCGATGTTGATCGTATCCCAGATCGGCACCCAGAGGTTTTCCATGTAGGACCACCGGGGCGGCATGGCGCGGGTGAGGATATCGCCCGCGATCCTGGGCGCATCCCACACGAAGAACCACGTGGTGGCCTCGGAGATGCGGTTCCAGCACCAGACGAAGGCGGCAATGCCGATCAGATAGGCAAACCAGCGGATCACCTGCTGGCTCGGGGTGAAGCGGCGCCATGTGCGCCGCCCGTCGGGAAGGCTGATAATCGCCATTACTGCACCTTTGCCCGGATGATGCCGGAGAGATATTCCAGCGCCATCACGGTCCCGATGATGAGGATGAGGATCGCCGCGGCGGTATCGAATTCGTAGCGATCGAAGGCGGTGTTCAATGTGGCGCCGATGCCGCCCGCGCCCACGAGGCCGAGGATCGCGCTTTCGCGGAAGTTGATGTCGAGGCGATACATGGAAAGCCCCACGAGGCGGGGCATCACCTGCGGCTGGACGCCGTAGTTGATCCATTGCAGCCAGCTGGCGCCGGTGGCCTTGATGGCCTCGGCCTGCACCCTGTCCATGCTCTCGATATCCTCGGCCAGGAGCTTCGACATGAAGCCGATCGAGGCGAAGGAAAGCGTGAGGAAGCCCGCCAGCGGGCCGAAGCCGAAGATCGCCACCAGGAGAATGGCGACGATGATCTCCTGCAGCGCCCGGCTCACCGCCACGATGCCCCGGCAGATCATGTAGACGGGCAGGGGGGCGATGTTGCGCGCCGCCCCGAGCCCGATCGGGATCGAGATCAGGATGCCCACCACCGAGGCCGCCACCGTCATGATCAGGCTCTCCATCATGCCGTGGTATATATCGTTCCAGCGGCTCACGAAATCGGGCGAGGTGAAGGCGGCAATGAAGGCCGCGCCGCGCTCGAGCCCCTCATAGACCCGCGCCCAGTTGACCGGCACCGAGGATATGGCCAGCGCGAGATAGATGCCCGCGCCGACGATCAGCCCCCAGCGCAGCCAGGGACGCTTGATGAAGGGGGGCTTCTTCCACTTCCTGCCGAGCAGGAGATCGAGCTCGCTTGCGGTTGCCGTGGCGCTCATCGGGCCGCCTCTTCCGCTTCTGCCTCTTCTTCCTCATCCTCCTCGTCGGGCACATCCTCGATCGTCTGTTCCCAGTCCTCCTCGCCATAGATCTGGGTCAGCACATCGGGCGTCAGCGCCTCGGGCGGGCCGTCGAATTCGATGGCGCCGAAGCGCAGGCCCACCACCCGCTGCACGAACAGCTTCGCGAGCGCCACGTCATGGATGTTGATGATCGCCGCGAGGCCGCGCTCGGCGCAGAGCTCGCAGATGAGGCGCATGATCTGGCGCGAGGTCTTGGGATCGAGGCTGGCGGTGGGTTCGTCCACCAGGAGGAGCGCCGGATCCTGGATGAGCGCCCGGCAGATGCCCACCCGCTGGCGCTGGCCGCCGGAAAGCTCGTCGGCGCGCTTGTCGGCCATCTCGAGAAGGCCGACGCGATCGAGCAGGCGGAAGGCTTCGTCGATATCGGCCTGGGGATATTTGCGCAGGAAGCTGCGCCAGAAGCCCACATAGCCAAGCCGGCCCGAGAGCACGTTTTCCATCACCGTCAGCCGCTCGACAAGCGCGTATTCCTGAAAGATCATCCCCATCCTGCGCCGCGCGCGGCGAAGCGCGCCGCTGCCGAGCCTCGTGATCTCCTGATCGCCGAGCCAGACCTTGCCGCTCGTGGGCTCCACAAGCCGGTTGATGCAGCGGATCAGGGTGGATTTCCCGGCCCCCGAAGGGCCGATCAGCGCCAGCACCTGGCCCGCCGGCACCTCGAGATCAACGGCCTTGAGCGCCTGATCGCCGGTCGGATATGTCTTGGTGAGTTTCTCGAGCCTCAGCATGCCCCGCCCCATCCATGATTATTGCAGGGCGGCCCCGGCAATCGCCGGCGCCGCCGCTTTTCACGCGCGCGTCACTTGCACGCGTAGCTCACGCCATTGGCGGCATCGATCTTGCGGATCACGTCCCAGTGTTCCTTGTAGGTGATCGGAATGAACTGGGCCTCGCCGGATTTGGAAAATTCCTCCTCGAGGCTGGTGCCTTCCCAGTTGAAGCTGAAGAAGGCATCCCGGATCTGCTGCTGAAGCTCGGGCTTGAGATTGTAGACCGTGCCATAGGCGGTGGTGGGGAAGGTCTGCGACTTGTAGATCGTCACCAGCTGCTCGGGCTTCACCACGCCGCGCTTGAGCATGCGGCCCTTCACCGAATTGGCGATGGAGGCGGCCATGTAATCCTTGTTGGCCACGCCGAGGATGGAGTTGTCATGCTTGCCGGAGAACACCGCCTCGAAATCCTTTTCCGGCTCCATGCCGAAATCCGCCTTCAGGATCGCCGAGGGCGCCTTGAAGCCGGAATTGGAGGTGGGCGAGGTGAAGGCAAGCTGCTTGCCGCGGATATCCTCCACCTTCTCGATCCCCGATCCGGGGTAGGTGATGATTTCCATTTCATAGCCGTAGGAGCCGTCTTCCCCGGCCATGATGGTGAAGGGGCGGAAGCCCGCGCAGTTCACCGCCAGCGGGTTGGAGCCGGTGTTGAAGCCGGAGATGTGCAGCCGGCCCGAGCGCATCGCCTCGATCTGGGCGGCGTTCGACTGCACCGGGAAGAACTGCACCTTCCTGCCCGTCTTTTCCTCGAGATAGGTGATGAAATCCGACCATGCCTCCTTGTAGACGGCCGGATCCTCCACCGGCGTATAGGCGAAGATCAGCGTTTCGGGATCGAGCCACTGGGCCGGATCCTCGGGGATGTCGGCGATGAGATCGCCGTCGCGATCGCAGTAGCGTTCGTCGAGGTCGCCGCGCGGGCAATCCTGGGCCGCGGCGGCGCCGGCGATGGTGAAGCCGGCAACGAGAGCGGCAGCCGCAAGGGCTTTCCTGAAAAGGTTCATCATTTCCTCCCTGGTGTTTTTGTTTGTGTGAAAACATTATAGGGAAACTGGAAACAGGCAAGTTTTTATTGCGCCCCCGGATTTCCGGCCGCCGGCGCGGCGCATCGCGGGGGTGGTTCCGATGGTGCGGCGG
>WFVA01000001.1 GCA_015491895.1 Albidovulum sp. | reverse complement strand
GATATCGAAACGTGGCCCGAGAAGCTCGTAGGACATCGCCGAGCATTCGATATGCCACCCCGGCCGCCCCCGCCCCCAGGGACTCTGCCAACCCGGCTGATCGGCGCTCGAGGGCTTCCAGAGCACGAAATCCATCGGATTCTTCTTGTAGGGCGCCACCTCGACGCGCGCACCGGCGATCATGTCGTCCACAGAGCGGCCCGAGAGCGCGCCATAGCGCGGGTAGCTCTCCACCGAAAACAGCACATGCCCCCCGGCCGCATAGGCATGGCCGCGCGCGATCAGATCCTCGATCATCGCCACCATGGCGGGGATGTATTCGGTGGCGCGCGGCATGTGGGTGGGCTCGAGCGCGCCCAGAGCGGCCATGTCCTCGAGGAACCAGGCGGTGGTTTCGCGGGTGATCTCGCCGATCCCGCGCCCCGTCTCGGCGGCGCGGGCGATGATCTTGTCGTCCACATCGGTGAAATTGCGCACATAGGTCACGTGCCCGGGGCCAAAGACGTGGCGCAGCAGGCGAAAGAGCACGTCAAACACCAGCACCGGGCGGGCATTGCCCAGATGCGCGCGGTCATAGACGGTGGGCCCGCAGACATACATCCGCACATTCTCGGGATCGAGAGGCGCGAAGGCCTCCTTGCGGCGGGTTTTCGTGTTGTGAAGTCTGATGTCGCTCATCTCATCCCTCGGGCCATGGCCGATGCCGCCCGGGCTTATCAATTTCGCGCTGGATTGGAAACGGAAAGAACGGCCCGGGTGACGATTGTCAGCCGGTAATGCAGCAAATGCGGATCAGGGTTCTGCTGTTCTTTTCCATGCGGGCAGACTAGCATCGGGGGCAGGATTGTCCAGCCCCGAAACGCTCCGCAGGACATGCCGCCCGCTCCCGCTCTGCTTCGCATGGGCCAGGCCGTGGCTATGGGCTGACAGTGCAAGCGGCATTGCGGAGGAGCGAAAACGGTCTGTTCACGCCCCTTGCAGAGGGAATTTCTGGCGATGCGGTGGATGCCCTGCTAAAGGGTTGAGCATGAAAGCCCTTCTTCGCCTTCTGGCCGTTTTTCCTGTGCTGGCGCTGCTCCTGGCGATCCCCGGCCCGGCGGCAGCGGAATATTCGGATATTCCGCCCCCCCTTGCGCGCGGGGGGCCGGTCAATGATCTGGGCGATGTGCTGAGCGCGGAGAGCGAAAGGCGCCTCGCGGCAATGATCCGCGAGCGGCAGGCCGCGGGCCAGCCCATTGCCCTCATCACCATCCCCTCCAGCCATGCCTTCGGCGAAAGCCTCTATCTGCCGACGCTGGCGCGCAGGGTGCTGGTGGCTCGGGGCGTGGAGAAGGGGCGCTCGGTGGTGCTCATTCACGATGTGGAAGGGCGCGCGCTTGCCCTCGGCCTTGGCGATGGCTTCACCGAAGCCGAGCGCGCCGAGGCGCTTGCCTTTCTGCGGCGGGAATACGGCCCGAAGATCCGCGGCGGGAAGGCCGGGGCCGTGCATCTCGAGAGCTTCCCGGCGCTTCTGGATCTGCTGCCCGCGAAAGGCGCCGCAGGGGGCATCGCCACGGGGGCGATGGAAGAGAGCCGCGACATCGCGCCGAAGGCGGCGGCGAAAAAGCCCGCGAAGATGGGGGGCAAGCCGCGGAGCAGGGCAGCCGCGCGGGCGGGCACGAGCGGGCGGGGGAGCGAAACGCCCGGCACCGTTCTGCACGCCCCTCCCGAACCGGTTGATGAGCATAAGCCGCCCCTGGTCCCGTGGAGCTGGGTGTTTTTGACGGGGATCATCGGCTATGCGGGGATCAGGCTCCTTGAATGGCGCCGGAAGCGGCGCGTGCTCGCCCTGATTTACGATAGCGGCGGGGTTTCATTGCGGGGTGGCGCTGAAAGCCCCTCCGGCGCCGCGTGGTCCAGGGGGCTTCCGGCGGAGCGGCGCGCGGCGGCGCGCAGCATTCCCCTTTCGGGGCGGGGCCCTGAGCGCTGCGGCGATCCCTGCCCGCGCTGCGGCGGCCCTGTCTTTCGCGAAATGGTGGAGCCCGCGCCGCTCTATGGCCCCAAGCATATCCGCGCCGGCTGCGGGCGCTGCACCTGGTTCACCGAAACAGTGACCCGCCGCCCGCGCCTGGAGAAGGCCGAGAGCCGCCCCCCAATGGCCGATCTCAGGTGAACTTGCGAAAGAAGCGCGTGCTGTCGAACATCTCCTCGAGCCGCTCCATGCGCGCGCGGGTCTGCTCCCAGGTGCGCTCCTGCACCGCCGCGAGCAGGATTTCCAGCAGAAGCATCGGCACCACGTTGCTGTCCCAGGCCGAGGGCACGGCGATGCGGCTCGAAAGCACGTGATCGGCATGTGCCGCCACCGGCGAGCCCCACTGATCGGTGAAAAGCACCACCCGCGCGCCCCGCTCACGCGCCATCCGCACGAGCTTCAGCGTGGCGTTTTCGTAGCGGCGCACATCGAATACCACCAGCACATCGCCCGCGCGCATGTTCAGCAGGTCATGCGGCCAGGCGTTGCTGAGCGAGCGCACCAGCGTCACCCCGGGGCGCATCACCTGAAGGTGCAGGAAAAGGTAATCGGCCAGCGCATGGGTGATCCGCCCGCCCACCACATAGGCGGCCGCCTCCGTATCGGCCAGCAGATCGGCCACCGCATCGAAGCTCGCCGTATCCACCTGCGCGAGGCTCTGGCGGATATTGCCGATCACCGCCTCGGTGAAGCGATTGAGGATATGCTGATCGGGCGCCTGCGCGGCCCAGGTTTCATGCTTGGCGATGGGGCTTGAAATCTTCTCTTCAAGCTCGCGACGCAATTCGGCCTGAAACTCGGGAAAGCCGCGGAAGCCGAGCTTCTGCACCATGCGCACCACCGTGGGCGTGGAAACCTGCGCCTTCCTGGCCACCGCGGTGATGCTCGAAAGCCCCGAGACCGGGTAATTCTCAAGAAGCGAGCCGGCGAGCTGGCGCTCGGCGCGCGTCAGATCGCCATAGGCGGCATTCAGCCGCTCGGCGATCGTCTGGGCCTGATCCTGATGTGGTTCCTGCACGGCGCTCCCCCCGCTTTTGTCCGGTATAGCAACAGCCGCATCGGCGGTGAAGAAATTATTTCAGAACAAGGATTGACAGGACGCCCGCCGATGAAGAACTCTTTTCGCGACGGGAAGCGCCCGCCGGGCGCGGATTCGCGCGAGATGCGGAGGGGGGATGACGCAGAAAGCCGAAAGCGATGCGCCCGCGCGGCGCCATGGGAACGGAGCCGCCGGCGCGCCTCTCGTTTTCGTCTGTGAGCATGCTTCCAATCACATCCCGGAGAAATACGGCAATCTCGGCCTCGATGAAGCGGTGCGCGAAAGCCATGTGGCCTGGGATCCGGGCGCTTCGGCGGTGGCGCACCGGCTGGCCGAAGCCTTCGATGCGCCGTTGGTGGAAAGCGCCATCTCCCGGCTTGTCTATGATTGCAACCGCCCGCCCGAAGCCCCCGACGCCATGCCCGCAAAAAGCGAGATCCACGACATCCCCGGCAACCGGGGACTGAGCGACGCGGAACGGGCGGCGCGCACCGCCGAGATATACGCGCCCTTCCGCGCCCTGCTGGCCGAAACCATCGCCGCCCGCCCCCTGCCGCCGGCGCTCATCACCATCCACAGCTTCACGCCTGTCTATCACGGACGTGCGCGCGATGTGGAAATCGGCATTCTCCACGATGCCGACAGCCGCCTTGCCGATGCGATGCTGGAAAGCGCGCCGCGCTTCACCCCCCGCAAGGTGGCGCGCAACGCCCCCTACGGCCCCGAACACGGCGTGACCCACACCCTGCGCGAACACGCCCTGCCCGCAGGCCTTCAAAACGTGATGATCGAGATCAGGAACGATCTGATCGCCGGCGAAGCGGATCAGGCGGAAATGGCCGGCACGCTGGCGCGCTGGCTTGCCCATGCGCTGAGCCGCACCGGCCACCCGCTGCGCGGCGCTCCGGGGCCGGCCCCGGGAAAGGAGGCCGCATGCCACGACTAGCCATCCTCTATGTCCGCGCCATCGACAGGCTGAACTACCGCCTCGGGCGGATCATCATGTACGGCATCTTCCTGATGATCGGCGTGCTCCTGTGGTCCTCGCTCTCGAAAACCTTCTTCATGCCCTCGAAATGGACGCTGGAGATCGCGCAATTCGCGCTGGTGGCCTATTACATGCTGGGCGGCCCCTATTCGATCCAGCTTCGCGCCAATGTGCGCATGGATCTCTTCTACGGCAGCTGGAGCCCGCGCACGAAGGCAATGGTGGATGCCTTCACGGTGCTGTTCCTGATCTTCTACCTCGGGGTGATGCTTTACGGCGCGCTCACCTCCACCGCCTATGCGCTCGGCTATTTCGGCGATGAGCCCTTCCGCTTCTGGCGCGAACTCGCCTGGGCCTTCCTCACCGGCGGCCCCGCGGGCGCGGAGGAGATGCTGGGCTTTCTCGAGCGCTCCCCAACCGCCTGGCGGCCCTATCTGTGGCCGGTGAAGGTGATCATGACGATCGGCATCTTCCTGATGCTGCTGCAGGCGGTCAGCGAGCTTCTGAAGGATATCGCCACGCTCAGGGGCGTGGATCTGCGCGCGGGCGAGCCCACGGCCGGTCTCAGGGCGGAGGATGCGTGATGTCGCATGAGGCCATCGCCATCTTCATGTTCGCCAGCATGATGCTGATGCTTTTCACCGGCCAGCGGGTTTTCGGCGCCATCGGCGCGGTGGCGGCGGCGGCGGCGCTGATGCTGTGGGGCACGGGCGGCAGCGACATCCCCTTCTCGGCCGCCATGAAGCTGATGAAATGGTATCCGCTTCTCACCCTGCCGATGTTCATCTTCATGGGCTATGTGCTGAGCGAAAGCCGCATCGCCGACGATCTCTACAGGATGTTCCATGTCTGGTTGGGGAGCGTCCCGGGGGGGCTGGCGATCGGCACCATCGGGCTGATGGTGCTGATCTCGGCCATGAACGGGCTTTCGGTGGCCGGCATGGCGATCGGCGCCACCATCGCGCTGCCGGAGCTTCTCAAGCGCGGCTATGACAAGCGCATGGTCACCGGCGTGATCCAGGCGGGAAGCTCGCTCGGCATCCTGGTGCCGCCCTCTGTGGTGCTGGTGCTTTACGCGATGATCGCGCGCCAGCCGGTCGGGCAGCTTTGGCTCGCGGGCGTCATTCCGGGGCTGATGATGGCGGGGATGTTCATGCTCTACATCTGGCTGCGCTGCCGGCTCAATCCGGCGCTCGGCCCCACGCTCGCCCCCGAAGAGCGCGCCACATATGATCGCGATCTGCCACTGGTGATCAATCTCGCGCTCTGGGCCTGGGGCGCGGCGGTGGCAGCCTTCTTCTGGCTGATCAAGCGCGAGATCATCGCCCTGCCCGACGGCCGGTTCACCGGCCTTCTGGTGCTGATCGCGGTGATCGGCGCCTCGGTGCTGGTGTGGCGGATGCGCGAAAGGCTGGGGCCGAAGCTCACCATCCACATGGCGGAGAAATACCATCTGCTTCTGGCCGGCCTGCTGCCGCTGGTGATCTTCTTTTCCATGATGATCCCCTTCGTCAACGGCTGGACATCGCTCACCGAAAGCTCCGCCATCGGCGCGGTGGTGGCTTTCCTCGCCGCGGTGATGAAGGGGCGGATGACGCGCGAGGTGTTCGAAAACTCGGTGCGCAACACGCTCGCCATCACCTGCATGTTCATGTGGATCATCGTGGCCGCCATGGGCTTCGGCGCGGTGTTCGACGGCCTCGGCGCGGTGCGCGCGATCGACAATCTCTTCACCGAGCAGCTCGGCCTCGGCCCCTGGACGATCCTGATCCTGATGCAGCTTTCCTTCCTGCTGATGGGCACCTTCCTCGACGATACCGCGATGCTGGTGATCGTCGCGCCGCTCTATATCCCGCTGGTGCACGCGCTCGGCTTCGATCTGATCTGGTATGGCGTGCTCTATACCATCACCACCCAGATCGCCTACATGACGCCCCCCTTCGGCTACAATCTCTTCCTGATGCGCGCCATGGCGCCGAAGGAAATCACGCTGAGGGACATCTACGCCTCGATCTGGCCCTTCGTGATCGTCATGGTGCTGGCGCTCACCCTCATCATGCTGGTGCCTGAAATCGCGCTGTGGCTGCCGCATCTGATATACGACAGATAAACCAAGAACCCCGCCCAAGCGGGGCGCTGACAGGGGCAAGAAGCCCGCAAAACGGACCAACAAGGAGAGAGAAGATGACGACAAGACGCAAGTTCCTGAAGACCGCCGGCCTCGGCGCCGCTGCAACGGCGCTCGCCGCCCCGGCCGTGAAGGGACAGACCAAGATCAAGTGGCGCCTGCAGACATATGCCGGCCCGGCGCTCGCCGAGCACGTGATCAAGCCCCATATCGAGATGTTCAACCGCATCGCCGGCGACGAGATGGAGATCGAGCTCTATTTCGCCGATCAGCTGGTGCCCACGGGCGAGCTTTTCCGCGCCATGCAGAAGGGCACCATCGACGCCGTGCAATCGGATGACGATTCCATGGCCAGCCCCACGGAAGTGACCGTCTTCGGCGGCTACTTCCCCTTCGCGCTCAGATATTCGCTCGATGTGCCGGTGCTGTTCAATCAATACGGGCTCGATGAGATCTGGAAGCAGGAATACGCCAAGGTCGGCGTGCAGCACATCTCGGCCGGGGCCTGGGATCCCTGCCATTTCGCGACCAAGAAGCCCGTGACATCGCTCAAGGATCTCGAAGGCATGCGGGTGTTCACCTTCCCCACCGCCGGGCGCTTCCTTTCGCGCTTCGGGGTGATCCCGGTGACGCTGCCCTGGGAGGATGTGGAAGTGGCGCTGCAGACGGGCGAGCTTGACGCCATCGCCTGGTCGGGCATCACCGAGGATTACACCGTCGGCTGGGCGGATGTGACGAACTATTTCCTCACCAACAACATCTCGGGCGCCTGGATCGGCCATTTCTTCGCCAATCAGGAGCGCTGGAACGAACTTCCCGATCACCTGAAGGATCTGTTCCGCGCCTGCACCGATGCCTCGCACTACTACCGCCAGTGGTGGTACTGGGGCGGCGAGGCGGCGCTGCGTGTGAATGGCGACAAGCTGAAGCTCACCACCATCCCGGCCGAGGAATGGGCCCAGGTGGAGGCCGAGGCGAAGAAATTCTGGGATGAGATCGCCGCCGAATCCGAAGTGAAGGCAAAAGTGGTTGCCAAGATCAAGGAATACAACGAAGTGATGGAAAAGGCCGGCCCGCCCTACCGCTACGGCTGAGCCGCGCAGGATCACCCGAAAACCCCGGCCTCCCGCGCGCGCCGTGCGGGGGGCCGGACAACCCGAAGCTGCCAGAAGTGAGAGATGCCGATGCCCCCCAATCCCACATTCGAGGAACTGAAGAAACAGGTCGAGGACGGCAGCGTGGACACGGTGCTCGCGGTGCTGGTGGACATGCAGGGCCGCCTCATGGGCAAGCGCTTCCTCGCGCAGCATTTCATCGAAAGCGCGCATGAGGAGACCCATTGCTGCAATTACCTGCTGGCCACCGATCTCGAGATGGCCACGCCCGATGGCTATGCCTCCACAAGCTGGGAATCGGGCTATGGCGATTACGTGATGAAGCCCGATCTTTCCACCATCCGCCCGGTGCCCTGGCTCGAGGGCACGGCGATGGTGCTTTGTGACGTGCTCGATCACCACACCCATGAGGAAATCCCCCACAGCCCGCGCGCGGTGCTGAAGCGCCAGATCGCGCGCCTGGCAGATATGGGCTTCACGGCGCTTGCCGCCACCGAGCTCGAATTCTTCCTGTTCGAGAAAAGCCTCGAGGAAATCCGCGCCTCCGGCTATCGCGATCTCTCGCCGATCAGCGCCTATAACGAGGATTACCACATCCTCCAGACCACCAAGGAAGAGCATGTGATGCGCCCGATCCGCAATCACCTCTTCGCCGCCGGCATCCCGGTGGAAAACACCAAGGGCGAGGCCGAGGCGGGCCAGGAGGAGCTCAACATCCGCTACGACGCCCCCCTCAACTGCGCCGATCACCACACCATCGCCAAGCATGCGGTGAAGGAGATCGCCTGGAGCAAGGGCCATGCCGCCACCTTCATGCCGAAATGGGATCACCGCCGGGTGGGCTCCTCGAGCCATGTGCATCAATCGCTGCTGAAGGAGGGGAAGCCGGCCTTCTTCGATCCGGTGAAGCCCTGGGGGATGTCGGATCTGATGGAGCACTACCTCGCGGGGCTCATCAAATATGCGCGCGAATACACCTATTTCCTCGCGCCCTACGTCAACAGCTACAAGCGATTCCAGAAGGGCACCTTCGCCCCCACCGGCACCGCCTGGTCGATCGACAACCGCACCGCGGGCTTCCGTGTCTGCGGCGATGGCACGCCCGCCGTCAGGGTGGAATGCCGGATCGGCGGATCGGATCTCAACCCCTATCTGGCGCTCGCGGCGATGCTGGCCGCCGGCATGGCGGGGATCGAGGAGGAACTGCCCCTCGGCCCGCCCCTTGCGGGCAACGCCTACGAGGCCGAGGAGATCGAACACATCCCCACCAATCTGCGCGACGCGGCGGAGCTTCTGAAAGGCTCGAAAATGCTGCGCCGCGCCCTTGGCGACGATGTGGTGGATCACTATACCCGCGCCGCCACCTGGGAGCTCGAGGAGTTTGACCGCGTGGTGACGGATTACGAACTTGCACGCGGATTCGAAAGGGCCTGACATGACCGAAACCCTGAAATGCATCTCGCCGGTTGACGGCTCCATCGTGGCCGAGCGGCCGCTGCTCTCGCCCGAAGAGGCCAGGGCGGCGGTGGCGAAGGGGCGCGCGGCGCAGAAGGAATGGGCCGATCGCCCGCTCGAGGAGCGCATCGATCTGGTGATGCGGGGCGTCGAGAACGTCGGCAGGATGAATGACGAGATCGTGCCCGAACTGGCCTGGCAGATGGGCCGCCCGGTGCGCTACGGCGGCGAATTCTCGGGCTTTCACGAGCGCGCCGCCTACATGGCCTCCATCGCGCAAGAGGCGCTGGCGCCGATCGAGGTGGAACAAAGCGATGATTTCAAGCGCTACATCGCCCGCGAGCCCCACGGCCTCGTGCTGGTGATCGCGCCCTGGAACTACCCCTACATGACGGCGATCAACACCGTTGCGCCCGCGCTCATCGCCGGCAACACGGTGATGCTGAAGCACGCCAGCCAGACGCCCTTGGTGGGCGAGCGCATGGCGCAGGCCTTCCATGAGGCCGGCATCCCCGAGGATGTGTTCCAGAACGTCTTTCTCGGCCATGACACCACCTCCGATCTGATCGCCGCGAAATCCTTCGATTTCATCAATTTCACCGGCTCCGTGGGCGGCGGGCGCGCCATCGAGCGCGCGGCGGCGGGCACCTTCACGCCGATCGGGCTCGAGCTTGGCGGCAAGGATCCGGGCTATGTGATGGAGGATGCCAATCTCGAAGCGGCGGTGGAAACGCTGATCGACGGCGCGATGTACAATTCCGGCCAGTGCTGCTGCGGCATCGAGCGTATCTATGTGGCCGGGCCGCTTTACGATGATTTCGTGAAACGCGCGGTGGAGATCGTCAGCGCCTACAGGCTCGGCAATCCGCTCGATCCCGAAACGACCCTCGGCCCCATGGCGCACCGCCGCTTCGCCGCCGAGGTGCGCGATCAGATCGCCGAGGCGATCGAGAAGGGCGCGAAGCCCCTGATCGACCCCGCGCTCTTCCCCGAGGATGACGGCGGCGCCTATCTGATGCCGCAGATCCTCGTGGAGGTGGATCACTCCATGCGGGTGATGCGCGATGAGAGCTTCGGCCCCGTCGTCGGCATCATGAAGGTGAAGGATGACGAGGAAGCCATCGAACTGATGAACGATTCCGAATTCGGCCTCACCGCCAGCCTCTGGACTTCCGACATCGAACGCGCCGAAAGGATCGGGCGCAGGCTCGAAACCGGCACCGTGTTCATGAACCGCGCCGATTACCTCGATCCGGGGCTCTGCTGGACCGGCTGCAAGAACACCGGGCGCGGCGGCGGGCTTTCGGTGATCGGCTATCACAATCTCACCCGCCCGAAATCCTACCACCTGAGGAAGATCTGATGGAACTCAAAGGCAACTGGAACTACCCCACGCGCATCCGCTTCGGCGCCGGACGCATCCGCGAGATCGGCGAGGCCTGCGCCGAGGCCGGCATCCGCAATCCCCTCCTCGTCACCGATCGCGGGCTGGCGGAACTGCCGATCACCGCGCGCACGCTCGATCTGATGGAGGAGGCCGGCCTCGGCCGCGCGCTCTTTTCGGATGTCGATCCCAACCCGACCGACAGGAATCTCGAAGCCGGCATCCGGGCCTACAGTGAAGGCGGGCATGACGGCGTGATCGCGTTCGGCGGCGGCTCGGGGCTCGATCTTGCCAAGATGGTGGCCTTCATGCACGGCCAGAGCCGCCCCGTCTGGGATTTCGAGGACGGAAGCCCGCTCTGGCGCGAGGCGGATGCGGATGCCATCGCCCCGATCGTCGCCGTGCCCACCACCGCCGGCACCGGCTCGGAGGTGGGGCGCGCCAGCGTCATCACCAACAGCGAAACCGACGTGAAGAAGATCATCTTTCACCCGAAGGTGATGCCGAGCGTGGTGATCGCCGATCCCGAGCTGACCGTGGGCATGCCCCCCGCCATCACCGCCGGCACCGGGCTCGATGCCTTCGCCCATAGCGTCGAGGCCTTCTCGAGCCCCTTCTATCACCCGATGAGCCAAGGGATCGCGCTCGAGGGCATGCGGCTGGTGAAGGAATATCTGCCGCGCGCCTATGAAAACCCCGAGGATCTGGAGGCGCGCGCGCATATGATGAGCGCCGCCATGATGGGCGCCACCGCCTTCCAGAAGGGGCTTGGCGCCATTCATGCCATGAGCCATCCCGTCGGCGCGCTGTTTCACACCCATCACGGCACCACCAATGCCGTGTGCATGCCCGCCGTGCTGCGCCTCAACGCCCCGGCGATCCGCGATCGCTTCGATGCCGCCGCCGCCTATCTCGGCATCGAGGGCGGCTTCGAGGGCTTTCAGGATTACGTGCAGGAACTGAACGAGCGCCTGAACATCCCGCGCCGGCTTTCCGATCTCGGCGTCGATCCCGCCCGGATCGACGAGCTTGTGGAAAAGGCGCTCGAAGATCCCACCTGCGGCGGCAACCCGGTGAAGCTGACGGAAGAAAACGTCCGCCGGCTGTTCGAGGAAAGCCTCTGAACGGACCTCTGAACGGACGGGCGGCACCGCCGCCCTCCTGCCCGCCATCAGCCCGATCAGGCCGCGCCGGAGCCCCTCGGCGCGGCTTTTCCTTTCGCGCCCCGGCGCGCCCTCCCCTTCAATCCGGCGGCATCGTTCCTATCTAAGAAACGAACAGGATCCCGAAAAGCAATTCGTTTCAGGATGGGAAACGGCTGAACCTTTGGAAGGAGGGGGTCGTGCCATGTCAGACGTATTTTCCGTTCAGCGCGAACGAATGGTTCAGGAGCAGATCTACGGCCGCGGGGTGCGCGATGGGCGCGTGCTCGAGGCCATGCGCAGCGTGAAGCGCGAGCTTTTCGTGCCCGAGGAGATGCGCCCTCATGCCTATGAGGATCGCCCGCTCCCCATCGCCGCCGGGCAGACGATCAGCCAGCCCTATATCGTGGCCTTCATGGTGGAGGCGCTCGAGCTTGAGGGCGGCGAGAAGGTGCTCGAGATCGGCGCGGGCAGCGGCTATGCGGCTGCGGTGCTGGCCGGAATCGCCGGTGAGGTCTGGGCGATCGAGCGCATCGGGGAACTGGCGGAGATCGCCGCCGGGAATCTGAAGAAGGCCGGAGTGGAGAACGTGCATGTAATCCACGCCGACGGCACGAAGGGCTGGCCCGAGGCCGCGCCCTATGATGCGATCCTCGTTTCCGCCGGCTCGCCCGAGATCCCGCAATCGCTGAAGGATCAGCTGAAGGTCGGCGGGCGGCTGGTGGTGCCGGTGGGCAAACACCCGATCGCGCAGGAGCTTATCCGCCTCACCAGGCGCGCGGACGGCGGCTTTGACCGCGAGGATCTCGCCGATGTGCGCTTCGTGCCGCTGATCGGCAGGGAGGGCTGGCCGGAGCGTGAGGGCGCAGGCTTTGGCGAGGCGGAGGCCGGCAAGCCCCGGGTGATCGAGAGCCGCCCCCGCCTGCGCGCGGAGCTTCCCGCCCTGATCGCCCAGAATGCCGTGCATTTCGAAAACGTCGAGGAGGCCGATCTCGATGCCCTGATCGAGCGCGCGGGCGAGGCGCGCATCGTGCTTCTGGGCGAGGCCAGCCACGGCACCAGCGAATTCTACCGCATGCGCGATCTTATCACGCGCCGCCTGATCGCGGAAAAGGGCTTCGACATCGTCGCCGTCGAGGCCGACTGGCCCGATGCCGCGCGCATCGACGATTATGTGCGCCACGTGGACGTGCCCCCCTCCACCTGGCAGGCCTTCGCCCGCTTCCCCACCTGGATGTGGCGCAATGCGGAGGTGAAGGATTTCGTCGATTGGCTGCACGAGCACAACCGCCACCTGCCCGAGAAGGATCGCGCCGGCTTCTACGGGCTCGACATGTATTCCCTCTACAATTCCGCCAGCCGGGTGATCGAATATCTCGACGGCATCGATCCCGAACTGGCGCAGATCGCGCGCGAGCGCTACGGCTGCCTTTCGCCCTGGGAAAGCGATCCCGCCGCCTATGGCCACGCGGCGCTCACCGGCAAGTATCGCGCCTGCGAGGATGACGTGGTGGCGATGCTGGTGGATCTGTTCAGAAACCAGCAGAAGCTCGCCGCCCATGACGGCGAGAAATTCCTCGATGCGGCGCTCAACGCCAAGCTCGTGGCGGATGCCGAGAAATACTACCGCGTGATGTATTACGGCTCGCGCGCCTCCTGGAACCTGCGCGATCAGCACATGTATGACACGCTGAAAACCCTTCTGGATTTCCGCGGGCCGGATGCGAAGGCGGTGATCTGGGCGCATAATTCCCATATCGGCGATGCCCGCCACACCGAGATGTCGGCGCGCGGCGAACTCAACATCGGCCAGCTGGTGCGCGAGGGCTTTGAGGGGCAGACCCATCACATCGGTTTCGGCACCGATCGCGGCACGGTGGCGGCGGCGAGCACCTGGGAAGGCCAGATGGAGATCAAGGCAGTGCGCCCGAGCCACCCTCAGAGCTTCGAGCGCCAGTTCCACCTCACCGGCGCGCCGGGGCTGATCCTGCCGATGACGAAAGGGGCCGACGGCGATCTCGCCGCAGCGCTGGCAAACCCGCGCCTCGAGCGCGCGATCGGGGTGATCTACCGCCCCGAAACCGAGCTTGCGAGCCACTATTTCGAGGCCCGTCTCTCGCGCCAGTTCGACGATTACATCTGGATCGACGAAACGCGCGCGGTGAAGCCGCTGGATGCAAAGCAGATGCCGGGCCTTCCCGATCTCTACCCCTTCGGAGTCTAGGCCATGGAAGCCCTCTCCCCTTCCCGCGAAATCGCCGAGGCGGCGGAAATCATGGAAGAATTCGCCGCCCGCACCGGCCTCACCGGCACCGCTCCCAAGCGGCGCTACCTCTGGACGGACGCCTTTGCCCTGTGCAATTTCCTCACCCTTAAACGCGCCACCGGGCGAAAGGATTACGCCCGCCTCGCCCGGGCGCTGATCGGCGAGGTGCACGAGGTGCTGGGCCAGCACCGCCCCGACGATCCCCGCAAGGGCTGGCTCAGCGGCCTTTCGGATGAAAAGGCCCGCGTCCATCCCACCCTGGGCGGGCTCAGGATCGGCAAGCCCCTGCCCGAGCGCCCGCCCGATGCGCCCTTCGATCCCGATCTCGAATGGGAGCGCGACGGCCAGTATTACCACTATCTAACCAAATGGGCCCATGCGCTGACCCAGGCCGGATGCGCGCTTTCGGAGCCGCGCTACATCACCTGGGCGATAGAGCTGATGCAGGCGGCCAACCGCGCCTTCATCCGCCGCCTGCCCGATGGGCGCCTCCACATGGTGTGGAAGATGCGGGCGGATCTCTCCGAGCCGCTGGTGCCCAGCACGGGCCAGCACGATCCGCTTGACGGGCTGATTACCTGCCTTGCCGCCGAGCGCGCGGCCCAGCTCTGCGCCCCCGATCACCCCGCAACCGCGCTGGATGACGATCTCGGCCCGCTCGCATCCCTCGCCGGGCGCCAGCCTCTCGTCACCGATGATCCGCTGGGGATCGGCGGGCTTCTCTTCGATGCGGGGCGGCTTGCGCAGATGGCGCCGGGCAATCCCTTCCTGCCCGCGGATCTCGCCCCCCGCATCCTCGCCGCCACGCAAGCCGGGCTCGAGCAGGTGGCGCACTCAATGCTCACCGGCCAGCCCCCCGCCCGCCGCCTCGCCTTTCGCGAGCTTGGCCTCGCCATCGGGCTTGCCCTGCCCGAATGCCTCTCCCGCGGCGAGGAAACGCCGCATGAGGCCGCCCGCCATTCGCCGCTTATGGCGGGCATCATGCGCCTCGCGCGCCACCGGCCGCTGCGCGATACGATCGTGCAGACCTGGCGCGATCCCCGGGCACGGCAGAGCGAAACCTGGCGCAACCATGAAGACATGAACAGCGTCATGCTCGCCACCGCGCTTGCGCCCGAAGGCTTCCTCGTGCTCAATTCGCCGGGCGGGCAGGGCTGAAACCTCAAGCCCGGCCGGCAGCAGGAAAGGGGGCCGCGATGGCGAGCCATGTGACCAACAGCGATATCGCGGCGATGTTCCGCAAGCTCGCCGATCTCCTCGATATCGAGGGCGCCAATCCGTTCCGAGTGCGCGCCTATCGCCAGGCGGCGCTGGTGATCGATACCTTGCCCGAGCCGGTGTCAGAAATGATCGCGCGCGGCGAGGATCTGACGAAACTCCCCTGGATCGGCAGGGATCTGGCGGAGAAGATCCGCACGATCGTCGAAACCGGCGATCTGCCGATCCTTGACGAGGTCATGCGCCGCACGCCGCCGGTGCTGACGGATCTCCTGCAGGTGCCGGGGCTCGGCCCGCGCCGGGTGGAGCAGATCTACGAGAATTTCGGCATCGAAACCCTTGACGATCTGGAAGCGGCGCTCAGGGCCGGCAAGCTGCGCGCCCTGCCCGGCTTCGGGCCGAAGACGGAAGCGAAGCTCCTCCACGAGATCGAGAAGCTGCGCCAGAAGGGCCCGGAAAAGCGCTGGCCGATCAGTGAAGCGCGCCCGGTGGCCGAGGCATTGCTTGCACATCTGCGCGCCCATCCGGGCACTGAATTCGCCGAGATCGCCGGCAGCTACCGGCGGCGCAAGGAAACGGTGGGCGATCTCGACATGGTCGCCGTGGCGCAATCGGGCCCGGCCCTGATCCGCCATTTCACCGAATTTCCCGAATGCGGCGAGGTCACGCTCAGGGGCATCACCCGCAGCACCATCATCCTGAAATCGGGCCTGCATGTGGATCTGCGCGTGGTGCCTGCTGAAAGCTGCGGCACCACGCTCGCCTATTTCACCGGCGCGCGCAATCACACGATCGCACTGCGCAAGCTGGCGGTGGAAAAGGGCTGGAAGCTCAATGAATACGGCCTGTTCGACGAAAAAGGCAATGTGATCGCGGGCAGGAAGGAAAGCGATCTCTACGCCGCCTTCGCGATGGCCTGGATCCCCCCGGAGCTGCGCGAGATGCGCGGCGAGATGGAGGCGGCGCCCCGCCACGCCCTGCCGGCCCTTGCCGAGGAAAGCGATCTCTGCGGCGATTTCCTCTGGTGCGCCGGGCTGGATGCGCTGGCGGCGATGATCGAGGCGGCAAGGGCGCGCGGGCTTTCCTGGGCCGGGGTGCTGGCCGGCAGGGTGGAGAAGGCCCACGAAACCTTCCGCCAGATCGAACGGATCAATGGCAGCAGCCCCGATTTCCGCCTCCTGAAGATCGCGCCGCTTGAAATCCCCGCGCAAGGCACCCCCGATCTCGCCACCATCGCCGCGCTTGCGCCCGATTTCCTGCTGGCCGAAGCCCCTCCGCGCCCGCGCGAAAGCAGCGAATCCCTCACCACGCGCTGGCTCGATGCCATGGAAGCCGCCCGGCGGGCGGGGCAGAGGCTGATCCTCGCCCGCCTCACCAACCGCCGCTTCGATGCGCCGCGCGGCCCCCTGCCGGATCTTGCCCGGATCGCAGCGGCCGCGTCCGCGGGCGGCCATCTGGCCGAGGTCTGTCAGCGCCCGGATGCGCTCGGCCTTGATGACGCCGAATGCAGGCTCGCGCAGGAAGCGGGCCTGCGCCTCGCCCTCACAAGCCGTGCCGCAAAAGCCGCGGAGATCGAAAATCTCACCCTCGCGCTCTGGCAGGCGCGCCGGGGCTGGGCCGAGGCCGGCGATCTGGCGAATGTGGCATCTGCGCCATGATCGCAGGCGTCCCAAGTGCCATCCGGCTTTCGCACTGGCCTCGGCGATCAGCTTCCTGTTAATCTTTCTCCGACAACACAAAGCCCCGGCATCAGTGATGGAGTAACCGATGTTTCAGACAAACAGGCGCCGTCTGCTCGCCCTGCTCGCCGCCCCCCTCCTGCTCGCCGCCTGCGCAGGCGGCAAATGGGAAACGAATTACGGCGATGTCATCGATCCGAATGTGGCGCGCGGCTGGCGCGTGGTGGATGTGGATGTGCGCGTGCCCAGAAGCCTCACCGTTTCCGAAGCCAATACCTACGCCCCCGATGCCGATATCGTCTGGCGCGGCGATCCCCCGGGCGATCGCTACAAGCAGGTGGATGCGATCATCACCGAAGCGATCCGGCGCGGCAGCGCCGGGCTGAAGGGCAAACGGCCGGTCAGGATCGTCGCCACGGTGAAGCAGTTCCACGCGCTCACCGAAAAGGCCCGCTACGGGCTCAACAACGCCGGCGTCCACAATATCATCTTCACCGCACAGGTGGTGGATGCGCGCACCGGCAAGCCGCTCACCCCGGTCGATACCATCAAGGCCGATCTCATCGCCTATTCGGGCGATCAGGCACTGGAGGCAGAGCGCCGGGGCCTCACGCAGAAGGTGCGCATCACCGATCACGTGGCCAGGGTGATCGCCGGCTGGCTCGGCATCGGCCCGGACGTGCGCGGCACCTTCCGCCGCACGGGAAAATGATCGCGCCCCGCGCCCGGCACGAATGAAACCATGATGAAACGGGGCCGGCTCCCATCTGCCGGCCCCTCCCATATTCCAGCGCCATCACTGCGTCTCGGTCGAAGAGGCGGCATGACCCCATCACTGGTCTGCAAATATCCCCGCCGGAGGCAGCCGACCCCGGCAAGGGAGCACTGCGGCCGGGATGCCGGGGCCGGGGTGACAATATTCCGCCCTCGCCCGCCCTCCGCCGGATTCACTCAGAGCGCGCGCCAGCCTATGTCGCGGCGAAAGAAACCTTCGGGCCAGTCGATCCTGTCCACCATCCCGTAGGCCCGATCGCGCGCCTCTCGAAGGCTCCCGCCCCGCGCCGTGACGTTCAGGACCCGCCCGCCATTGGCTTCGAGCCGCCCCTCCCGCTCGGCCGTGCCGGCGTGGAATACCATGTGATGGCTGTCTTCGGGCAGCTGATCGAGCCCGCGGATCTCGCTGCCCTTCTGATAGGCGCCCGGATAGCCCTTCGCCGCCATCACCACCGTCAGCGCGTGATCCTCGGCCCAGTTCACCCGGCGGCCTTCAAGCCGCCCCTCGGCCGCTGCCTGCATCAGATCGAACGCCTGCGCACCGAGGCGCATCATCAACACCTGACATTCGGGATCGCCGAAGCGCACGTTGTATTCCACCAGCCTGGGCCGCCCCTCGCGGATCATCAGCCCCGCATAGAGCACCCCCTGATAGGGCGTGCCGCGCCGGGCCATCTCGGCAATGGTGGGGCGGATGATCTCCTCCATCGCACGCGCCTCCACCTCGGCGCTCATCACCGGGGCGGGGGAATAGGCGCCCATGCCGCCGGTGTTGGGGCCGGTATCTCCTTCGCCCACCCGCTTGTGATCCTGCGCGGTGCCGATCGGCAGCACGTTTTCACCGTCGCAAAGCACGAAGAAGCTCGCCTCCTCGCCCTCCATGAATTCCTCGATCACCACCTCCGCGCCGGCCGCGCCGAAAGCACCCGAAAACATCTCTTCAACGGCCGCAAGCGCCGCTTCCTCGCGCATCGCCACGATCACCCCCTTGCCGGCGGCGAGCCCGTCGGCCTTGACCACGATCGGCGCGCCCTTCGCGCGGATGTATTCCTTCGCCGCCTCTGCATCGGTGAAACGCGCCCAGGCGGCGGTGGGGGCGCCGCTGGCCGCGCAGATCTCCTTGGTGAAGCTTTTCGAGGCCTCCAGCCGCGCCGCCGCCTGCGAGGGCCCGAAGCACAGGATCCCGGCCGCGCGCAGGCGATCCGCCACCCCAGCGGCCAGCGGCGCCTCGGGGCCGATGATGACGAAATCCACCGCATTCTGGGCCGCGAACTCCGCCACTTGATCGCCGTTTTCGATATCGAGCGCCGCGCATTCGGCGATCCCGGCGATCCCCGCATTGCCCGGCGCCACGATCAGGCGATCGCATTTCGGATTCTGCTTCACCGCCCAGGCTATGCTGTGTTCGCGCCCGCCGCCGCCGAGGATGAGAATGTTCATGCCGCTCTCCGCTTGCGCTTGGCCAATCCCTGCCGGCGTTCTAAGGTGGCGCGCGCGCCCTGACAAGCAACAGTGACGAGGCAAGATGTCCGATCTGATCGAAGACGGCCCGGCAAGCGGCCCCACCCCCGGCAACACTCCCGAATACAGCGTGAGCGAAATCTCGGGCGCGGTGAAGCGCACCATCGAGGGCAATTTCGCCCGCGTGCGGGTGCGCGGCGAGATCGGGCGGGTCTCGCGGCCGCGCTCGGGGCATGTCTATCTCGATCTGAAGGACGAGCGCGCGGTGCTCTCCGGGGTGATCTGGAAGGGCGTGGCGGCGCGCCTCGACACTCGCCCCGAGGAGGGGCTCGAGGTGGTGGCGACGGGGCGGCTCACCACCTTCCCAGGGCAATCGAAATACCAGATCGTGATCGAAAGCATCACGCCGGCGGGCGCGGGCGCGCTGATGGCGATGCTGGAAAAAAGGAAGGCGATGCTCGCGGCCGAGGGGCTTTTCGCGCCCGAGCGCAAGAAGCCGATCCCCTTCATCCCCGGCGTGATCGGGGTGATCACCTCGCCCTCCGGTGCGGTGATCCGCGATATCCTGCACCGGCTTCGCGATCGCTTCCCGCGCCATGTGCTGATCTGGCCGGTGGCGGTGCAGGGGCAGGCCTGCGCGCGCGAGGTGGCGCGCGCGATCGAGGGCTTCAACCGGCTTGCCCCCGGCGGCCCGATCCCGCGCCCCGACCTCCTGATCGTGGCGCGCGGCGGCGGCTCGCTCGAGGATCTGTGGGGCTTCAACGAGGAAATCGTGGCGCGTGCCGCGGCGGCGAGCGAGATCCCGCTGATCTCGGCGGTGGGGCACGAAACCGATACCACGCTGATCGATTACGTGGCCGACCGGCGCGCCCCCACCCCCACGGCGGCGGCCGAGATGGCGGTGCCGGTGCGCCTCGAACTCATGGCGGCGGTGGAGTCGCTTGGCGGGCGGCTGGTGCAGGCGCTCATGCGCCGTTTCGAGCAGAGCCGCCAGCGCCTGCGCGATCTGGCGCGTGCCCTCCCCCGCCCCGAAGCGCTGGCCCAAGGCCAGCGCCAGCAGCTCGACATGTGGGGCGAACGCCTCGCCCCCGCCCTGCGCCAGCTGGTGCAGCAAAAGCGGCTGATGCTCGAGCGCCGCACCGCGCCGTTGCAGCCGCGCGCCCTCGCGCAGCTTCACGCAAGCCGCAGCGAAAGGCTCTCGGCCGGGGCGGCGCGGCTCGAACCGGCCCTGCGCCGCACGCTCGCGGAGCGCCGGCGCGCCTGCGCGGAGCTGTCGGCCCGCCTGCAGCGGCTGAAGCCGATCGAGGATATCGGCCGGCGCGCCCTCGAGCTCGGCCGCCTCGAAGCGCGCCTTGGCGATCTCGCGCGGCGGCAGATCGAGAAGGCCGGCGAGCGGCTCTCGGCACTTGCGCGCATGCACCAGACGCTCGGCTACCGCGAAACGCTGAAGCGCGGCTATGCGGTAGTCTGGGCCGAAGGGCATGTGGCGGCGCGCAAGGCCGAGGCGGCAAGGGCGCGCGCGCTCGAGATCGAATTTGCCGACGGCCGGCTGGCGGTGGGCGGCAGGAAGGGCGCACGGGCCGCAAGGCCAGGCGATGAGCCGGATCAGGGCTCGCTG